>CAIYXP010000001.1 GCA_903930145.1 uncultured Methylococcaceae bacterium
ATGCAAGCACTAAAGGGAGTATCAAGTCGTTTAAAATGTCAAAGATTCTGGGAATTGCCTTTGCTCTCCGAAGAACCGTGCGCTAAGACACTAAGCTATCTTTGGTCAAACGTCCTACCATTCGAAGAATGTGGTGAACAACCCCAATTTTGTGACGAGTTACCGCTGAAAGTAGAGTTTGCTAGTATCTTACCGCCAAGATCAGTTAAACTTATCATATTTGCTGGCAAGGGTGGAGTAGGAAAAACGACGATGGCTTGCGCAACGGCCTTACGCATGCGAAGTGAGTACCCTGACCTACGTGTGTTGCTTTTTTCAACCGACCCGGCGCATTCACTAGCGGACTGTCTAAATCAAGTTGTTAGGAGCACCCCTACCAAAATCCTGCCTGGTTTGGACGCACAAGAGATCAATGCCGAAGATTCCTTCAATGATGTCAGGCAGGAATATCGCGAGGAACTTGAAACATTTCTAGCAGATGCATTTCATGGGATTGACATTACCTTCGACCGGGAAGTGATGGAACATCTGTTGGATTTGGCACCGCCCGGGTTGGACGAGATTATGGCTTTGACTTCAGTTATGGAACATCTTGATGGCGGCTGCTATGATGTTGTGGTAATGGACTCTGCTCCAAGTGGACACCTGATCCGTCTGCTTGAAATGCCAGAGTTGATCAGGAGTTGGTTGAGGCAGTTTTTTTCCTTATTGCTAAAATACAGGCGTGTCATGCGATTGCCTAAGCTTTCGGAACGATTGGTTGACTTGTCGCGCAAACTTAAATCCTTGCGCACCTTACTTGTCGACCCTGAAAAAACTTATCTTTATGCGATTACCATTCCCACAAATTTGGCGTTGGAGAAAACCTCGGAAATGCTGGATAGCCTAAATAAGCTCAACATCCATTTAAAGGGGTTGTTTGTGAATCAAATTACACCTACCAGCAACTGCCTTTTTTGCCGTACACTGAATGAACGCGAGAAAAATCAAATAGATAAGGTGAAGTACATAGTTTTCAATAATAAACCAATTACTAAAATATTTATAAACTTTAATTCCGGTGGCATGACAAACTTGGAAGCGTTGGGTAATAAACTATTTAAGATTTAACTTTAATAAGTTTTATGAATTTATTATTCGTATAAAAGAACATTAAAATAACTATCTCTCCTCACTACTTAAGGCTCTTGGTGTGTCTATAATCGAAATACAAAAGCGAGAAGATTCTCAACAGGTATCCTTATGCGAAGCTTTGGATAGAATTCTTAACAAAGGAGCGGTCATCGTTGCTGATATCACAATTTCGGTTGCTGATATAGACTTGGTATACCTCAGCTTGCAAGCGTTATTGGCATCAGTCGAAACAGGAAGAAAAATTAGAGGCTTCAGCAATACTAGCCATGAATAATGAAAATTTACAATCCACACAGAGCCAACCCTTAGTCAATTTGACATCCATTGTTCAAAAAGACAAGGCTCATGGCAATTCTAGGTCGAGGTTGGAAATTAATGGTGACAAAGTCCGTAACGGTTTGGCGCAACTGGTGCTGACACTGGTAAAATTGCTGCACGAACTGCTTGAAAGACAGGCCATACAGCGGATGGACTCTGGCTCATTGACTGACGAAGAAATCGAGCGCTTGGGCTTGACCTTAATGAGACAGGCAGAGGAACTTGACAGATTGAGAGAAGTTTTCGATCTAAAGGAAGAAGATTTGAATTTGGACTTAGGCCCATTGGGCCGACTATTATAAGGGTTTTATCATGAACGACAATAAAACATTGACCCACTC
>CAIYXP010000002.1 GCA_903930145.1 uncultured Methylococcaceae bacterium
CTTATGCCGGTAGTAGAGCTTCTGCCACAGTTCCCGGTCTTTGGGGGCAAAGCGTTGGATGCGGATTTTTCGGTTCATGACACCCTCCTGTAAGGTACGTCGTCATGACCCTAATTATAGTCCAAAATTTTTACAACATTGGAGTGATAGGGGAGTATATCTGATAAATAAGATCGTACTTGAGGCTGTTTCCTATAAGTTAAGGATAATATTTAAAATAATATAAGGATAAGATCGGAAAATTTAAAAATAAATTATTTAAAAACATATATTTGCAAGCAAAAAAACTTCCCGCACCTTAAAACCCTATGTTATTGTTCATTGCATGAGAACCCGTACCTTAAAACCCCATGTTTTGGTGTACCCCTTATATGCCTGAGCAGTCCTATGTTGATGCCTGACCCGTACCTTAAAGCCCCATGTTTGGTGTGCCCCCTGCCGGAGCAGTCGTATGTTGATGCCTGACCCGTACCTTAAAGCCCCTATTATTTCCGATCATAGTCAATCTGCCCCGATTTTATTTTTTTTGCCACAATTTCAACTGTATCACTTTTGCGTTTGTTTGCTGCCTTAGTTTCTGTGATAAAGCGCATGGAAGGAGATAATCTGTAAATAGTATCAATTTTTTTATTTCTAATCCCCAGTATATCTGATTTACTCCATAAGCTAATAATCCCTTTTTATTTTAGTTCATCCAATGCGGTTTCAATATCCATGAAATTCTGGCGTTCGACTTTTCTTTTCAATAAACCACTGTCCCTTTTTATAGTTTTATAATGAATTTCAAATGGTGGTGTTATAATCCCAGCGTTGATGAATTTTATGCATAAATATTTGTGGAGCCAACGGCAAAGTTGGGTGGAAAGCCCCATCAATGTCCTGTAGTTCATTTGCCGATAGGCCAGCATGGCAATGCCTTGCGTGACCAATGGATGGAAGTGAACCATCCACTTTGATGAAGGGTCTGAAATATACTTGCTCCTCGTCACCGCTACCAACACTGGCAAGTAGCTAGACGAAATCAAACCGGTATCCTTCTTTTTCCCGTCTTCCTTGTAAATTTTTATTTGTGATGAATTTAATATGGTTAGGCAATTTCTATTAATTGCCGGTAAGAAAATTCTGGCTCTTTGGGAACTTGAATGGTAAAAAACAAGCCCCATCTAAACAGATAGTTGCCAAGCTTGGCAACGCGAATTTAAAGCGAGGTGTGCCATGACCGAGTATGTCACAATCCCTCTTGATATTGAAGGGGTCAAAGTCAACCGCGTGGAAATTACCAGTGATGGCGAGGTTCACATCCATGTGAGCAGCACCGTGAATGGAGCCCGGTGTCACCGGTGCGACCGGGGTATCCATCGCCGTTATGACGAGGGGAGGGAAATCAAACTCCGGCATTTGCCGATGCTGGGCATGCCCACTTATATCTTCATCAAGCCGCCCCGCTATGTCTGCGACGACTGTCCGGGGAACCCCACCACGACGCAGCACTTGCCCTGGTACGAGCCGCGCCACGCCGTGACCAAGGCGTATGCGGAACATGTTTTGAAACTCCTGGTCAACAGCACGGTTCAAGATGTCAGCGAAAAGGAGGGTGTAGGGTACGACGAAGTGGAGGGCATCGTCGAGGGGCAATTCGGGCAAGGCGTGGATTGGGGTACGTTCAGCAGCCTGCCGACCCTGGGGGTTGACGAGATTGCCTTGAAAAAGGGCCACCGGGATTTTGCGACGGTTGTCACGGTGCGCACGGAGAAGGGTAAGAACCGTCTGCTGGGGGTGTTGGAGAATCGCGAGAAGGCCACGGTGAAGGCGTTTTTCCTAAGCATGCCCAAGCGCTTGCGCGACACCGTGCAAAGCGTGTGCAGCGATTTGTACGAAGGCTACACCGAGGCGGCGAGGGAAGTCTTCGGGGACAAGGTCGTGATCGTGGCGGACCGCTTCCATGTGGCGAAACTCTACCGGAGGGAAGTGGACACGCTCAGGAAGAGGGAAATGCGGCGGCTGAAACAGGAATTGGCCGAAGGGGAATACAAAAAGCTCAAGGGTTCGATGTGGCTGGTGCGCAAAGACCCGGACACCCTCGGCGAGGAGGACCGCGCCACCCTGCTTCTGCTGTTCACTTATGCGCCGGGGCTGTTCATGACCTATGCCCTTGGCCGGGCGCTGACCGGCATCTTTGACATGCCGCAGACCAAGGCCGAGGCGGAAGAACGGCTTCGGGCGTGGATGAGGCTGGTCAGGGACACCAAGGCGGAGGGTTTTGAACGGTTTATGAACACCTTGGACGAGAAGATGGACTTGATTACGAATTACTTTATCAAGCGGCAGAATAGTGGTTTCGTGGAGGGGTTGAATCATAAGATCAGGGTATTGCTGGGGCGTTGCTATGGGGTATTCAACCGGATACACCTGTTTCAGCGCCTGAGCCTCGACCTTGGCGGCTACGAGCAGTTTGCTTAAGTTACAATGGGTTGCCAACCATGCGAATTCCCAAAGAACCAAAATTCATGTCC
>CAIYXP010000003.1 GCA_903930145.1 uncultured Methylococcaceae bacterium
AAGCTTTTGTCAAAATAATGTGAATTGCTGGCCAAGTCTTCGTCGGGTTTGACATGCCGATAGCTGATGTTGACTTGTTTCATCTGGGTGGACGATACTTAATAGGCTTTAGGTTTGAAATTCGCCGGCACGTCCAATTCAAACACTTCGTCGTGGATACGAGCGACATAAAAGCCAGCTTTCAATATCCGCTCCCTCAATTCCTCGGACAAATCAACCGCCGCCAAGATGCCATAAACAGCTTTGTCTTTATGCTCCGGGAAAAACCGGCGAAAGCGCTCCAGAATAGAGCGTAATTGGTCGATGGCTTCTTCCCTAGCGTGGCTTTTCACTTCGACGACATAGGCTTCATTGACTTCGCTGTTGGCATAGGCCAGTACGTCGATTTCCATATTCTCGCCTTGTTTCTTCACGCGGACACTGGGGCTGATGACTTCCATGCCGAAGCGCTCGGACAATATCTTGGTCATGGACGGCAGGGCTAAACCTTCGGTGAAGCTGCCAAACTTCTTGCCCAAGCCGCCGATTTGCTTGCCTAGTTCAGCGATTTCTTGGGATGTTTTGTTAATTACCTGGTCGGTTTCTTTAAACCGCTGGGCGGTTTCCTTCATTTGCAGATCGGTTTCCTTTGATCTGCGGTCGTTTTCTTGGATCATTTTGTCCAGTTGCCTATCGGTATCTTTTTGCGCGACAGCCAGACTTGCCACTAATGCTTTCAATTCTTCATCGGTCATGACATTCACCTTATTTAATCAGGCTTAAATTCTAGCGGACATTATAAAGTAGATTCCGCTGGCATGATGCAGCATTATGACGGGAGAAGTTTGGATAGAGAGGCAGCGAAAAAATAACCGCTTTTAAGTGGCGATCATTCCCGGCAATAGATTTTAGGACAGCGCATTTTGCGCAAGCAAGAATCTATCCCTGACTGACAGGTTTAAGGAGTGAATGGAAACCGTTTAATGGAATGCCAGCGGGTGGGTAATGCCTACAATGATGTTTATTGTGCCGTTCGTGCTGAGCTTGTCGAAGCATGAACCGCTTAAGTTCAAGTAAGTTGCGTTTTTCCGATCACCCTTCGACAAGCTCAGGGTGAACGGAAAATTACTTAATTCAAAAGTGTTGGGCAATACCCCGCTGGCACTAAGCTTGGATCAAGCCGTCTTTAAACTCAACGCCTTGACGCGAGCGCTCAAGCGGCTTTTGCTGCGAGCGGCTTTGTTCCTATGGATCAGACCCTTGCCGACGGAAGAGTCAATCACCGGGGTTGCTTCGCGGAAAGCCGCTTGGGCCTTCTCAGCATCGCCCGTGGCAACGGCCAGCAGAACTTTCTTGATGTAGGTGCGCAGCCTACTCCGGGCCGCAGCATTCTGAAGGCGGTTCTTTTCCGAAGTGCGAGCGCGTTTTTTCGCGGATTTAATATTAGCCAAGGTAAAGCCCCAAACGTGGATGCGGATTAAAAGAGTGGCATTTTCCCCCATGCGGTAGCCCAATGTCAATATCCTTGTTGAAAATGCTAGGCGCGGCCTTCATGAAAACTTATACTACGCTCTTTTTTGCCAAGCTTGAAGGGGAACGAATCTGAGCGGACAGTTAATCAAATCGACCGCCATGGTGGGCGTGATGACGCTGGTTTCAAGGATACTGGGCTTTATCCGTGATATGGTCATCGCCCGCTATTTTGGCGCGGACGCAGCCACCGATGCGTTTTTTGTGGCATTCAGGATTCCGAATTTTTTGCGTAGATTGTTC
The DNA here is from genome assembly GCA_903930145.1 of uncultured Methylococcaceae bacterium. Taxonomy (GTDB): domain Bacteria; phylum Pseudomonadota; class Gammaproteobacteria; order Methylococcales; family Methylococcaceae; genus Methylumidiphilus. The sequence continues at coordinate 1,753 of CAIYXP010000003.1, forward strand.
GCGGAAGGCTCGTTTGCGCAAGCGTTTGTGCCGATGTTGTCGGATTATCGTGAGAACAGCAAACGAGAGGGTTTGCAATCGTTTTTGGATCGGGCATCGGGTTCGCTGGCCTTGATTGTATTGCTGGCTTCTTTGGTCGGGGTAATCGCCTCACCGGTGTTGATCTTGATCTTCGCCCCCGGCTTTTGGAGCCAAGCAGGACAATTCGACTTAAGCAGCGCCATGTTGCGGATTACCTTCCCGTACCTGTTTTTTGTGACGATGACCGCTTTCGCCGGCGGCATATTGAACGCCCATGGGCGATTTGCCATTCCCGCCATCACACCGGCCTTATTGAATGTGGTCATGATTGCCGCAGCCCTGTGGCTGGCCCCGCAAATGGAAGTGCCGGTCATGGCCTTGGCGTGGGGAGTTTTGTTGGCGGGTATCGCCCAATTGTCCTTGCAAGTCCCCGCGTTGATGGCAGCAGGCTTGTTGCCTAGACCAAAGCTTGCTTTAGGCGATGACGATGTGCGCCGCTTGCTGAAACGCATGGCCCCGGCTATTTTTGGCGTGTCAGTGACTCAGGTGAATCTGTTGGTGGACACCTTGATCGCCTCATTCCTAATGAGCGGAAGTGTTTCTTGGCTGTATTATTCCGACCGCTTAGTGGAGTTTCCATTGGGCGTGTTCGGAGTCGCCATGGGGACGGCGATTTTGCCGCATTTGGCGAGAAGTCATGCCAAACAGGACACTAGCGGATTCTCCCATGCGATGGATTGGGGCTTGCGCTGGGTATTGCTGATTGGGCTACCCGCCACCATCGGTTTGATGGTGTTGGCGGAACCTTTGATGTCCACATTATTTCAATATGACCAATTCGGTTCCCGCGATGTGGTGATGGCGGGTCGCAGCTTGTTGACTTATTCGACTGGCTTAGTCGGCTTTATCGCCGTGAAAATATTGGCATCCGGCTTCAATGCCCGTCACGATTTAAGCACACCGGTTCGCCACGGGGTTTATTCCATGATCGCCAATCTCGTGTTTTGCCTGATACTGGTTTACCCCATGGCAAAAATGGAACTGGGACATGCCGCGCTGGCATTGTCCACGGCCCTGGCCGCTTTATTCAACGCGCTGTTGTTGCTGCTAAAACTTCTCAAGGAAGGCGTGTTTAAACCAAAGCAGGGTTGGTTTGCCTTTCTGGCAAGGCTATTGATCGCTAATTTAGGCTTGGGCTTATTGCTTGCCTATTTCACGGCGGATTTGCCTTGGCAAGATTGGACCGCCCATGCCAGAGTTGCCAGACTCATGCTGTGGATTGCCATTGGCGGCTTAGGCTATTTCGCAACGCTGGGCGTTTGCGGTTTGCGCCCTGCCCATCTGATGCTGAAGGAGGGTGCTTAACCATGTTTTTAGCTAGGGGGTTAAGTCGGCTGCCTGTTCAAGAATCCGGCTATGCGGCAACCATAGGCAATTTTGACGGGGTTCACATCGGGCATAAAGCGGTCATTGAGTCTTTGGCAGATCAAGGCCAGCGCCTAGGCTTGCCGACCTTGGTGATTTTGTTTGAGCCCCAACCTAGGGAATATTTTGACCCAGACCATTCGCCACCAAGATTATCCCGCTTTCGGGAAAAACTCTCCCAATTGAGTCATTTGCCAGTGGACGGTGTGTTAGCCTTGCATTTCGACCGGCAACTGGCAGAACATACACCTGAACAATTCATCCAATCCGTTCTGGTTGACGCGCTGCACGTCAAATATCTAGTCGTCGGTGACGACTTCCGCTTTGGCAGGAACCGACGCGGCAATTTTGCCATGTTGCAGAAGGCGGGTGCGTTTCACGGCTTCGCCGTGGCCGACACCGGGTCGGTGGTGAAAGCCGGCATCCGAGTCAGCAGCACCATCATCCGACATGCCTTGACCTCCGGGAATATGATCGAAGCTGCCCAATATCTCGGCAGGGCTTATTCGATCATGGGTCGGGTATGCCAAGGAGCTAAGCTAGGCCGCCAGTTGGGTTTTCCCACCGCAAACATTGCCCTCATGCGCAAAAAGTCTCCATTACATGGCGTGTTTGCCGTTACAATGGACGGTGTTAACGGACGCACTTTGCAAGGTGTGGCGAATGTTGGCTCTCGCCCCACGGTTGACGGTCGCAGCACCATGCAATTGGAGACTCATTTATTCGATTTCGACGGGGACATTTATGGACGGCTCGTCGAAGTGCATTTTCATCACAAACTGCGTGAAGAGCTTCGTTTTCGTGACGTTGAGGCTTTGCGCGAACAAATTGAACGAGATGCCAGCCAAGCGCGGGCCTATTTTGCAAACCGCTATTGTTAAGTTTTCAGCATTACATACCTAAAACTATGGACTACAAAGCCACGCTCAATCTTCCGACCACCGATTTCCCCATGAAAGGCAATTTGTCCCAGCGCGAGCCAGAACAGCTCAAGGCTTGGAAGGAAAAAGCGCTGTACCGGAAAATTCGGGAGGCTTGCCAAGGCCGTCCGCGTTTCATACTGCATGATGGCCCTCCCTATGCGAATGGCGAAATTCATATCGGCCACGCGGTGAATAAAGTGCTTAAGGACATTATCGTCAAAAGCAAAGGGCTTTCGGGTTTCGACGCGCCTTATGTGCCGGGTTGGGATTGCCACGGTTTGCCGATTGAGCTAATGGTGGAAAAAAAGATGGGGAAGGCGGGGGTGCAAGTCGATCCGACCGATTTCCGCCGTGCCTGCCGTCAATACGCCACCGAACAAGTGGATGTACAACGTAACGAATTCATTCGCTTGGGTGTCTTTGGCGATTGGGAAAACCCATATCTGACCATGAACTTCAAGTTTGAGGCCGATATTATCCGGGCCTTGGGTAAAATCTGCGCCAACGGTCATTTGACTAAAGGGGCCAAGCCCGTCCATTGGTGTACGGATTGTGGCTCTGCCTTGGCCGAGGCCGAGGTGGAATATGAAAACAAACGCTCGCTGGCGATTGACGTGCGTTTTCGGGTCGTTAACGAGAAAGAGGCATTAAAACGTTGCCATACGGCTGAAGGCTGTCTCGGTTCCGGCCCTTTATCCGTGGTGATTTGGACGACGACCCCTTGGACTTTGCCTGCCAACCAAGCCGTGGCCTTGAACCCCGAATTGGATTATGCCGTGGTGCAATTGGAAGAGGCGGGTGAACGGCTGATTCTTGCCGAAGCCTTGATGAAGGATACCTTGCTTCGGGTTGGCGCTGAAAATTACCGCGTGGTCGCCTATTGCAAAGGATCAGCTTTGGAAGGCTTATGGCTGCGACATCCCTTTTTGTCTCGCGAAGTGCCCATCATCTTGGGCGAGCACGTCACCCTTGATGCCGGCACTGGCGCAGTCCACACCGCCCCTGGCCATGGTCAAGAAGACTATGTGGTTGGTTTGAAATATGATTTGAAGGTGGACAACCCAGTCGGAGATGATGGCGTGTTCCTCCCCGGTACCCAATACTTTGCCGGCCAGCATGTCATGACGGCCAACCCCCAAGTCGTAGAGGTGCTAAAAGACCATGGCACACTGCTGCATGTCACCAGCATTGAACATAGCTATCCGCATTGCTGGCGGCATAAAACCCCGGTGATTTTCCGTGCCACCCCGCAATGGTTCATCAGCATGGACAAAGCTGGCTTGCGAGCCAAAACTCTTGATGAAATCAAGCAAGTGCAATGGATTCCCGATTGGGGGCAAGCCCGCATCGAAGGCATGGTGGATAATCGCCCCGATTGGTGCGTATCCCGTCAACGCAACTGGGGTGTGCCGATTGCCTTGTTTGTCCACAAACAGACTGGCGAAATCCATCCCGACACTTTGAATTTGATCGAACAAGTTGCCCTCCGCGTGGAACAGCAGGGCATTGATGCTTGGTTTGGCCTGGACGCGAAGGAATTGTTAGGTTCCGATGCCGAGCATTACAGCAAGATGAGTGACACCTTGGATGTGTGGTTCGATTCCGGCGTGACTCATGCTTGCGTATTGAACCGGCGCGAGGATCAACAATTCCCCGCCGACCTGTATTTGGAGGGCTCTGACCAACATCGCGGGTGGTTCCAATCATCCCTGCTGTCTTCGGTCGCGATGAATGGGGTTGCACCCTATCGGCAAGTCTTGACCCATGGCTTCACCGTGGATGCCCAAGGCAAGAAAATGTCCAAATCCAAGGGCAATGTCGTCGCGCCACAGAAAGTGGTCAAGAATTTAGGGGCGGACGTGTTGCGCCTTTGGGTGGCTGCGACCGATTACCGGGCGGAAATGTCCGTTTCCGATGAAATCCTCAAGCGCACTTCCGATGTATACCGCCGCTTGCGCAACACCGCGCGTTATTTGTTGGCTAATCTTAACGGTTTCGATCCTACACAAGACATTGTTGCGCCTGAGCGGATGTTGCCGCTAGACCGTTGGGCCGTGGATAAGGCTTGGCAGTTGCAACAAGAGGTTGTGAATGCTTACGAGACCTACCAATTCCATTTGGTCTACCAAAAAGTCCATCATTTTTGCTCGGTGGACTTGGGCAGCTTTTACTTGGATGTCACCAAGGACCGCCAATACACCTCCAAGGCCGATAGTTTGGCGAGACGTTCGGCGCAAACCGCCATGTATCATATTGCCGAAGCCTTGGCGCGTTGGTTGGCCCCTATCTTGAGTTTCACCAGCGATGAAATCTGGCGTTTCCTGCCCGGTGACAGGCCGGAGTCAGTGTTTTTGTCAACCTGGTATGAAGGCTTATATCCGCTGGACGAAAGCAGCACGATGAATCGCGAATTCTGGGATTTTGTCCTGCTAGTCCGCGAAGCGGTCAGCAAGGAATTGGAAGTGCTGCGCATCCGTAACGAAATCGGCTCCTCGCTGGATGCAGAAGTCGAGCTGTACTGCTCGCCGCCGGTGTTGGCCCGCTTGTCGGCGCTGGAAGATGAGTTGCGCTTTGTATTCATCACTTCCTATGCGACGGTGTTGCCCGAAGTTGCCGAACATGGCGACAAGCTCCCCACTGAAGTCGATGGTTTGGAATTGCGACTACGCGCCAGCGACAAACCCAAGTGCGTCCGCTGTTGGCATCACCGGCACGATGTGGGCACTCACGCCGATCATCCAGAGCTATGTGGGCGCTGTGTCGAAAACGTTGATGGTCCCGGTGAGTCCCGGTCATACGCTTGAGGATTGGATCATGCTGAAATGGCTTTGGTTGACGGCGCTGGTCATTGTGTTGGATCAAGCCAGTAAGTTAATGGTCGACCATGCAATGGCGTTATACGAAAGCATTCCGTTGATCCCGTTTTTCCAGTTGACCTATGTGCGCAACACCGGCGCGGCCTTTAGCTTCTTGGCCCAAGCCGGTGGCTGGCAGCGCTGGTTTTTCATTGTGTTATCCCTGTCCGCCAGCATTGCCATTTCCTACTGGCTCAAAAACATGCCCAAAGACCGGCATTGGGAAGCCGCTGCTTGGGCCTTGGTGTTAGGCGGCGCTTTGGGCAATTTGATAGACCGCATCAGCTATGGTTATGTGATCGATTTTCTCGATGCTTATTATCAACAATGGCATTTCCCGGCATTCAACGTGGCCGATTCTGCCATTACCGTCGGGGTAATCATGTTGTTGATTGATGTGGCTCTGGCTGCCCGCCGCGTGCAGACCTAGGTGGTTTAAGCGGCATCTTCAATATTGCATAAAATATAAAATAACAGTACGATTTTTGTTTTAATCAGAAAATGGCTTGTTAATGAAAAACTTTCAGCTTGATGAACTTACAGAAGAAAAGCTAGAACTTGTAAAAAATGCTTGGCTCGGTCTAATTCCAGAAGACAACCATGAGGTTTTCCGGGCTGAGTGTTTGCAATTGTTTGATGTAATTTTATTTGGAAAATCATGGGGTGACTTAGGTGATAGGCTAAATGTTCCAATATATCAGTCTATTACAGATGGTGACGATGTGTGGGCACTTGTACAAATCGTACAATCAAAAGTTGGAACAGCAACGTGGGTTAAATTAATGGATATTCACCTTTCACCTGCAATAGACGTATTCCCAGACACGGAGTGCAACACTGAAAATCGCTTAAAGGTGTTTATTGCTGCACTTTTAGGTATACTGTCCTTAACTAAACGAGCCAGAAGAGCAGACACGTTTAAAGTGTTTGGACGAACTGAAGCGTTAGTCACATTCCTACAAGGAATGCATGATGTTTTATCTACAATCACAACAATTGG
>CAIYXP010000004.1 GCA_903930145.1 uncultured Methylococcaceae bacterium
CCACCTAATCAAAAACGTTTGTAGTCCCGGCTTTAGCCGGTTGTTTTCGGTTGTTTGCCACCTAATCAAAAACGTTTGTAGTCCCGGCTTTAGCCGGTTGTTTTCGGTTGTTTGCCACCTAATCAAAAACGTTTGTAGTCCCGGCTTTAGCCGGTTCTGTTCGGTTGTTTGCCGCCTAAAGGCGGGACTACGAACGCTTACTTTCGGTTTGCCGCCTAAAGGCGGAACTACGAACGCTTATTTAAGATTGAGATCATGGATTTTCCGGCTTATCGGCAGATGTGGCAAAGTTCTTGGGCAGATGATCGTAAGGGAACCGATACACTGCCACGCGGCCCATCACCAGCGGAACGGCGATCCAACACTCGCCATTGACGCAGCGGAAGTCGAAGTCCCAAAGCGGACTAGAAGAACCTTGCCTCTCAGTCGGCAAACGCAGCGTGAACAGCAAGCTTTGACTGTCCAAATCCCACAAACGGACGGTCCTGTCCGCACTGACCGTGGCGAGTTGATGACCATCAGGGCTGTAGATGGCCCGGTAGACCGCCTGTTCATGACCTACCAGTTGTTGCTTAATGCCAGGTTTGGCAAGATCATACAAAGAAACGACGACTTCCCGGCCTACGGCGGCTATTTGATGACCATCGGGGCTGAAGCTGGCCGAGGAGAGTTCGTCTTGGGCTTGGGCGATTGGTTGAGGAGTGCTGTTAGGATTATCCAAATCCCACAGTAGCAGCCGGTGGTCATCAAGTCCAGCGCTCAACAAGCGGTTCCCTTGCGGATTGAAATTAACGCTTTCGACATAGCCTTGGTGTGCTGAAAATAATCGACCTTTGCCAGTGGCGACCTCAAACAAGCCGATCTTGCCATCATAACTGGCGGTGGCCAGTTGGCGACCATCCGGGGAGAAGGCGACGGCAAGGACTGCATCAGTATGACCTTCCAAGGTGTGCAGCAGGGTCAATTGCTTGCCGTCGGTTTGCACTTGCCACAGCTTGGCCTTGTCATCCAACCCCGCCGTCGCCAGCAGGCTACCATCACCATTGAAAGCAATCCGTGTTATCCCATTTGCATGGGCATCCTTCTGAATGCTCAGTTGCTCGCCGTTTGTCAGTCGATAAATCAGAAGATTGCCTTCCTTCATGCCCACGGCAAGCAGTTTGCCATCGGGCGAGAGTGCGGTCGATTGAGGCGATCCATCTAGCTGCCAAAACCATTGCTCAGGGGTAGTCAGCGACCAGCGACGTATCGTGCCATCATCGGCGGCGGTGTAAATCTTGCCATCCTGTATAGCCACTGACCAAAGTCCAGCCTGATGACCTTGGTAAACATGTAGTGTGATGCCGCTGGCGACATTCCATAGGCGCAAGGTGTTATCACGGGAGGCTGACAGCAGTTGGTTGCCATCCTGATTGAAAGCCAGACCAAAGACGATATTTTTGTGACCCTGCAATGATCGAAGTAGATGACCGGTTTCGGCATCCCAGAGGATGATTTGCTGGTCATGGCTGGCAGTCGCCAGTATTTTGCCATTCGGGCTGAAGGCAACCGCATATACGTCGTTCTGATGACCTTCCAGAGTAAACAAGGATTTGCCCTGTTGCCAATCCCACACACGGGCGGTGTTGTCATAGGAGGCACTGGCCAGCCGCTTGCCATCGGGAGAAAATGCCAGCCCATTGGTGCCGACGCTGCCGGTGTGTCCGTCCAAGTTTCGGATGGTTTTGCCATCGGCTACATTCCATAGGATGATCTGATTACTCGTACCCCTGAGACCGCTGGCAAGCGTCGTCCCATCCGGGCTAAGGGCCAAGCTACGCACCTCAGCCGGTGCTTGCCATTCGTCCAGCTTTTCACCCTTCGGCAAAGACCAACGGATGATGCGGCCGTCATCCCCGCCGCTGAACAGCCAGCGGCCTTGCGGATCGAACACAACCGACTTTACATCACCAAGTCCCCCCGCATTCGGATCATGGCCTTGCAAGCGCTGCACGAGTTTCCCACTCGCCGCATCGAACAAAACCAAGGTACCCCTTTCTCCGGCGGCGGCAAGCAGCTTGCCATCGGGGCTGAGCTTGGCACCCCCTGACAGACCCGCCCCGGCCCCTGTATAGACTTGCTCGGCTTGCCCGCCCATGATCTGGGTAAAACCCGCCAACAGATTGCGGGCATGTTGACGCGATGGGTCTATATCAGCATCCAACGTGGCGCTTTCGGCCAGCACCTGACGCGCCCCGGCATAGTCCTCCACCCTCGCCAATAAGCTGCCATGGGTGAGTTGGGAATCAAACAGGCTGATGGTACGCTCATGTTTTGCAGACTGGGCTTGTTGCTTGAAAAAATAGGCGGCAGCAGCCAAGCCGATGGCCAGCAAGGCCACCATGGCCGCAATCATGGCTATGCGTTGTGCGCGGGTTGCACTGGTGCGGGCTGCATCTGCCAATTGACGTTCTTGTTCAGCCCGAAGCCGCTCGGCTTCGGCTTGTGCTTCCAAGCGGTTTTGCTCGGCTTCGCGCTGGCGTTGCTCGGCATCGCGGCTGTCAATCAGGAATTGGCGGACCTGCTCGAATTCTGCAATTAGCTCCTCGTCCTTTTTTTCGCTGTAACGCTGCGCCCAATGGGGGGTGGGTTGCCACAGTGCGTCGGCCTTAACCGGATCATCATGCACCGGCAATACGGTCGAGTTTGGTTGTAGGCCGGAATAAGGTCGTGCAACGACCGTTTCCGGCATTTGGTCTGGCAATTCGCCGGAAACGCCCGCCGGGGCGGGCCTTTCGACTTCGCTCAAGACAGGCTTATTCCGGCCTACTTCTACATTATCTTGAGGATTCCACCATTCCATCGCCCTAGCCAAATCCCCGCCAGTCAAAAGTCCGTTGATGCCTAGCTGATATTCAATGGCGCGTGTCGCAACGCGCTGGTAGCCCACACCACGCCGGAATTCATCTGCCACCCAAGCTTTTAATGTCTCCCACTGACGGATCAATGCCTCATGGGTCAGGTCGATCACGCTGTTGTCCTTCAACTCGCGACCATAACTCAGAAAGCTGACCTCCGGCTTGGCAAATGCCTCTATCACGGGTTTTAGGCTCTCCGCCGGGATACAGGCCCAAGCGGCGATGGCGGCTAGGGTTTGTGGACGCCGGACATCCTCACCGCCGCTTTTATGTGGCTCGGTAATGGCACGGAATAATTTCTCTGCAAGTTCTTGTTGGTCGGGGGTCAGCGATTCCAACACCTCGTTGGCATGGCGATTCAGCGCCCCTTTTACCCCGCCCACCTCGTCGGAATTGGCGATGTTCGCGTCAATCAACGGGTTGTCCGGGTTGACTCGCTCCGCCTCCCGCCACATCCGCGCCAAGGCATGTTGCAAGATGGGCAATTGGTCGGAGTTTTGGTGGATGCTTTCGATCAGCTCATTCGCCAGCCCGGTTTCCACTTCCCCGCCAAATACTTGGGCCGGTCCGGTGATGGCTAAGGCCAATTCTTTCCGGTTCAGACGTGGGGTTAGATACTGGGCGCGGTTGATGGCTTCCGGGAGTTCTTCAAAATCCACACACTGCCCTAAGAAGTCAGTACGCATGGTCAATGCCACATAGATACGGGCTTCGGGATGGGTGCGGGCTGCCAGCAATAGATTGACGAAGGTTTCGGCTTCTGTATCCGTGCCGTCCCCCGTTTTGGCATAGGTGAAGACTTCTTCAAACTGGTCAACCAACACCAGCAAGTTGAATGGCTCGGCGGTTTTCTCTTGGCGAGTCGTTGCGGTTTGCACCAAACCAGCCAAGCCTTCCCATCCCCGGCGCAGTTCGGCGGCCATCAGGGCCGTCTCGACGGTGACATCTTCAGCATCCTTAGGAACCCGATCCTTTCCCACCAATTCAGAGCCTAAGGCATAAGGCCCGAGCAATGCCTGAGCCAAGGACAGCATCGGCTGACCGCCGGGCCGCAGCAGCGCAAGCCGCCAGTGGCTACCCGTGCCTAACGCACCGGATGCCAAACCGGGCAGCAGCCCAGCCCGCACCAGGCTGGACTTGCCGCAACCGGAAGGCCCGATGACGGCGAGAAAATGCTCCCGTTGTAGGATTTCCAACAGGCGGTCGGTGTGACCATCGCGACCAAAGAAAATCTCGCTCTCATAAGCTTCGAAAGGTCGCAGACCGGGATAAGGGGCGTTGACTGGGCGATAGTCAAACATGAGCCGCCTCCTTCAGCTTTTGGACGAAATCTTCCAGCAATTCTCGGCTCGGCCCTTCCTTGCGGCAGTCCAATACCAACAAATTAGAACGACTGCCCAGATCAAGCTCGGGTTTGACTTCTGGCGGGCCATCCACTAGGGCACCCCAGACTCCCTTACGCTGTGTGGCTAACACTTTGCGAGCTTTGGAGTGCTGGACTTGCACCCAAATTGGCGGAGCCGAGCCGTAGACGATTAGCACGCCATGGCTGTCTTGCAGTAGGCTATCCAATTCCTTGCGATATACCTCTGGCAATTGATCTGGCAGCGGTTCCGCCGATAGTTTCGCATCCACATCCAATTCATCCAGCAAGCTCCGAATTTGTTTACCCAAGTCACGATCCGGCTTGTCGGCATTGATGACCACACTGAGCGGTTCTGACTGGCACATTTGGGCAGGCGTGGTCGATGGGTTTTCGGTGGGTAAGACGGGCAAAGTTGGAGCCGGAACAGGGCTTGCCGGGATAGTTGGAATCGCGGAGAGTGCCTGTATCTGCCGGGCCATGATGCTGGCCAGATAATTTAGCTTCCCCCAATATGCTTTATCCCCTTTGAGATCGGGAACTGGATGGCCCAATAGCATCGGTTCTGGTTGGTCGAATGATTTGTGCCATAATTCAATCGTCGATAGGGATTGGATGCCGGGATGCCAGTCGTTCCGGTTGGTCGGTAGCAATTCGATCAAAAACACCCGGTTGTTGGCACTGCCTCCGCCCACGAGCTTGACAAATGTGTTCATTTCTCCCTGACACCATTCGGACTTTAGATAGCGCGGCGACATGAAAGCGAGGATGCAGGTGCTTTCCTTGATACGCTTGCAAAGTTCATCATCCACGGCGTATTGAGGTTCCAGCCGGTGGTCCATCCAACATTCAACCTCACTGCCGCCCTCTCTCCTGCCAATGTCGTTTAGCAGATTCTCGACGAAATTGCTCACCCAACCCTTAGCCCCATCTTCATAGGGTATGTTGTCGGCATGGGCGTAGCTGATGAATATCTGTGGCGCCATGTTGTTGAATGCTCCCTTGGCTTTGGAGGATGACTGATTCTATCGATAGCGATATTATGCCACAGGGAGTTCAGCAACTCTCATTTTGGCGAAATCGTAGGGTGGGCTAGGTGCGCGTTTCAAAAAACCTTCCGTTTATCGCTAAGCTTGGAGCGCACCATAGCCCACCGTTGCCAATCCGCCGCCGGTTTGGTGGGCTATGGCGCACGGAAAGCAACGAGTGAGGTCAAGGTTCCCGGTGTGTGCGCCTAGCCCACCCTACGGTAAGAGCCAATGAAGGGGTAGCTCATTCTTCTTTAGCCGAGCGCAGAAATCGCAATCACCAAGCCGGAGATCGATGCCTCCAAGCCGGGGGTCGATGCCTCCAAGCCGGGGGTCGATGCCTCCAAGCCGGGGGTCGATGCCTCCAAGCCGGAGGTCGATGCCTCCAAGCCGGAGGTCGATGCCTCCAAGCCGGAGGTCGATGCCTCCAAGCCGGAGGTCGATGCCTCCAAGCCGGAGGTCGATGCCTCCAAGCCGGAGGTCGACATCTCCAAGCCGGAGGTCGATGCCTCCAAGCCGGAGGTCGATGCCTCCAAGCCGGAGGTCGACACCTCCAAGCCGGAGGTCGACATCTCCAAGCCGGAGGTCGATGCCTCTGGAGCGGAAATCACAGCCACGGTGTTAACGGGTTCACTAGCCAGAGCTATGCTGCTATTCAGTTGAGCCGTCATACCGGCATGGATGCCGGTATCCAGGCCATGGACGGAATTTACAAATAGCTGCAAATCCTAGCAAGGCAAGCCTTGCACTCCATGCATGCTTGACATAATGGAAATGAACTCGGCACTTGAGATCGGAAAATTTTTTTTCGTCAAAGTCCTTTTTTTTTGATCATCGGTTAGCAGAGTGACTATACTTCTTTTTGCCTATTAACCTAAAGGAGATTGCAATCATGAGACCTCATTTAAGTGTTGATTTTTCACATTATAAAGATGCAGACTTATTGCTCAAGGTGGGGAATATTGTTGCTTCATTGGGCAACAATCCCCATTATCCTAGACCTTGGCCCGCGCCTACGCCTTCTTTTGAAGAGCTATGCAATGCTAATTCCAATTACCAAGCTGGCGTGCAAGTCGCACTGAGCCGGGATAGCTTCAAAATCATAGAAAGGGATAGGGCCAGGGCAATGTTGATCGAATTATTGCTGGATTTGGCCCCTTATCTCGAACTGGTTGCCAAGGGCAATGCCGACATTCTGAAAACCACAGGCTATGATGTCAAGCAAACCAAGTCAACCACCGTCGTCAACCATGATCCGTTAGACGCGCCCGAGAATTTCAGTGCCAAGCATGGCTTGTCTGGCACCTTGGTCTGCCATGCGGCTCGATTGGCGGGTGCGGGGAGTTATGAACTGCAAATCTGCGAAGGCGACCCGACGGTGGAAGCAAATTGGCGGCAATATTCCATCTACACCCATGCGTCGCACATGGATGTCACCGGTTTGACACCGGGGCAGAAAGTTTCCCTGCGGCTGCGGGGGATCGGCAGTCTCGGCGCAGGGGCTTGGTCGGACACCGTCACGATCATTGTCCTCTAGTCCCTAATAGGGTCCATGGGAATGTTGATATTTTTCACTCATCCCATGGGCCCGAACAATCCAGTAAAAGGACAGAAGTGTAGCCCGTATGAAGCGAAGCGGAATACGGGTTTCCGGGCCACGAACATCCCGGATTACGCCGCAAAGCGGCTACATCCGGGCTACGCTGGCTTGCCGAACAATGTAAGCCCTTGACTGAAATAATGGCGAACCTTTAAAATTCCCCTACCGATGCTGAAACTAAGTAGCCAGAGTGCTTTCTAGTAGGCTCGCAGCGAGGTTAAGGTAGCCGCACTACCTTGGCCTTAATTAACCAGCCAAAGAGATACAAATAATGACACCTAAATTAAAAATCTCCTTGCTCCTCACAGCATTCAGCCTCACCCATGCCAACCCCGGTTTTGCCACTGCCATCGACACCATTCAGGGTAGTAGAACCACCCAAGGATCGATTGAGTTTGATCAATCCGGATTGTCTTTTCAGACCGGACCCGGCGGACCTTATCAGTTCACCAGCCTCAAATTTGACCTCAGAAACAGTAGCTCTCAGCCTCAAAGCTTTACTTTCAATGCCGATTTGTATGCCGTGGGCGGTTCACCTAGTTATTTCCCCACCGGAACCAGTTTGGCCCAAACCATTTTATCGACGGGAACGATTGCGGGGTTTTCGGACGCATTGATGGAGTACACGACGCTCGGGGCCTTAGGCAGCTACAGTCTCGCCGCCAACACCGGCTATGCCTTGGTGTTATCCGGGGCTTCCGGGGTTGGGGTGGGCGGGAGTTTGAATTGGAATGCGGGGGGGAGCACCCCGGTCACTGGCGATGGCTTCTCTTTGCTGCAAGGCTTTAATTTATACATTGGTTCATGGATTACCCCCGGCAACACTCCGTTGCGAGTGACGATTCAGGTGAGTGAGACCAGCGTCCCCGAACCGGCCAGCTTCGGCTTGTTAGGTTTGGGCTTGGGCTTGATGACCTTTGCCAAGCAGCGCAAGGGCAATCAGGCTTAAGGCCACTTTTGATCGTTCCCGCGCTCAGCGTCATTGCCATTCAGTCAAAACCGTTTGTAGTCCCGGCTTTAGCCGGTTCTTTTTGGTTAGTTTGCCGCCTAAAGGCGGGACTACGAACGCTAGGTTTGCCGCCTAAAGGCGGGACTACGAACGCTAGGTTTTATAAGGGGGTAGGGAAGGCTCGCCTTGAGAGCCAAAGCAAGCTTTGGCGCTCCATTCTGTCAATAATGCAACAAAGAATGGATAGGGTAGGGCGTGAGCTTCTCCCGCCCATTCAAGAAATCCAGTTCGACGACGAAGGCCAAGGCGGCGACTTCCGCGCCTAGGCTTTCCACTAGCTCGCAACTGGCTTTGGCGGTCCCGCCGGTGGCGAGGAGGTCGTCAATGATGAGTACGCGGTCGCCCTTGCCCACCGCGTCGAGATGGACTTCCAACGCGGCGGAGCCGTATTCCAAGTCATAATCCACCGAGCGGACATCGTAGGGGAGTTTGCCGGGTTTGCGCAGTGGCACGAAGCCAAGGCCCAGTTCATGGGCCACTAAGGAGCCAAAGATGAAACCCCGCGCTTCAACGCCGGCCACTGCGGTAATTTCTTCACCCAAAAAGGGATGCAGCAGTTGATGGACGGCCAACATCAAGGTGGCGGGGTCACGCAGTAGCGGCGTGATGTCCTTGAATACGATGCCCGGTTTGGGAAAGTCGGGTATGTCGCGTATCTTGGACCTCAGCCGCTCCATTTTAGTGCTTGCCTCCGGCTTTGGCATGTTTCAGCGCGGGTTTGGCGTGAGGCTGGCGATCCAGAAAGGCTTGAATGGAGGCGGTGATGCCATCGACATCCAAACCGCAAACACTGAGGCATTCCTCGCGACTGCCTTGGGCGATGAAACGATCAGGTAGACCCAAGTTCAGCATCGGCGGACACTGACCCTGTGCGATCAGGAACTCGTTGACCCCGGAACCCGCACCGCCCATCACGACGTTTTCCTCGACGGTGACGAGACAATCATGGGTTTCGGCCAGTTTCAAGATCAGTGCTTCGTCCAATGGTTTGACGAAGCGCATGTTGACCACGGTGGCATTGAATGTCTCACCTGCCACCAAGGCCGGTTCAACCATGCTGCCGAATGCCAGTATCGCAATGCTTTTACCCGTGCGTTTGATTTCGCCTTTGCCTATGGGCAGTTCAGACATTTCTTCGACAACATCAACCCCCGGACCCTTGCCACGCGGGTAGCGCACGGAAGCCGGTCCTTGATATTTGAAGCCGGTGTAGAGCATCTGTCGGCATTCGTTTTCATCGGCGGGGGCCATGACGACTAAGTTGGGTATGCAGCGCATGTAACTATAGTCGAAGCTGCCGGCATGGGTTGGGCCGTCCGGTCCCACCAAGCCGCCACGGTCAATGGCGAACAGTATATTCAGATTCTGCAAGGCCACATCATGGATCAATTGGTCGTAAGCCCGTTGCAGGAAGGTGGAATAAATCGCCACCACCGGGAGGTAGCCCTCGCAAGCCTGACCAGCGGCAACGGTCACCGCGTGTTGTTCGGCAATGCCCACGTCAAAATAGCGGGTTGGGTACTGTTCGGAGAACTTCACTAGGCCAGAACCTTCGCGCATGGCCGGAGTGATGCCCAATAGCTTGGGTTCCAGTGCCGCCATGTCGCACAGCCATTGGCTGAACACTTCGGTGTAGGAAGGGCTACCGGGTTTTGCCTTGGGCAGATGATCCTTGCTCGGATCGAACACGCCCACGCCATGGTAGGCAACCGGATCAAGTTCGGCGGGGGCATAGCCCTTGCCTTTGCGGGTGACCACATGCAGGAAGCGTGGACCTTTGATGCTGCGCAAATTCTTCAGGGTGCTGACCAACATTTTGACATCATGCCCGTCAATCGGGCCGATGTAGTTGAAGCCCAATTCCTCGAACAAAGTACCCGGTGCGACCATGCCTTTCAGATGCTCTTCGGCACGTCTAGCCAATTGCCAGACGCTCGGCATGTTGCGATTAAGCAATTGTTTGCTACCCTCGCGGACGCTTGAATAGAACTTGCTGGATAAAATCTTGGCGAGATAATTATTGAGCGCGCCGACATTGGGCGAGATGGACATCTCGTTATCGTTCAAGATGACTAACAGGTTCGCATCCAAGGCCCCGGCATGGTTCATGGCCTCGAAGGCCATGCCGCCGGTCAAGCCACCATCGCCAATGATGGCGACAGCCTGACGGTTGCTTTTATCTTGCGAGGCGGCAATCGCCATGCCCAAAGCTGCGCTGATGGAGGTGCTGGAATGACCGACGCCAAAGGTGTCGAATTCGCTTTCATCCCTCGCCGGGAATGCAGACACGCCGTCTTTTTTGCGTATGGTTGGCATCCCGTCCCGCCGTCCGGTGATGATCTTGTGGGGATAGGCTTGATGTCCCACATCCCATACCAACTTATCGTCAGGGGTTTTAAAGACATAATGCAAAGCCACGGTCAATTCCACCGTACCCAAGCCTGCCGCCAAATGCCCGCCGGATTGGCTGACACTATCCAGCAGATAAGCCCTGATTTCTTCAGCTAATTTGGGTAGCTTGTCTTCAGGGAGTTGACGAAGGTCGGCGGGGCTGTTGATTCCCTGCAATAAAGTAAAGGTATTGGATTCGCTCATTAGATTTAGCATTCCGTAACGGGGACTCGACTATTGAAACCAAGCTTGGGTAAAGTCGAATATCTTGATTTATAAATTCTCATGAGGTCAATTATGAAACTCTGGAGGGCTAGTTTCAAGAAAAGATTGACCACTACACGTTTGCACAATATTTATGCCTTATCTTCTGTTAGGAAATGCCTTGTCTGAACATGCCCTTGCAAGGCAAGCCTTGCACTCCAGCATCGGCTCTTGCAAGGTAAACCTTGCACTCCTGTCGACCCTTGCAAGGTAAACCTTGCACTCCTGTCGACCCTTGCAAGGTAAACCTTGCACTCCTGTCGACCCTTGCAAGGCAAGCCTTGCGCTCTCACATCAGTTTTAACCGCACCCGTTAGAGTCATCAACTTTTGCGTTGCACGATAAATGATGAAATATCTCGCAAATAATCGGCTTCCTCGCCAAAGTCAGCCAAGCTAGTTATCGCTTGCTCATGAAGGTCTGCCGCTTTGTCCTTAGCCCCGGATAATCCAAGCAGGGCAGGGTAAGTGGGTTTGTTGTTGTCACGGTCCTTGCCTTGGGTCTTGCCCAAGGTTTGGGTGTCGCTCTCCTCATCCAAGATGTCGTCCTGAATCTGAAAAGCCAGGCCGATGCACTTGGCATAATGGTCCAGCTTGTCAGCGACGGTTTTCTCCAAGTCTGCTTTTGCCAAGGCCGCCAAGCGCACACTGGCACGGATCAAAGCGCCCGTTTTACGAATATGCATGGCCTCCAAACCGGGCAAGTCCAAGGATTTGCCGACCGAACCCAAGTCTATCGCTTGACCGCCGACCATGCCGCAAGAGCCGGAGGCTATTGCCAGTGCCTCGATCATTTTGATGCGGTTTTCGGCTGGAACGCGAATGCTGGGGTCACTGGCAAGCACTTGGAAGGCCAGTGTCTGCAACCCGTCGCCGGCTAGAATAGCCAGCGCTTCGTCAAAAGCCTTGTGACAAGTGGGTTTGCCACGGCGCAAGTCATCATCGTCCATGGCGGGAAGATCATCATGGATCAAGGAATAAACATGGATGAACTCCATAGCGCAAGCCGGACCGTCGAGAATGTCCAGCGCAAGCCCCAAGGCATGACCGGTGGCATAGGTCAACAAAGGCCGCAGCCGTTTGCCCCCGCCCAAGGTGGAATAACGCATGGCTTGGTGCAAACGTTCGGGAATCTTGGCCGTGGCCGGCAATCTCGCGTCCAACGCTGCCTCGACACGGGTCTGGCAGGCACTCATAAAATCTTTGAGGGAATGTTCAGGTTTCATCGTTAAAAGGCTGTAATGTGGGTTCGCCGTTTTCTTCCAGGAGGATTTGCACTTTTTGCTCGGCCTCCTTCAAGGCTTTTTGGCAGGTGCGTGTCAATTGCACACCGCGTTCGAACAACTTCAGCGATTCCTCCAAGCCTAAGTTGCCCTGTTCCATGCGCTCCACCAACTGCTCCAATTCAGCCAGTGACTCTTCGAAAGGGACGGTTTTTTTGACCATGGATGAAAAGGCTCATGATGACAAGTTGGTATTATCCCACAGTTGTTGCAAAAAAGTAAAAAATTGAGCGGGGTTTCAGCAATTCTCATTATGGCAAAATCGTAGGGTGGGCTAGGTGCGCATTTTAAGAACTTTCCGTTTATCGATAAGCTTGGAGCGCACCGTCGCCCACCATTGCCAATCCGCCGCCGGTTTGGTGGGCGACGGCGCACGGAAAGCGTCGAGTGGGGTTAAGGTTCCCGGTGTGTGCGCCTAGCCCACCCTACAGTAACTAGGGTTGCGGTGTAAAGGGAGTCCCCGCATCGAACCGCGATTGCCAGTGCTTGAGATAAAGCCCGGCCAATTTTGGATCGTGCCAAACCACAAGGACGTTTTCGCTATTCTTATTGGCGGATTTGGCATAGTTGTAACTGCCGGTTTGCACATGCTGATTATCGACAATGATGAATTTATCATGCATCTTCCGATAACTGTCATTAGTCCGTACCGCAATCCCTGCTTGCATCAGTTCGGCCAGTGCGTTTCTGCGTGTGCCTTTGCTGTCGTTGGCAACATTAAGTCCATAATCGACGACCGCTTGCACATCCACGCCGCGCTGTTTGGCGGCAATCAGTGCTTGCAACACCGCCGGTGAAGACAGCACATAGGCAGAAACCCTGATTGACTGCTTGGCGGTGGCGATGACTTTAAGCACTAGCGGCTCTGCACCGGCCTCCGGGCCAAACGCGGCTTCGATTTGCGGATGTGAACCATGATGTGAATGAATGGAGGCGCAGGAAACTAAACCCATCAATAGACAGGTGGCAAACACGGCTTTGGCAAAATTCATAAATGTGTTCATGCGAAGATTTCTTTCGTGGTGATTGGCATTGAATTCTCACTTCTTTCTGTTCAGAAGAGATACTCAGTCGTTTTTCCATTCCATTTCTTTCCCTTGGGTTTGTCCGTGTTCATGATATTGAGTGCGACCCCGGTTGTCTTTTGTTCCAATATCGGGGCATCAGTGACGAGTAGCGTAGTGCCGGGGACCAAACTATCATAGAGCGCTTTGGCAAAGCGGGGGGGCAGGGTGATTCGCCCAACTTCGGAAGTGTTTAACAGTTGCCCATGCTCATTGGCATGTCCGGGGATTCCAACCGCCGTCCAGCGGTGGGCTTGGGCATCCTTGGCGAGGGGGCTTTTCCCTACGCCCCAACCATCTTGCATGATATAGGCATGGGTTCCTAGAAGAGTTCCGGGTTGGCTGATGCCGAGTCTTGCCCTCCCAATTTCGATGCCATTTCGATAAACCAACACTCGTTGGTCCGCACCGCTCATGACGATGGACAATGGGCCTGAGGTGGCAGCCTCAGGCTTCCAACGGAATTCCTCGCTGGCACTGAGGCGAGGAATTTTAATCGTTGCGCCTGTTCGAGCATCCACTGGCGCGAGCGCAGAGGGATGGACGACTTCGGAAGGCTTATTGGTGTGGTTGGCTATCACGACGGTCATGCCCTTGGGGGAAACCTCAAACAAGTGACGGGCAAACTCGCTGGGAAGGTGTACGCATCCGTGGGAAGAAGGATAGCCAGGAAGACCGCCGGCATGAAGAGCCACGCCGTCCCAAGTCAGTCTCTCGGTGTAAGGCATTGCCGCATTGTTATAGGTTTTCGAGCGATGGTCCTTGTCTTTCTGAAGCACCATGAAAACGCCCGTGGGTGTGGCGTGACTGGCCATGCCCGTGCTGGCGCTGGAAACGCCGATGCGAATGCCGTTTCGATAGACGTAAGCCCTTTGTTCGGGAAGGCTGACGACCACCACGATGGGTCCAGTCGGTATTGCTCCCCCTTTCCAGATAAACTGACCGGGTTTAAGCTTGGACGGAGGCGTTTCGACAGGCTGGGATTGCGTGTCCCCCCAGAATGGGGCAGCAAAGGCAAGCCGGGTGAAGCAAAGAATGATCGTCAAAATAGCATAAGAAAAAATGCGCAACATAACAAAAGATAAATTTGAGTTTATAGAATGGCTCAAGCCTCATCCATTCACAGGGGAGAGCCTTGCCGCTGGTGTTGATGCCAATCATGGCTGGATTAACGATGGTCCCCCAACGAAGCCGGGGCGGCTCGATCCCTAGCCCAACTGCGAATATGGTCCACTTGCTCCTTCATGGTCTTCGACAATGGCACGATATTGCCCGCCGTGCGGAGTAAATCCTCCAAGGTCATCTCGCGGTCTTCAAGTTTGGCGCGGGTGACGGCAGATACGACGCATTGCTCGCATTCAGCCCCCGTCCAGCCCTTGGTCAATTTCGTGAGGCGTTCGACCCCAAAGCCGGTTGGGTCGATGCCACGCTTGCGCAAATGAATGTTAAAGATGTCTATGCGTTCCTCATCCATCGGCACGTCGACGAAAAACACCTCGTCGAAGCGGCCTTTGCGGATCATTTCCGCTGGCAACAAGTCGATGCGGTTGGCGGTTGCCGCCACGAACAAGCCTCTAACCTTTTCCTGCATCCAAGTCAGGAAAAAGGCAAAGATGCGGCCTTGCTCACCGGAGGATTCCGAGGAGGTGATGCCCATTTCGATTTCATCAAACCAAACGACTGCCGGGGCAATGGCCTCCATCGTGCGGCAGGCGCGGGCAAACGCCCATTCTGGGTTGCCATGACGGCCTGAGAAAATTTCGGTCATGTCGATTCGGTAAAGTGGTAACTCGAAGCAGGAAGCGACGGCCTTGACGGACAGGCTTTTGCCGCAACCCGACACGCCCATCACCAACACGCCTTTAGGCACTAGCTCCGCGCCTATGCTGTCACGCAGCAAGAATAATTGGCGGCGTTCCAAGAGCCATTTTTTCATCACTTCCAACCCGCCAACGGCTTCGATTTGCGCTCCGTCTGCAATGTATTGGATCGTGCCTGAGCGATTGACTAATAGCCGTTTTTCTTCAAATAGCACCGGCAGCGATTCCATGCCGAGATGTCCGGTTTCGGCAATGGCGCGGTGTATGGCAAAGCCTGCTTCGTCGATAGTCAGCCCCTGCAAGGCACGGGTCATGTGGATCATCGTAGCTTCGCTGGTGTCCACCGTTTTTCCCGAGGCCACGAGGGTAGCCGCTTGCTCTTCCAAGAAGCTTTTGACTTCATTGAAGTCAGGGATGTTAAGTTCAAAGAATACAATGTTGCGGCTGATTTCCTCGGGGATGAAACGAATGGGTGAGGAAATGACGACAAACTTGTTTTTTCCGGCGCATTGTTCATACAAGTCGCGTAATCGCCTGACCACCACGGCCTCCTTCAAGGCATCATGGAAATCTTTCATGTGGAAAATCGCCGCCCCTTGATATTGAGCGACAAAATCCAGAGCGGCCCTTGGGTTGGTGGTGTCATGCTCTGATTTGGTGCCATCGGAACAGACCATGCCCTCAGTTAGGCTCCATGACCAATAGGGCAAGGGGCTGGCAAAGAAATGCTCTGCCCCTTCACGCAATAGTCTGGCAATGCGTTGTTCCTCTGCCGTCATGATATAGAGAATGGGTCGGCCAGAGGCGAGCAACTCCCTTAGAAGTTTGCTTGATTTGCTTTCTAGTCGGTTTGAGGGGGCTTGAGCTGCCATAAGCTTTACTCGCGATGTTGGAATGTTTGAGCCAGATCAATTAAGATGATCGGCCAGCAGGTTTGCATTGGAAGGGCATTATATCAAGTCATCAGGGATTTGTTGGTTGATGATTCCTTCCAATAGGCTATGGACTGACTCGCCCTTAAGCTTGGCTGCCTTGAATAGCTTGTCTTTAGTCTGTTCAGTGATGCTGAGCTGCTTTCCAACGTATCGTGTCCTTGCCGTTCCCCCCCTTATTCCTCGGTGAGGAACATCTATATCCATTTCAGGAAAGCCTATTGATGGGGAAAATGCAATCAAATAGAAACAATTTCCCAACACATAAGTCAGTTCTATGTCCGATGCGTTAAAGGGCAGCATCTGCATAGGCGTTTCAGAAGCCCAAAGCCCGATATTATTAATCGCTATATCAGCATATTGGGAGCCTCTTAAATGCGGTGCGATACCCTCATCACCGAATAAGACTTTTCCACCCATTTTACAAACCCGCTCCATTTCCGCTATCGCTTGTTTAATATCACCAAAAAGATTGATGCCTCCAAAGTGAAAGACGGCATCAAAATATTTCGAAGCGTAAGGTAGGGAGGTCGCATTGGACACGGAAAATATGACGTTGGGTTGCTGGATGGTTTGGCTGGCTGAGATAAGCATTGATCTGCTGAAATCTTGGGCATGAAGTTCACCCTCCGCCCCAATTGCATCCAGTATGATGGGTAGGTCATCCCCTAATCCACATCCAGTGACCAATACTTTCATTCCCTTGGCAAGCTTCAGGCGACTTATTATTTTTTTGCGGAAATCCATTTCATTTTCTTTGAAGCTGGCGAAAAGCCAATCCAGGAAATTTCGATAGATTTCAGCGGAGGCAGGGGAATCATAGGTTTCTCGATTTGCCTTGTCAAAATCATTGATCGAATGGGGTTCGATAAAATCAATGATGCGAGCTTCCGAACCGATGAAATGGTATACCGTGCCGCGATCATTGGATAAGCCTTGTTCTGGAATTAACTTAAGCGGGGCAAGCAGGTTGGGTTCGCAAAAGGCTTCGTAGAAACCTTGCTTGGCGGTTTTGTTCATAGTCATTTAATTAGTGCCTATATACCTATTGCCTTACCGTGCCTGTAGGACTTCATGTTTATTCGAGAACAGCCAAACCAAAACCAGTCCGGCCATAGCCATTGCCATTGTAAAGCATGAATCTTTGGCCGTTGTGATCGAATACATAAGGGTATTCAATCATTTCGCAATCCCAACCAGCAGCGGAAACATCAAGATTGACAAGTTCGTCGAGCCGTCTCCATGATCGTCCATCGTCGGATTCCGCGTATCCAATCCGATAAGATTGACCTCGGTAGGAATACCACATTTTCCATCGGCCATGCTCTTGCATCACTGAAGGTCGGGAAATCGCGTATTCTTGCTCGTTCAAAAAATCGATGGCGACCAGACCTTCCCTTTGCCAGTGTATCCCATCAGCAGACTCCGCATATTTCAAATGATAGCGATGCTCCGGTTTACCATCGCGCATCTGCCAGCCGACGCATGAAACATACCACATACGCCAATAATCATTGCCGGGAATCACGCAACAACTTCCGCAGAAATGGGGTTCGTTCATCGTCCGGTCAACAATTGGACCCCTGGCGTAGCGGTCAAACTTATCATGCTGTGTGGATATCGAAAGGCCGATGGAATTTCGGAAGGGAACGGTCACAGCTAAATTCCATCCCGCATAATAAAGATATTTTTGATGGTTGTGGATGGCAAGCCAGCTTGCCATTGCCCCGCTATCATCAAATTCGCCCAAATCCCCTGGAACAAGTACTGGCTCAGATGATAAGCCGAGTATTTGATTGGGCTGGTAAATGTCAATGACCGTGTAGCCCGTAAAACTCCTTCCTTGACTATCGCGAGAACTAAAATAGATTTTGAATAAATCGTTTCCCAACCTTTCTGCTATCGGAATGGACGCATGAGATTGCATCCATGGGGTCTGGCCCGATGGGCAAAAGACCAGCCCAAGT
This sequence comes from uncultured Methylococcaceae bacterium, assembly GCA_903930145.1. Lineage (GTDB taxonomy): Bacteria > Pseudomonadota > Gammaproteobacteria > Methylococcales > Methylococcaceae > Methylumidiphilus. Next base: position 17,618 of record CAIYXP010000004.1, read on the forward strand.
TTTCGCCATTTAAGAGCTTGGGGATTCATATCATGATCAGTTTCATGCGATGAATCTTGCATCGGATTAAACTGTGTAAGCCGACGCGATGAGCATTTAACATGGACACATTAATGCAATGTACACAACCATTCAATGCAATGGCTCAGCTTTGGGTTTTGGCATAGATATGCTTGATGATGCTGTAGGGCCTCTGCTTGGTTTCCGAGAAAATTTTCGACAAGTAAATGCCTACTACGCCGATAAAGGAAATAATCATCCCACCCAAAAGCCAGATCGATGCCATCACTGAAGTCCAACCACTTAAGGGTTTGATGAAGAACATCCATTGAACGAGTAGATATACAATATAAAATATGGCAAAAGATGAAATCGCCAGACCAATATAGAAGATGCTCCTCAGCGGGGCGTTGCTGAAAGACGTGACTGAGTTAACCAACAGAGACAGTTTTCTTCGCAAGGTATAAGTGGTTTTGCTGGTGCTGTGCTTTTTGATGGTTTGCGGTTGTTGATTAAAACCAGTGATGTAAAAAAGGCCCGCAAGAAACACTTCCCGCTCCTCATGGCGCAATAAAGCGGATACATAGGATTGTGTCATCAATCGTGCAATGACAGTGTTTTCGGGAAGGGACATACCGGTAAATAGGTTGAACAAGCGGTAAAACCCTTGTCCGGTCAAGCGATCAAAGAACCCGCCTCGGCGCTGTTCTTGCACTCCGAAAACCACATCGCACCGTTCCCTCTCCATTTTCTCGGAAAAACCAATTAACCATTCAGGGTCTTCCTCCAAGTCGCTGTCGATCAGGAAAATAAGTTGGCCTGTCGCATGGGAAAGGCCAGTCATAATCGCTTTGTGGTGCCCGAAGTTACGGGAAAGGTCAAGTACGATGATGTGCGGGTCTGAATGATGAAGGCTTATGGCTAAATCTAGACTGTTATCAGGGGAACCATCATTGACCAAGATAATCTCATAATCGTCATCAACCAGTTGTCTGGCTACCGTGCTGGCACGACGGTAAAATTCCTGGATATATTGTGAAGATTGAAATAGAGTGGCGACAATGGAAAGCTTCATGAATGACCATGCATCTTTATGATATTAAGTTATAATTTTGCAGTAAATGAAAAGTTGAGTAAATCGAGGTATCACGAATAATCTCAACCCTAGGTTAGGCCATGGTATGGCAACCATGAGTTCGCCAATACTTGCCCAACTCCTTTTCAATTCTCATATTATATAACAAATTTGTCTGTAAAAGCGGCATAATGTAAGAGTACCCATTGTTTTCGTGCTGGTAATGAGATTTTTGCATTAACGAAGCAATCTGCATGCAGCACGAACAATGAAGCTGGGCATTCGCCCTTAAGGAATCATTGCTTCAATCAAATTAGAGAAAGTATTTATTTCATGATGAAAAAACTATTGGGCGTTTTAGTTTTCGCCATTGCATTTTTTTTCGCATGGCGATGGTATGGCCAGCTTGGCTTGAAGGCAGTGGCCGCACCTCCTCCTCAGGCGGGTCCTCCCGCCATGATGGCCTTGCCGGTCAAGGTTGCACATGCCAAGCGTGACAAGGTTTCTGCCAAGATCGAAGCAGTCGGTGATTTGGTGGCAGGGGAGTCGATTGTGTTGCGCCCTGAAATCGTCGGGCGCATTGCCGCTATTCGTTTCGAGGAAGGAAACAAGGCGAAAGTGGGCGATCTATTGCTCGAACTTAATGCAGAAGAACAGCGTTCAGCCTATGCGCAGAGTCAGGCATCATTGAAGCTGGAACAAGAAAGTTTCAAGCGCATTCGGGATGTGCGGGCGAAAAATCTGGTGAGCCAGCAACAATATGATGAATCCTTGGCGCGTTTGCAAAATGCCGAGGCTTTGCTGGAGCGCGACCGGGTGCGTTTGGCGAGGACTCAACTCTACGCGCCTTTTGACGGAATTTTAGGCTTGCGCCAAGTCAGTGTGGGTGATTATGTCAGTCCGGGGCAATCCCTAGTCAACTTGGAGTCGGTGGACCCGATCAAATTGGATTTCAAACTGGCGGAAAAATTCGCTGCCAAGCTGGTCAAGGGCTTGAAGCTGGAAGTCAGTGTAGAGGCTTGGCCGGGCAGGGTGTTTCGGGGGGAAGTGCAAGCGGTTGACCCGAGGCTGGACGAGCCGACGCGCACGGTCAAAGTGCGCGCACGGTTGCCAAACCCTGACTTGGCATTGAAGCCCGGCATGTTTGCCCGCGTTGTCCTTGATTTGGGACACTCGCGGGACGCATTGTTCGTACCGGAGCAAGCGGTTCAAGCCAAGGGTAGTACTTCAATGGTGTTCCGTGTCGTCGACGGCAAGGCTATGCTGATTCCGGTCAAGACTGGCGAGCGTAGGCCGGGATTTGTCGAAATTATCGAAGGTCTGAATGACGGGGATTGGATTGTGGTTGACGGTCAAATCAAGCTGCGTGACGGGATGCCGGTCATGGTGATGAATAAGGAAGCCCAATGATCCTATCCGATTTGTCAATCCGCCGCCCCGTGTTGGCAACGGTGATGAGCCTAGGCTTGGTGCTGGTTGGCCTGATGGCGTTTGAACGTCTGCCAGTGCGCGAATACCCCAATATTGATGCGCCAGTGGTTTCCGTGCGCAGTGTTTACACGGGAGCAAGCGCGGCTGTCATCGAAAGCCAAGTGACTCGCCCGCTGGAAAATTCTTTGTCCGGCATTGAGGGTGTGAAATCGCTGAAGTCGGTCAGCCGGGAAGAAGTCAGCCAAATTACCATTGAGTTCAATATCAACCGGGATCCGGATGGGGCCGCTTCTGATGTCCGCGACCGGGTGTCCAGGGTCAGAGCCAGTTTGCCTGACGACATAGACGAGCCGGTCATCAGCAAGATCGAGGCGGATGCCTCGCCGATTGTTTGGCTGGCGTTTTACAGCGACCGCCACACGCCTTTGGAAATATCGGACATCGCCTATCGTTTCGTGCGTGACCGGCTTCAGACTCTGCCGGGGGTCGCCAGTGTCATCATCGGTGGGGAGCGGCGATATGCAATGCGCTTGTGGTTGGATCGCGGTCGGCTTGCCGCACGAAAGGTGACGGTCAAAGATGTTGAAGATGCGTTGAAGCGGCAAAACGTGGAAATCCCCGGTGGGCGCATCGAAAGTTCCATGCGTGAATTCACCGTATTAAGCGAAACCGATTTGCGCACGCCAGAGCAGTTTGCCGCCTTGATTATCCGTGAGGAAAACGGTTATCCGGTGCGCCTGTCCGATGTTGGGCGCGCTGAAATCGGCTCGCAAGATGACCGTAACATCGTGCGCGTCAACGGCGATTCGGCGGTGGGTTTGGGTGTGGTGAAGCAATCCACCGCCAACACTTTATCCGTCGCCTTGGCGGTGCGCAACGAGTTGCCGAAAATCAATAGTGCCTTGCCTGAAGGTCTCAAGCTGAAGGTTGCCTTTGATTCCGCTTTGTTCATTGAAGAATCCATTAAAGGGGTTTATCACACCTTGCTGGAATCGTTGGCGCTGGTCTTGGCTGTGGTTTGGTTATTTTTACGCTCCCTGCGCGCCACGCTAATACCCTTTGTCACCATACCCGTTTCCCTGATCGGTGCGTTTATTTTCATCAATGCCTTGGGTTTTTCCGTCAATATTCTGACCCTGCTGGCATTGGTGCTGGCGATTGGGTTGGTGGTGGACGATGCCATCGTCATGCTGGAAAACATACATCGACGCATTGAACAAGGCATGAGTGCCATGGATGCTGCTTTTGAAGGTAGCCGGGAAATTGCGTTTGCGGTGGTGGCAATGACTTTGACGCTGGCGGCGGTGTTTGCACCGTTGGCGTTTATGAGTGGAAATACGGGAAGACTGTTTTCCGAATTTGCACTGGCTGTTTCGTGCGCAGTGTTGGTTTCCGGTTTTGTTGCGCTGACGCTCACACCGATGATGTGCTCACGCTTGTTAAAGGCGTCGGATCACGGCAATCTTACCCATCAACCTACGGCATGGGATCGTTTTGTTGGCCTATACCGGGTCACGTTATTGGCTTGTCTGCGCTGGCGTTGGTTGGTGATTCTAGTGTTGGGTGTGGTAGCCGCAGCCGCAGTTTGGCTATTCCAAGGGCTTAATGCAGAACTCTCCCCCATTGAGGACCGGGGTAGTATTTTTGCGGCTATCTCCGCCCCGGAAGGGGCGACGATAGACTACACCGATGGTTATGCCCGTCAGATCGAATCGTTCCTCGCGCCCATACCGGAAATCGACACCTATTTTGTGGTGGTGGCCCCGGGCTTGGAACGGCCCAACCCGGTCAATTCGGCGATTGCGTTCATTCGCATGAAACCATGGAACGAACGCAAACGCAGTCAGCAACAAATTGCCCTGCAACTGATGCCAAAATTCTTAGGGTTGCCCGGCGTGATGGCATTTCCGATCAATCCCCCCTCATTGGGGCAGAGTTTTCGCAGTTCCCCAGTTCAGTTTGTCATTGAAGGGCCGAGTTACGAGGAGTTGGACAAGGCGATGACGGGGTTCATGGCAAAGGCTGCGCAATACCCCGGTTTGGTCAATCTCGACACTGACCTAAAGCTTAACAAGCCGCAACTCAGCCTGGATGTCAACCGGGAAAAGGCCGCTGCGATTGGGGTGGAAGTGGATGACATCGGCAAGACCCTGCAAACGCTGTTAGGGGGTAGGCAGGTGACGCGATTCAAACAGGCTGGCGAACAATATGACGTGATCCTCAAATTAGGCGATGAAGCACGTGCCACGCCTGAAGACATGAACACCATTTATTTGCGGGGCCGTGATGGCAAGCTGACTCCGCTGGGCAATTTGGTCTCCATTAGGGAAAATGCCGCGGCCAAGGAACTGAACCATTTCAACCGCTTGCGAGCGGTGGTGGTGACAGCCAACATTGCGCCGGGTTACACCTTGGGGCAAGCCTTGGATTTTTTAGGCAAAATGGCGAAAGAGACCCTGCCGCCTTCTTTTCAAACTGAGTTGGACGGGCAATCCCGCGAATTCATGGAGTCGAGCAAGACGCTTTACCTGACTTTCGGCTTCGCGTTGATTTTCATCTATCTGGTGTTGGCGGCCCAGTTTGAAAGTTTCCGCGATCCTTTGATGATTATGTTGACGGTCCCTTTGGCGATCACGGGGGCTCTGCTATCGCTCAAGTTGTCAGGTGGAACTCTGAATGTCTATAGCCAGATCGGCATGGTCATGCTGATCGGGTTGATCACCAAGAACGGCATTTTGATCGTCGAATTTGCCAATCAATTGCAAGAACAGGGTAGAGGGGTTAAGGAAGCAGTGGTGGAAGCGGCTATGCTGCGCTTGCGCCCGATTTTGATGACCAGCCTGACCATGATTCTTGGCGCGGTCCCCTTGGCATTTGCCACCGGGGCCGGGGCGGAAAGCCGCCAGCAGATTGGATGGGTGATCGTCGGGGGTTTGGCAATCGGCACGGTATTCACGGTTTATGTGATTCCGACCATATACACCTTGATGGCAAAAAACCGGACAGCTTGAAACTGTTCGCTCAATGGCTGCCGCTTGTAAAGCCCCCGACCGCCGCAATTATAGCCGCGAAGATCGGGGGTTGGACTGTGCCTAGTTTTCGGACAAACGACCTAATTACTGAATGCTATTGCACTTCGACGTAACATACAGGTTTATGGAAGTGGCAGAAGGGACAATACCATTGTCTATGTACCAATTCATCATGTCGCCAGTATTCAACGTGACGGGCGGGGAGAACGTGGCACTACAGGTTTCGACTCCGTTTACCAATTTTATCGTACATTTATTGGTGGGGCTAATGGTTCCATTGACCACTAGGCTGACAGTTCTATCAACAAAGCTAGGGATAGGAGGATTAGTAATGCTCGTAAAGGTCTTAACCAGCATATTCGTCATCGTGCATGAACCCGGCATCATCAGTTGGGCGGCGACATACCCTTTGAACCCTGAGATATGTTGGATGGCAGTGCCGGAACCCCACGGCAAGACCCAGTAGGCTGTCGGTGTCGATATGAATGTATTAAACAGGGTTCTTGAAGACAACGCGATAACTTCAGTCGGGCCTGTTGCACCCGTTACGCCTGTTGCACCCGTAGGACCCGTTGCGCCCGTGAAACCCGTTGAACCTTGTTGCCCGATGATGCCTTGGGAGCCCGTCGCGCCTGTTGCCCCCGTTGCGCCGGCGGAACCTGTGGCACCCGTTGAACCGGTCGCGCCGGTGGAACCGGTGGCACCCGTTGAACCGGTCACGCCCGTTGCACCGATACCGGTAGCGCCAGTCGCACCCGTGACACCCGTCGCGCCGGTGGAACCGGTAGCGCCCGTTGCACCGATACCGATCGCGCCAGTCGCACCCGTGACACCCGTCGCGCCGGTGGAACCGGTAGCACCCGTTGAACCGATGCCGTTAGCGCCCGTTGCACCGATACCGGTCGCGCCAGTCGCACCCTTGACACCCGTCGCGCCGGTGGAACCGGTGGCACCCGTTGAACCGATGCCGGTCGCGCCCGTTGCACCGATACCGGTCGCGCCAGTCGCACCCGTGACACCCGTCGCGCCGGTGGAACCGGTGGCACCCGTTGAACCGATACCGGTCGCGCCAGTCGCACCCGTGACACCCGTCGCGCCGGTGGAACCGGTAGC
>CAIYXP010000005.1 GCA_903930145.1 uncultured Methylococcaceae bacterium
CAATGTTCAACTCACCTTCACGAGTAAGGAGTTCCACCGTACCCATTTCACGCATATACATGCGCACTGGGTCAGTCGTGCGCCCCGTCTCTGAATCGACGGAAGATGCCAAGGCTGCGGCAACTTCTGCGGCATCGTCGTCGTCATCTTCGATGATAATGGCGGAGTCGGCCAGCAATTCAATATCTTCCGGCGGGACTTCGTGAACCTCTATGCCCATGTCATTGATCATGGCGATCAATTCTTCCATTTGATCAGGATCGATCACATTAACGGGCAAGTGGTCATTGATTTCGGTATAGGTTAGGAAACCTTGCAACTTGCCCTTGGCAATGAGCTCCTTGAGTTGTGCCTGCTGCTGTTCGAAGTTCATGAACTAACTCACCCGATGAAATATCCTAGTAGACTTAGCTTTATATTTTAGCCAGCGAATTTAAAATGGTAAATTGATGTTTTCATTTTCGCCTCGTCAACCGGCGATATTCCTCGCGCTCAGCTTCATCCAATCCGACGAAACCGATGCGCTCGGCTTTTTTCTCCAGCCATTCCAGGCGCTGCGCTACCAGCATGGTTTTCTGCTGGGCAACAAACTTCTCCAGTGTGGCGCTGAATTCACTCCGTGCATCAAGGCCCGATAGAGGGATTTCCAGAACACTTAGTTTCAACACCAGTCCATACTCCGCTTCGCCGCGAAAATGCTCAGGAATGCCGCCACAATGGATTTCCGGTCTTTCTTTGAGTATGGAGAAAAGTTTGGCGGCTAGCTCCCCCGCTTTTTCGTCTCTCTCCAACTCTTGGCGCGCTTCGGCATCAATCAGCGGGAAAAAGTCGGGGTTTTGGATTAATAGCGCCAGAATGATGCGCAACATGGAGGGCTTGGCCCTTTCAGAGGTTGCACGTTGAACCGATTGGACAGCCGAACGGTGGTTTTTGTTTCGGCTAGGGGGGGGAACTTTGCCATGACCTGATAACTGACTCAAGCGGGCTTGCATCATGTCACGAAAGACCCCGGCAGGAAGTTTGCCAATGATCGGACTGGCTTTTTGGTGCAGAGTCGAACGCCCCTCAATGGAGCCAAGATCCAAGTTTTCCGCCAGATGAATGAAAAAATAGTCAGAAAGGTTTTTGGCGAAGCTGAATCGTCGCTCCAAACCTTCTTTGCCTTCTTCGTGAATCAAATCGAGGAATCGTGCCAGCGTGTCAGGGTCTTCGGCTTCTGGCAGCATCAAAAAACGCATCGATCTGCCATCCTTCAACGCTGGCAAACTGGCTTCCAATGCCTTCCAAGCCGCCTTTCTGCCCGCATTGTCACCGTCGAAGCAAAATACTATTTCCGGTGCGTAACGAAATAATAATTCTGCGTGGTCTGACGACGTAGCCGTACCTAGGGTTGCCACGACATAGTCTATGCCGTGTTGGAACAAGGCAATGACATCCATGTAGCCTTCCACCACGATGATGCGTTCGGGCTTTTTCCGGGTGGCGAGCAATTCGTAAAGCCCATAAACCTCCTTGTGCTTTTTGAATGTCGGGGTTTCCGGCGAATTGAGATATTTGGGGGTTTCATCCCCCATCACCCGTCCGCCAAAGCCAATCACTCTGCCTCTGCGATCACGGATGGGAAACATGATGCGGTCACGAAAACGGTCGTAGAAATTACCCGCTTCCTTGCTGATAGTCAGGCCGGAAGCCAGCAGTTGATCGGCAGGCAGGGTCGTTGGAAGATTACGCCAACCCGGCGGGGCGTAGCCAATTTGAAAATGGCTGATGATTTCATCATTGAGCCCGCGATTTTGCAGATAGTCTCTAGCTTTTCCCGCATCTGGGTGTTCGCGTAACTGACGCGCATAAAATTCCGCCGCCTGCTCCTGCACTTGGTAGAGGGGGAGCAAGTTAGATTCCTGACCGCGATTTTCGCTGCTATAAGACTCCCTCGGGATATCAACACCCAAGGTTTCGGCCAAGGTTTCCACTGCTTCGACAAAAGTTTGTCGCTCGTAGTCCATCAAGAAACTAATGACATTGCCACTCGCGCCGCAACCAAAGCAATGGTAGAACTGCTTTTCCCGATTGACGCTGAAACTGGGGGTTTTCTCGTTATGGAACGGGCAACGGGCTTGGTAATTCTTGCCGGCTTGCTTGAGAGGAACTCGCGCATCGATGATATCGACTATATCGACGCGCGCGATCAGGTTGTCAATGAATTCACGGGGAATCCTGCCAGCCATGTTTCAGCAGCATGATGGTTGCGTAAGGAGTGATCCGCCCCGGAAAAAAACCCGTGGCAACTAGCCCAACCTTGCTTTGATGCGGGCGCTGACCGCGCCCATGTCGGCGCGGCCTTGCATCACTGGCTTGAGCAAAGCCATGACCTTGCCCATGTCGGACATTGCCGATGCACCTGTATCGGCAATGGCTTGCCCGATCAAGGTTTCGATTTCTTCATCGCTCATGGCTTGAGGCATGTATTCTTGGATGATGACAACCTCGGCACTTTCCACATCGGCCAAGTCTGTACGCCCTGCTGCCGTATACTGGGAAATGGAATCACGCCGTTGCTTCAGCATTTTGTCTAGAACATTGACGACTTGTGCGTCATCCAGAACAATGCGCTGGTCAACTTCAATCTGCTTGATGGCGGACAAGATAAGGCGGATTACGCCTAGCCGGTCCTTTTCGCCTGACTTCATGGCAGTTTTCATGTCTTCTTGTATACGCTGTTTTAGCGATACCGTGCTCATTGGCTTGGGCTTTCCTTCGTAGGATCAGATTTGAGGACGACCTTTACGGAGATTTTGCAATGCGAAACGCTCGCGTGAAAGCTTCTTAAGATGACGCTTTACCGCAGCCGCCGCCTTGCGCTTGCGCTCTTCGGTGGGTTTTTCGTAGAATTCCCGGCGGCGCACTTCGGAAAGGACACCGGCTTTTTCGCATGCGCGCTTGAAGCGGCGGATGGCAATTTCGAAAGGTTCGTTTTCTCTAAGTCTGATTGAAGGCATGTAGTTTCCTGTGTGTTGTTACAAAATGAGATAATGATGCCCACAAAGGGGCTAGCCTAGTTAGTAGAACGCGGATTATACTCGCCTATTAGCCTAAATCCAAAACCTTTCAATCATGAACGTACTTGGCATCGAAACCTCTTGCGACGAAACCGGCGTAGCCGTCTATAGTTCACTACGCGGATTGCTCGCCCACGCCTTGTTTAGCCAGGTAAAAATCCATGCCGAATACGGTGGCGTAGTGCCAGAATTGGCATCACGCGACCATGTGCGCAAACTTATCCCGTTGATTAGGCGAGTGCTGGACGAAGCGAAGTTAACCCAAGCCGATATCGATGGCATTGCTTATACCGCAGGGCCCGGCTTAATCGGCGCTTTGCTGGTAGGCGCATCGGTTGCCCGCAGCCTCGCTTGGGCTTGGAATGTCCCTAGTGTGGCTGTGCATCACATGGAGGGCCATCTACTTGCACCCATGCTGGAACCCACCCCCCCGCAATATCCCTTCGTTGCCCTTCTAATCTCCGGCGGTCACACTCAACTCGTGCGGGTGGATTCCATCGGAAAATATGAAACCTTGGGCGAATCATTGGACGATGCCGCGGGCGAGGCATTTGACAAGACCGCAAAAATGCTCGGCCTCGGTTACCCCGGAGGACCAGCTTTGGCTAAACTGGCCGAGTTGGGAGTACCGGGACGCTTTAAGTTCCCTCGCCCCATGACAGATCGCCCCGGTTTGGATTTTAGCTTCAGCGGACTGAAAACCCACACCCTCACCACCCTTGCGGCGACAGCAGGCACAGAGCAAGACAAAGCTGACGTTGCGTGGGCTTTCCAGAAGGCCGTGGTGGAAACGCTGATCATTAAATGCCTCCGTGCTTTGAAGCAATGCGGCTTTAAGCGTTTGGTTGTGGCCGGAGGCGTAAGCGCCAATCGATTGATGCGGGAAATGGTGGGTCAAATGGCTCTGAAGGAGGGGTATCAGGTTTTTTTCCCGCGCTTGGAATTCTGCACCGATAACGGGGCAATGATAGCCTATGCCGGATGTCAGCGCTTGCTCCAAAACCCTGTCGAACCCCCTGTGATTTTTTCCCGTCCACGCTGGCCTCTGGATGAATTGCCACCGGCCTAAATGAAATTAGTCGCCGTCACCACAAAATCCCTGCCGGGTGCGTTAGAACTTCTTACAGCGCTGGGAGATGGCGAAAATGGGTTTGGCGGAACCCCGGTAGGCAAAGACCCAAACAAATTCGATGAGTGGCTGGATTATTGTGAGCATATTGCCAAAGCCCCTGCGTTGTCAGATTATTTTGTCCCACAAAGCAACTACTGGATGACCGATGAAGCTGGCTATATCGTCGGTTTGGTTCGTTTGCACATTCGCCTGAACGATGATTTGCTGAACAAGGGAGGTCATGTAGGCTATTATGTCGCCCCCGCCTTCCGAGACCGAGGTTACGGGAAAGGCGCACTCAAACTGGCTTTGGCAAAATTAAGGGCAAAGGGCGTGAAGCATGCACTGATCACGATTGAATCTTACAATACCGTATCAATCGGCATAGCCAAGTCCTTGGGGGGGGTTCAAGAGGATGAGCGTGTTGACTATGAAACGGGTCAAGCTTTTCATCGCTTCTGGCTGGAAACGAAGTTGCGCACCAAGAAGAAGCAATAAGCCACATGATTGCACAATGTTTGCAATCTCTTCAGTTTAAATCCAAAACCTTGCGGATTGTTCGGAACTCCTAAACCGCTCTTCCCCGCAACACCAGTCATCCCATTAATCCTATTTTATTCATACGCTTACATTTAATTTGGGTAAATCTTATCCGACCACTTTTCACTTTCATAGGGTAATTTGGTTATTGGCATAGTTGCTGCAATACTTTAAGCGAGGTTACTCTACAAACCTTCCTTTTTAGGTTTAAGTTCTGTCAACCATGTTTAATTAGAGGTATGTGTTATGCCGAAACTCGAAGAATTGACCCTTGAAGCACTCAAAGACATTAAAGAAGCTTGGATTAATGCTTGGTGTGCTGCCGTTCAATCCCACTCTATCAGAGACTCAGAGTATGCGGCAATTTTTAGCAGATGCCTCAGTTGAGAAATATGCGAGAAATCGTCAGCATTACTCTGACTATTGAGATACTTTTGAAAGCAAAACCCATTTCATTTAACCATTGTCACTGAGGCGGATTTGGCTACCCTTGCTGAATTCGTCTACAGTGTTACAATCAAGTCAAGTTGAACTGCAATGCTTGCTTATGCAATTATTTCCGTTTGAAGCCTGTCTTTAGCCTCTTCAATGCCATCTATCGTCGTGGTCAGACAGTCCAACAATAATGAATCAAACGGCTCAAAGCCTGAAGGTATGGGCAGTTCCCCGCCTAACTTCATATCGTCTAGGACATAGTCATTTCCCAATAGTTCGGCCAAGGCTAACAATTCATGCCTGATTGAATTAGCTCGTTTCAGCGCCAATATATACTCTTCGGCTTTTCTAAAAGCTACCCGAACATTATGGGTATAAATCATATCCTTTTGATCATCCCTTAATTTTTGTAACCTATCCTGACATTCCTCAATTTTAGCGTTTAACCTTAAGCTTTCCGCCGAGTTTGACGATGAGTCGTTCTGTTGATTGGCGGAGGCAGAATTTGCAAACTCAGCAATAAGCCTATCGATTGCAAGCAGGTCACTTTCCACATACTCTTTGCTATCAGCCACCAGTGCCATCTGAATTGCCAAGCGTTTCATTCGCAATTCATTCAAACTGGCCTTGCCGGACATTGGTTCCTTTGGGGAAACCACTGCCTTGATTTTTAAAAGTCTGTCTAATTGCTGTTGAGTCTGGTCTATTTCGAATTGCTTTCTTGCAATGGCATCTTTAGCTTTCGCCAATGCATCCAGCGGTAAATCAGATTCAGTTATTTCAGCCTCAGTCGGCTCGGTACTTTCGTGACTGGCTGCTTGAAATAGTTCAACCGTCTCCTCTTCCATTAACAGTGCAGCCTTGCCTTCCATCTCAATTTCATTTTTGGCAAAGCCAGGCATCAGCTTCGAATCAAGCTGTCCAACCTGTTCTTCCATTTTTCTCTTGGCTGCCTCGTTGCGAGCAGCTTGTAAGAACATGGGATTCAGTGTTGGTATTTGGGATTCAAGCTCGTCTGTTGACACAAGTGCCTCACTCAATTTTTACGTTCATAATAGCAGAAATATCAAACATTCATTCATGTTACAGACTTCATAGTGTTAACGATATGAAATTATCCATTTATCGGATAACTGAAGAAACCGGAAAAGCTGCTGTATTGTTGTCTTGGATATTTCTGCTCTTGGTAGATAAATATAATTAAGTGAAGCAGTATATTTTATCAACCGTGGGTGTAAAATTGCTCATTGCCAAAGGTTTTCAACTATGACCTCGGATACTGAAAAATGAATGCCAAACATATCTCCATAATTTTTCTACTTTTTATCGCCATGCCCATAAATGCCGAACCTGCCCTGACCATCTATAATGATAATTTTGCCGTCATTCGCGAAAATGTACCCTTAGACTTGAAGGCAGGGGTGACGGAATCACGCTACAGTGACATGGTCTCGCAACTGGAAGCGGACTCAGTCATATTAAGAGATCCTTTGGGCAAAGTTAAGTTTCAGATTCTAGAGCAAAACTACCGCAATGACCCGGTCACGCAAGAATTGCTGTTGTCGCTGTTTGAGGGGAAGTCCATAGACTTTTTCGTCAAGGAATCCAACAAGCCAGATGCCACGATAACGGGCAAGATCATTCGTAGCGGCTATAAATCGAATTCACAACCGGTCATTGAGGTAAACGGCAAATTGCAATTTAGTCTGCCTGGGCAACCCATCTTCCCATCCTTGGGGGATGACACGGTGCTTAACCCAACCTTAACTTGGAAGATTGAATCCCCCCAAGCCGTCAAGCTGGATGCCGAACTGGCCTATGTCTCTGGTGGATTTAGTTGGGAGGCAGACTACAACCTAGTTTCCCCTGAAAAGGGGAATCTGGTCGATGTGGTGGGATGGGTCACCATCAAAAACGAATCAGGAAAAACATTCAAGGACGCGAGAATCAAGCTGTTAGCCGGGGTGGTTAACAAAATCCAACCACGGGTACCCCGACCGGCTGCTTATGCCATGAGAGCCATGGCGGAAGATGCCATGCCCGCCCCTCCGGTCAGCGAGAAAGCTTTCGACGAGTTTCATTTGTATACACTAGCCAACAAAACGACGCTGCGCGACCAAGAAACCAAACAAATTGAATTTGTCCGGGCTTCGGCAGTGAAGATGGATCGCGTCTATGTTTACGATGGTGCGCAAATTGGCGGTTGGCAGACTGGGATGATGCTAGGCAGTGACCCTAGATATGGTTCTGAGTCCAATAAGAAAATTGCCGTTTATCGCGAGTTCAAAAACTCCGTTGAAAACAACCTAGGCGTTCCCTTACCCAAGGGTCGCGTCCGTTTCTATTCTCAAGACAGTAGCGATCAATCGCTACAGTTTGTGGGAGAAAACACCATAGACCATACGCCTAAGGACGAATTGGTCAGGCTTTACACGGGCGAATCCTTCGATCTGGTCGGCGAACGCAAGCGCACCGATTTCAAAGTGAACGAAGCAAACCATCAAGCCAGCGAGTCCTTTGAAATCAAATTGCGCAACCGAAAAAAAGAACCCGTGGAAATTCGCGTAGTGGAACATTTGTACCGTTGGGTAAATTGGGAAATTAAGGACAAATCCCTGCCTTTTGAAAAGAAAGATGCTCAAACCATCGAGTTCAAAGTGCCGCTAAAGCCCGATCAAGAACAAATCCTCACCTACACGGTGAATTATTCCTGGTAATGGCGGGCTGGAGGGTATGCCTCACCGCCCATATTAATGATTTTAATAAGTTATCGACTATTAATGATGCCTGATAAGGTAAACTATGCTTAGATTTCTAGGTTCTCTATTCACCAGCACACAAGAGCAACCGAGTGCTTTTGATGATGCCTTGATCGAAAAAGCCATCGACCGCGCAGTGGCGGGAACAGACCAGAGAATCCGCGCTCTTCGCGATTACAAGAGGCTTTTACGCGAGCCAGTGGTGAAAGCCATGACCCATGTGATCGAGTTGGTTGATGCTCTGCCCCCACCGTTACCGATTAGCCCACAAGCTTTTAGCGAAAACCCAACCATTCGTGCCTTGTTCGTATCGAAAGAGCATTTGGGCAAGGTCGTGGGGGGGTTCAATTCGATAAGCGACTACTTGTCGGATTTGTCCGTATTACCCCCCGATGATATTTATGGACTGCTAACAATGGTCAGAGATGAGCGCAAAGTGTTCGGCATGGAACTTGATGGCGAGAACTTGCGACGGGATGTTTTACAAGTCGCCGTGAACTTTTCCAGCCACCGTTTTATTGGGATCAAAGACAACGAGGTTGACAGCCGCCGAGAACTTAAAATCCGCGCCTTCGATTTCCTGCTCCAAAAGACCCTTGAACGCATCGCCAACAAACGCAGCAATCGCGTAGAACTTGATCGTGAAAGGCGCTTGTTGCAACAAAAGTTAGAAGCGCTGAAGGCGGGTCAATGGGGGCTTGGAGCGATGATGAACGATAGTGAATCGGTGCGGCCTAAGCTTGCGACATTGGAAGAGAAGATCAATGCAATTGACGCTGAATTGGGGCTATTTTCGAGTGATAAATTGAGCTTGGAACAAAGCCTTTCCCATGTCATTGATACGCTGAGCAATCCTCAAGACTGGCTGTCCACCCGTGAAATTCGTCTTCGTCTCGATTACCGGGGAATTAAGCTGGACGATGCATCTCCGACGACTGCCAATGAAATCATGCTGACCGAGTTGTATTCCTGTACCGGAGAGAAAAGATCGGTGCTGCTTGGGCGCATTGCTAGCTCCGACATCCCTGAACAGCCGGATATTTGGAACGCAGCAAAAATTTACCTTTAACCCTTCTTGATAACAACACTATTGGGATTATCACATGACTGACGACAATAAAGACCTTGGCATTGCAATCACCTTACTTGAAAGATTCAACGAGGATACCCTGCCTAAAGCTCTTGAAATAAAGAAAAGACTCGATCTTGGGGAAAAATTGGATCACTGGGATATAGAATTTCTTGAGCAATTGTTTAAGCGCGCCGAAGAAATAAAACCCTTGGTGGATAGGCATCCAGAATATCAAGAAATTTACGCAAGCGCGGTACATTTATACAAACAAATTACCGACATGGCTGTAGTCAACGAAAAGGCTTCGTAGTTGACAGGCAGATGACCTTGCCATGAGTGCCAAAATCCCCTTTTTTAACTAAAGAGCACTTCCTCCGTCTTCATTGGTGCTTTTTCTCGTTCAGGGGCAAATGTTTTGTAAGTATCTGTTCCTTAGGAAACCAGTGGTAGGGTTGCGGTGAAGGTAGAGCTTTCTCCTTCGGGAACTGGCCGCGACGTTCTGCACCCCATGCGCCTTCACAGCACCTGCCGCAGCGCCTGTCGCCCTGAACTCAGACAGGCGTGGTTGGCTCTTCCTACAAAACAGCTTGAAGCCATAAAGCACACAAGCGTAGAATAGCCAGCATGAAGCCCATTAATTGGAACACCACGAAAAATATCCGCCTCAAGGCGGAACGCGGCGTATCCTTTGAAGAGGTATTGTCCGCCATTTCGCATGGCGGGGTACTTGATGTGCTTGACCATCCAAACACGGAACACTATCCGAATCAACGCATGTTTATACTGCGCATTCGCGGCTATGCTTATCTGGTTCCATTTGTTGAAACCGATGACGAGATATTCTTGAAAACGATTATTCCGAGCCGAAAGGCCGCCCGGAAATACTTGGCAAAAGGCAAATAAGATGGACGATGAAAACAAACTTGAAGAAGAAATCCTAGCCTCTTTTGAAAGGGAGGAATGGCGCTCGGTGCCAAATCTTAGCCAAGAAATTGAACGCTACGCCGCTTATGCCGAGGCATCGCTGACTAAAGACAAGCGAGTCAATATCCGAATTTCCTCCCGCGACCTTGAAGACATTCAAGCCAGAGCCGCCGAGGAAGGCATCCCTTATCAAACGCTGATGGCAAGCGTCCTGCATAAATTCGTCACGGGTCGTCTTGTTGAGCCATCACCCCCGCCTTCCTCCAAGCCAACACAAGCCAGCCACAAGCACTCTACCCGCTAGATTCTTATCATATTTGCTGGACAACAATCCAATGATAAGGGAAATTTATCAAGCCTTTATTTTCTTGTCGCCACGTGGCGCGTGGCGACAAGAAAAACTGAATAATTTAAGAGTAATTACCATGGTTTTCGATTTACTGTTTAGAGTGGGACCGGCGATCAAAGCCATCTTTGAGCTAGGCTACGAACCCAAAGAAGAATTATTTTACGAGTTGACGGCAGAGCAATATAGCCAACTTGAAAAAAAAGGGAATGATATGTCCAAGAAATGGTTCACGATTATCCCTGAAGACCCAAAACTAGATGTCCCGGAGTTGC
>CAIYXP010000006.1 GCA_903930145.1 uncultured Methylococcaceae bacterium
GATTTTCAAGCAATTTGGCAATCAGGCAATACACATTAATAAAAAGTTTTTTTGATCTAGATTAAAAAAATTGATGAAAAGTATTGAAATGCATTGTTCACGAACTTAAAATGTAAACCACTCGCTAGAGATGTGGGTTTTGAGCCTCGCTCTTGCAGGGTAGGCGGTGTTCTAAAGCACAGCCGATTCCTTTAGCTTACGCCCAAACGGGGCGTTGTTTTTAACTTTTTTAATTTTAAGAGGTAGCTCAAAATGGAACAAGAAAAAGATAATTTCTGGTTGTACATAGCCGGTCTGATCATTGCCACGATCGTTCTGGTTCTGATGTTGAAATCCAGAGAGATGGAAGTCAGCGGCGCTGGCGAAGCCCAGGCTCAACTCAAGGCAGAAGTGGAAAAACAGATGCAAAATAAAAAATAACTCTAAATTAAAGAGTTATATAGTAGGCGGTCTGGGCATTACTTGAGTGATGCCTATAGGAAGTAAAAAAAAATAATACTTGCCGCCTGGAGGAGTAGATAGCTAAATATCTTGTTGCACGAAGTTTAGGGTTAACAACAACAAAATAAGAACAACAGTGTTGTTAGCCGCTTCGTGTGACAAGATTTTTCAGGATTGGAGCTTATGCAAATTTGGGTAGATGCCGATGCGTGTCCGAATCCCATCAAAGAAATATTGTTTCGTGCGGCATTGAGGGTCAAAGTTAATTTGACTCTGGTTGCCAATAGACCGATACGAATTCCCCCCTCACTCTATATTAAGGCCGTGACAGTCGGTTCCGGTTTTGATGTGGCTGACAATTGGATAGCACAACAGGTGTCATCCGGTGACTTGGTCATTACTGCCGACATTCCCCTTGCCGCCGCCGTGATTGAACGAAAGGGTTTCGCGTTAAATCCTCGCGGAGAGTTTTATAGCAAGGAAAACATCAGTGAGCGCCTGACGATGAGGAATTTCATGGAGGAGTTAAGAAGCTCCGGTGTCGATATCGGTGGGCCTGCCACTCTCAGCCAAGCAGACAGGCAAGCATTTGCCAATCAACTGGATAGGTTTATCAATATGAACACGACCCGCTCGAATCCTTGAATAGCCTTGTGAGACATATAGGTTTAATGCCGATTCAATATCCATTCCAGCACCATCTTGCTACCAAAATAACCCAACATTAAAGAAATAAAACCGCCTATCGTCCAGCGTATGGCGAGCTGACCACGCCAGCCTTGGCGTATGCGTCCTACCAGCAATATCCCGAAAACCAGCCAAGCAAATAGGGACAGGACGGTTTTATGGACTAAATGCTGGGCAAAAAGATTTTCCACGAAAAGAAATCCGGTCAACAATGACAGGCTTAACAAGACAAAACCCGCCGCTATCAATTGAAATAATAGTTTTTCCATGGTTTGTAACGGGGGCAGTGAACGAATCAGCCCTTTGGCATGATGGCTGCGAAGATGCCAGTCTTGCAAAGCCAGCAGTAAGGCTTGCAGGGCGGCCATGTTGAGGAAGCTGTAAGCCAGCATGGAGACTAGGATGTGCATATCCATCTGCCAAGAATGGACTTTCAAGGCATGAGCTTCTTCCGGTACGACAAGCTTCAAAAAAATGATCGCGGCATTGAGGGGGAAGATAATCACACCGAGTTTGTCCACCGGTTTGGTCAGGGCAGCCAGCAGCAAAATGCCGACGATACTGAGTCCTGCCAAAGATGAAACGCTCAGGAAACTAAAATTGACCGTGCCGGCCCGGTCGCACATATCGCTCAGGCTGGCCCCGTGAAACAGGGCTGCCAGCCAACCTAATCCTAGAATTTTAAACCGCAGCCACGGATTTTTCTCCGTGGTAATATAATCGGTTTGCAGGGAATGGACCAACGCAGCGCTGGCAGCAAGGTAGGCGATGATGGCGTAAATGCCGAATAGGCTTGTGCTCATGATTAAGATTCTCCTCTTGTGCTTAGTGTGTCATAAGCCGAGGGTAATTTGAAGAGCTTGCCGGTCGTCAAATCAGCAGTCCGGCATTACGCTGTAACAAAGAATTCACCAGGCAATCCTGAATGGGCAAGCCGATTTTCTTTAGATTCCAATAATTTACCATGACCCGATACCGCCCGCCCGCACCTCCCAAATCTGCATACATCACCCCTGACGGATACGCTGTCTTGCAAGCCGAACAGCTTGCCCTATGGAAGCGGCGGGCCGAGGTGACAGTGGCTCTGTCCGAAGCCGCCGCAGAGGGGGATCGCTCGGAAAACGCCGAGTATATTTATCGTAAGAAGGAATTGCGGGAAATTGACCGACGTATCCGTTACCTGCAAAAGCGTTTGCCAGAATTGACCGTCGTAGCGACTCAAGCCAGTGACCGTTCGAGAGTCTATTTCGGGGCTTGGGTTTGCTTGGAAGACGAGGAAGGCAAGGAAGTGACTTACCGCATCGTAGGGCCGGATGAATTTGATCCGGCGCAAGGCTGGATTAGCATGGATTCGCCTATGGCACGCGCACTGATGAAAAAAACGGTGGATGACGAAGTGAGGGTGGAAACGCTGAGTGGGTTGATGGTTTATTACGTAGTGGAGGTCAGTTATGAACCCCCTGAGACCGAGTCGATCTTATCTGAGCCGCCACCAACGGACGAACCTAAACCCTAACAGTACCGTCAACACTGCCGCAAATTGCATGGGTTCGGTGATGTCCTTCTTCACCAACCACCAAAAGTGGAAGACACCGGCGATGCCGATGACATAAATCAGCTTATGCAGACGCTTCCACCGCCTAGCCCCCAGGCGCTGGATCATTTTGTGGGTGGAAGTGATTGCCAATGGTATCAGCATTAGAAATGCGGGAAATCCAACCGTGATGTAAGGCCGCTTGGCTATGTCTTTGACGATGGCCGCCCAGTCAAAAAATTGGTCCAGCACCAGATAGGTCAGAAAATGCAAGCAGGCATAAAAGAATGCGAACAAGCCTAGCATCCTGCGCCATCGGATTGGCCAACTCCAACCCGACAATGCTTTTATAGGTGTCGCCATCAACGTAATCATTATCAAGGCTAAAGTCCAATAGCCTGTCGTGCGGGTGATCTTTTCAATCGGATTTGCGCCAAGACCATGGTGAAATCCAAGCCAAAGGAGTTTCACCAAGGGAATCAGGGCGACAAGGAATGCCAATCTTTTCGCTGCCAACAAGCATTTGTCTTGTTGGGCCTTGGTCGGTGTAATGAGCAATGCCTTTAGAAAAATTTCTGCAAATCCATGCCGGTGTAAAGCTGGGCAACTTGATCGGCATAACCATTGAATGGCAAGGTTGGGCGCTTGAAAAAATCGCCGATGCGCCGTTCTTTGGCCTGACTCCAGCGGGGATGGTCTACCGTCGGGTTGACGTTGGAATAAAATCCATATTCGCTAGGCCCGGCCTTCATCCAACTGGATACGGGCATTTGTTCCATGAATTTGATTCGCACAATGGATTTTGCGCTTTTAAATCCGTATTTCCAGGGTACGACTAAGCGGACAGGCGCACCATTTTGATTGGGCAGCACTTCGCCATAGAGTCCAAACGTCAGTAGGGTCAAAGGATGTAGCGCCTCGTCTAGGCGCAAGCCTTCGCGGTAAGGCCAATCCAACACTGACGAGTTGACCCCCGGCATTTGGGCGGAGTCATTCAGTGTGGTGAATTCGACAAATTTGGCATTGCCGGTAGGTTCGGCTCGTTTGATCAATTCGGCTAAGGGGAAACCCACCCATGGGACCACCATGGACCATGCTTCCACACACCGCAGGCGATAGACGCGATCTTCCAAAGCTGCCAATTTCATCAGGCTGTCTATGTCCCAAATTTTAGGATTGCGCACTTCGCCCTCCACTGACACGGTCCAAGGGCGGATTTTCAAACTCCCGGCCGTTTTTGCCGGGGATTCCTTGTCGGTACCAAATTCATAATAATTGTTGTAATGGGTGACATCCTCGTAGGGTGTCAGCTTGTCGGATAGCTCGTAGGCCGATTTCACCCGGTCGGGCAATTTCTCCCCGGCGAAAATAGGGTAAGGCAGGGCAGCACCCAAGGCGGTTCCGGCGGCAAGACGCATGAACTCTCGCCGTTGACGATAAACGTCTTGAGGGGTGATTTCCGAAGTCAATAGTTTGGGCATTTTCTGATGAGGCATGGCGGTGCTTATGTGATGAATTTAAAATCGTCGGTTGAGGCTTTGCTCTAAGATGTAGAGAGAACAGTCATCGTGTTTAATGGATAAAGACTCATGGGGTTGTCAAATTTGGGAATTCACGACAACTTTATCATTAGTCACCATGGGTAAACAGTCAGTTTGACTTCTTTTTGGTAAAATAATTCTGCTTTGTCAAGCACACCAAGAAAAGTTTAATGTAATGCCGCCCTGAGAAGGGCATTCACAAAGGAGGAACTGTTATGACCGACATTCAAACCTTGCTAGGCGATGAGGCCGAGACATTATTGACTCATCAATGCCAAACCATCCCCGCGCAACACTTGCATTTGCCCGGACCCGATTATATCGACCGCATTGTCGCCAGTAAAAATCGAACCCCTGCGACCATGCGAAACTTTCAATCCATGTTGGCACAGGGTCGGTTGGCGAACACCGGTTACCTGTCCATCTTGCCGGTGGATCAAGGTGTCGAACACACCGGAGGGGCGTCTTTCGCGCCCAATCCAATTTTTTTCGACCCAGAATCGATTGTCCAACTGGCGATTGAAGGCGGCTGTAACGCAGTTGCCTCAACCTTGGGGGTATTAAGTTCGGTCTGCCGACGTTATGCTCACAAGATCCCCTTCATTGTGAAGATCAATCATAATGAGATGCTAACTTATCCGGTCATCTACGACCAGACTTTGTTTGCCAGCGTGGAACAAGCCTTCGATTTGGGGGCGGTCGCGGTTGGTGCGACGGTTTATTACGGTTCGCCGGAATGCCGTCGGCAAATTTTGGAAATCAGCGAGGCTTTCGCCAGAGCACACGAACTTGGCATGGTCACCGTCCTATGGGCCTATTTGCGCAATTCCGATTTCAAAAAGGATGGTGTGGATTATCATGAATCAGCCGATATGACCGGGCAAGCCAACCATCTTGCCGCCACTATAGACGCCGACATCGTCAAACAAAAAATGGCGACCAATAACGGTGGTTTCAAAGTGATCAAATGTGGCAAAAACACTGAGAAGGTCTACACCCAATTGACCACCGACCACCCCATCGACTTGGTGCGCTATCAAGTGGCTAACTGTTACATGGGCCGGGCGGGGATGATTAATTCAGGCGGAGCATCCAGTGGTAGCGGGGACTTGGCCCAAGCCGTCCGCACGGCGGTCATTAATAAGCGGGCTGGCGGAATGGGTTTGATTTCTGGACGCAAGGCATTTCAAAGGCCAATCTCGGAAGGCGTGGCTTTACTCAATGCCATCCAAGATGTGTACTTGAGCAAGGATGTGACGATAGCCTAAACAGGTTTGCAGTCCCGGCTTCAGCCAACTATACACTCCGCTTGAAGGCGGGACTGCAAACAACTCACAATCTCGCCGTGACTATTTCGGCGATTTCATCGTCGGTTAGCAAAACCGGATTGGTTAACATGCTGTTGCCACGGGCATTGGCAACAATCCTATCCACATTCGAGGGTAACACGCCATAGTCGCCCAAGCGTTTTAAACCTAGGGTTTCGGTCCATTCGCGCAACAAGCCAATCAACTCAGAACAAGCTTCACCCGTATTGGGAAAAGATCGGTGGCACAGTAAAGTTGCCGCTTGGGCATATTTTTCCAGAGCGGGGGAATCAGGCGAACCTTGCTGCAAAACGCGGATGTTGACGGCAGTGGCTTCGGCAACCAAGGTTCCGCAAGCAAGCCCATGTGGAATCGGATAAAACGCCCCCAAAGGAGCCGCCAAACCGTGTACAGAACCCAAACCAGCTTGCGCCAAGGTAATGCCTGACAACAATGCAGCATAAGCCATGGATGCCCTGCCAGCGCTGGCTGTTTCACCATCGCCACCGCGCCAAGCGGCGAAAAAGCCCTCGCTAAAGGCTTCAATGCCACTTTTTGCCAAGGCATCGGTAAACGGGTTGGCGCGAGCGGAAACAAAAGACTCCAACAATTGGGTGAAGGCATCCATGCCGTCGGCCGCGATCAATTCCGGTGGACAGGTCACCAACAAGTCGGGGTCTACGACCGCATATTGGGCAACCAAAAATTCGTGGCGAAA
Source organism: uncultured Methylococcaceae bacterium (assembly GCA_903930145.1). Classification (GTDB taxonomy): domain Bacteria; phylum Pseudomonadota; class Gammaproteobacteria; order Methylococcales; family Methylococcaceae; genus Methylumidiphilus. The sequence goes on from CAIYXP010000006.1 coordinate 6,229, forward strand.
AGACTTCTTAAACTCGCCCGTGATGCTCAACACCGAATTCTTCGTAGCCTCGCTACCAGCCCCGGCAGTGGTCGGCACGGCAATGAAAGGAATCGACGGGCCAAGATAGGGGATGTTGCGTCCCACTCCCTCCAAATGATCCATGACCGAGTTGCCGTGGGGCAGCAAACCGGCAATGGCTTTGGCGGCGTCAATCACGCTGCCGCCCCCTATGCCCACCACCACTTGCACCCCCCGCCCCAGAAACTGCGCCACCGCTTCGTCCACCACAGCAGGCGAGGGTTCGCCGCTGACGGTCATTTCGTCAAACCCCACACCCACCTCAGCCAAGCCTTCCACCAAGCCATCCCAATGGGGAGACTGTTTAAAGGAACGGGCTCCTGTCACCACCAAAGCATGTTGGCCAAACTGCCTGATTAAAGTGGGCAGTTGTTTGGCTTGGCCCTGCCCAAACACAATAGACGGCAAACGGCTGATAGAGAAAGGATTGACGGACATGGTTTATTGTTCTCCGCTGGATGCGCGGGCAATTTTGCGTTTATGCAACCAAATATAAACAGCGGCTAACAACACACAGAAAGCGATCACATCCACTAAAGCCTCATGAGAGTATTTCATGATGAGTTCTTGGTTCTGGCCGATGAAGTAGCCAATCCAAGACAACACGGTTACCCAAATGCCGGCACCCAGCAAAGTATAAGCGGTGAATTTGAGATGGCTCATGCCAGCCAAGCCCGCTGGCAGGGAAATCAAATGCCTGACCACCGGCAACAAGCGACCGATAAAAGTTGAAATTTCCCCGTGGTCCTTAAAATATTTCTCCACTTTGTCAAAATGCTCTTCGGTGATCCAAACATATTTGCCGTATTTCAACAGCAAAGGTCGCCCCAAGTAGCGAGCGGCGAAATAGTTGGCATAGGCTCCTACCAGACTTCCAAACGTGCCGCTCAAAATGACCAAAAGCATGTCCATCTTGCCTTGTTGTGCCAAATAACCCGCGGGTGGCATGACGACCTCGCTTGGAATGGGGATGACGGAACTTTCCATGGCCATCAATAAAAAAATTCCGGTATAGCCCATGGCTCCGATGGTGGAAACCAGCCAGTTGATTGCTTCGTGTATCACGTAAAAGTTCCTTGATGGATGTTGGGAAAGGGAAGTTGAAAATTCAAAATGTTTGTGACTGTTTCACAAGCTCATGATTATAAAATAAACAATGGGATAAATCTAAGACATTCTATGGATGGATGGGGTGGATAACGAATTTTATGGCTTACTATGGGTAGCATAAAGCCATACTCCCATGCATGGTAAAGTAGAAAACTTTGATGCCAAGTTTAGATAATTCATGATGAATTGTTTCGGCATCCGTCGGCTGAGGCTTCAATTGAAAGCCTGAACTGGGTGGTTTCCATGCAAGCCATTCCAAGGAACCTTTTAAGATCAACAAAAGTCAAAGCCGCAGGGGTTGGTTTAACGCTCAGCAATCCCCGGATCGCTTGCACTATTGCGTTGCACCGTATCACAAAGTATACTTTTCAATGAGCTTATTGTAAGCGACGATCCACTAACAACCACTTTCGGAGGTATACGACATGCAATGGGAAACACCTAGCTACACCGATCTGCGTTTTGGCTTCGAAGTCACGATGTACATCTACAACCGTTGATTCGGTGTTGATTTTGGGAGACGGGGTCCACAGTTGGTTGTGCGACCCCGTTTTTCTTTTGTAGCGGGTCTTAAGCTCGCTGATAAACTTTCTCTGCCCACCTGATTTACAAAGCGTATGAAAATTAGAATATTGGGCGCTGGCGCTGGCGGCGGATTCCCACAATGGAACTGTAACTGCAACAATTGCAAGCGGGTTCGCTCTGGTGAAATGCGCGCCAAGCGACGTACACAATCCTCCATCGCCGTCAGTAGCGATGGCAGCCACTGGCTATTGTTCAATGCCTCCCCTGACATAAGATCGCAACTCGAAGCGTTCCCGGACAGTCACCCTAAGCATGGGATTCGAGACAGCGGCATTAAGGCCATCCTGTTAATCGACAGTCAGATTGACCACACGACCGGTTTGTTGATGCTGCGGGAATCGACCATACCGCTGGAAATTTATTGCACCGAAATGGTCAAGCAGGACTTATCCACCGGCTTCCCATTGTTCAACATGCTTGAACATTATTGCAAAGTCAATCATCATCCGGTGCCATTGGACGGGAGCGGCTTTACCATACCCTTGATTGACGATCTGCGCATACACACTCATGCCTTGAAAAGCAAAGCACCCCCTTATTCGCCGCACCGTCACGACCCACATCCCGGTGATAACATCGGCGTGGTGATCGAACAAATATCCACCGGGCAAAAACTATATTATGCCCCAGGTTTGGGGGAAATCGAGCCGCATGTCGCCCAAGCCGCCCATGATGCCGACTGCATCTTGGTTGATGGCACATTCTGGCAGCATGATGAAATGTCGCGTGCTGGCATTTGTGAGAAACTGGCCTTGGAAATGGGGCATTTACCGCAATCGGGTCAGGGAGGCATGATAGAATTCTTGGCCGAAACCCAAGCAAAGCGAAAAATATTGATCCATATCAACAATACCAACCCGATTCTGGACGAAGATTCGCCCGAGCGGAAAACCTTGGAAGAAGCCGGTATCGAAGTATCCTTCGACGGCATGGAAATCAACCTGTGAGATAAACACATGACCACCGAAAATCAAGCCTGGAGTCGGGCAGAATTTGAAGCCCAACTACGCGCCAAAGAAAAATTTTATCATATCCAACACCCCTATCATTTGTTGATGGCCGAGGGCAAGCTCGATCAAGCCCAAATTCAAGGTTGGGTGGCGAACCGGTTTTATTATCAAATCAAAATTCCTGTCAAAGATGCCAACATCCTTGCCAACACCCCGGATAGGGACACTCGCCGCCTGTGGATACAACGCATCCACGACCACGACGGTTGGGGTGAAGATGCCGGCGGCATAGAAGCGTGGACGCGCTTGGGAGAGGCAGTCGGCATTCCTCGCGAAGAATTATGGTCGCTTGAACGTGTTTTACCCGGCGTCAAATTTGCTGTCGATGCTTATGTCAACTTTGCCCGCAATGCTCCGTGGCAGGAAGCGGCTTGTTCGTCATTGACCGAAATGTTCGCCCCAACCATCCACAAACAACGCTTGGCGGGTTGGCCTGACAAATACCCGTGGATTGAAGCCGAGGGTTTGGCTTATTTCCGCAAGCGGGTCAGTCAAGCCAGCCGCGATGTTGAGCATGGCTTAGCCATTACGCTGGAACATTTCAACACTCGGCAACAACAGGAACGGGCGCTGGAAATCCTCCAATTCAAGTTGGACATCTTGTGGACGATGCTGGACGCCATGTGGTTGGCATACATAGACCACAAACCTCCTTACTTTAATGTATAGTCACACAACATGAAAATCCAACATGAGAGTGTCAACATGGCTCTTGACCCGACCAAAATCCTAAACTTTTCCCCCGCTCTCCGCTTGCAATGGGAAGAGACCCAAAAAAAACATGTCATCCTCTACCCCGAGGGCATTGTTGAACTGAATGTCCCGTCCACCGAAATTTTAAAATTGTGTGATGGTGAACATAATGCGGAACAGATACTGGTCGAATTAGAAGCAAAGTTTAACCAGACTGGATTGAAAAACGACATTTATGGCTTCTTAGAGGTCGCAATTGAAAATGGCTGGATCAGTTAACCTAACTATCACCCCCCCCCGTTGGCTGCTGGCAGAACTGACCTACAGTTGCCCGTTGCAATGCCCGTATTGCGCCAACCCGATAGACTTTGCCAGCATCAAAAATGAGCTTGGCACGGAAGACTGGTTGCGGGTACTCACTGAGGCTAGGGCCATGGGGGCGGTGCAATTGGGATTCTCCGGGGGCGAGCCACTCACCCGCCAAGATTTGCCCGTGTTGGTGAAACATGCCCGGGAACTCGGTTATTTCAGCAATTTGATCACGTCCGGTTACGGCATGACCGAAGCCAAGATTGTCGAACTGAAAGAAGCCGGGTTGGATCATATACAAGTCAGCATTCAATCCCCGGAAAAGACGCTTAACGACGAACTGGCCGGCACCGAATCCTTTGAACACAAGAAGGAAGTCGCCCGCTTGGTTAAAAAACACGGTTATCCGATGGTTCTCTGTGTCGTCGTACACCGAAAAAACATTCACCAAATTCGGGAAATTTTGGAAATGGCGACGGAACTGGGTGCTGATTACTTGGAAGTGGCGAACACCCAATATTATGGTTGGGCGCATTTGAACCGCGACCAACTGTTGCCGACTAAAGAACAATTCGAGGAAGCAGAAGCCATAGCCCAGGCTTACAAGGAAAAAGTTAAGGGGAAGATGAAGATTTATTACGTCATCCCCGACTTTTACGAAGACCGTCCGAAAGCCTGCATGAATGGTTGGGGCACCACTTTCCTCACCATCGCCCCCGACGGCACTGCCCTGCCTTGCCATTCAGCACGTGAACTGCCCGGTCTTGTGTGCCCCAATGTCAAAGACATGAGCATTTATGATATATGGCATCACTCCGAAGCCTTCAACCATTTCCGTGGTGACGAATGGATGAAAGAACCCTGCCGGTCCTGCCCGGAAAAGACTAAGGACTTTGGCGGATGCCACTGTCAAGCTTACTTGCTGACTGGGGACATGCATAATACCGACCCGGCTTGCAGCCTGTCACCTGACCGTGAGCGGGTATACGAAGCCATTTTCAAGGCGAGGAATGACTCCGAATCGGGGAATGTAAAACCTCTGGTTTTCCGCAATCCTAAGAACTCCAAGATGTTAGCATAAAAGGAAAAGTACCTTTCAATCAGGTTGACAAACCATGAGCGCCGTATCAGCAATCCTCCCCCATCTCACTCACGAGGAATATCTTGACTTGGAAGAGGCAAGCCCGGTCAAGCATGAATATGTCGCCGGTCAAATCTATGCGATGACTGGAACCAGTGACAGTCATAATATTGTCGCTGGCAACCTTTATATGCTTTTGCGTAACCATCTAAAAGGCACGCCTTGCCGGGTGTTCATGGCGGATGTCAAAGCCAAGCTGGCACAGGCCGATGCATTTTATTACCCGGATGTGATGGTGTCGTGCGAACCCTCGCCCAATCGCTATTACCGCCAACAGCCGAGCTTGATCGTCGAAGTATTGTCAGAATCCACCGCCAAGTATGACCGCAGTGAAAAACGACTCAAATACCAAAGCTTGGAAAGTCTGCAAGAGTATGTTTTGGTTTCCCAAGACTGTATGGATGTGCGGGTATGGCGGCGGGACGAATCTGGCTGGTCGGCATCCATTTACACCGACGGCATGGTGATACCCTTCAATTCGGTCGGCTTGGAAATCTCCATCGAAATGATTTATGAGGACATTTGGACGTAGTTTCCACGGAGCATCGACAAAGCTTTGATGCTCCCCGTTTTGACTTCCTTGCGATACTTTAGCCTTTCATCAACACCCGCTAAGTTTTGGAGTAACAACATGAGATTCAAGTCTTTTAAAGCAGCAGTTTGGATCGCACTAGCAACCATCACTTTGGGTATTGCATTGTCGCAGCAAGCCAGTGCTTGCTCCCGAATCCTGTGGAATGACAATGACTTGGCGGTCGTGGTCAGTCGAACCATGGATTGGCCGGAATCGACCGAGCCAGTCTTGACCGTATTTCCGCGTGGGATTAAGCGCGATGGTGGAATGCTTGGTCCAGAAAGGGTTATTAGCGAAAATCCTCACCGTTGGACTAGCCGATACGGTAGCTTGGTCACCACGATCTACGGTATTGGCACAGCCGACGGGTTTAACGAGAAAGGCTTGGCGGCCCACATGCTGTTTCTCAACGCCGCCGACTTCGGACCACGGAACCTAAGCAAACCGGGTATTCATGGCGGGCTTTGGGCGCAATATCTATTGGACAACGCGGCAACCGTCACCGAGGCGCTGGCCTTGCTGGAGAATGTCCAAATCGTCATGGCTGAAGCCAGAGGCACTAAAACCACCGTACACCTCGCCATCGAAGATGCCAGCGGCGACTCCGCCATCATCGAGTATGTCGATGGCAAGCCGCTGATTCACCATGGACGTGAATTCAAGGTCATGACCAACGATCCTCCCTATGACCAGCAATTGGCACTGCTGAAACAGCAGGATTTTTCCAAACCCAGCAGCACCATGCCTTTACCCGGGAACGTCAACCCGAGTGACCGTTTTCAGCGAGCCTCTTATTTTTTGGCATTACTGCCCAAGCCTAAGAATGAGCGTGAGGCAGTGTCCGGCGCATTGGCCATTGCCCGCAATGTATCGGTGCCATTTGGTGCCCCTTATAAAGGTTTCGGAATCTACAACACCGAATATCGCACCGTTGTTGATCTGACCAACAAGCGCTATTTCTTTGAGTTGACGACTAGCCCCAACGTCATTTGGGCGGAATTGGACAAATTCAATCTGAAGCCCGGAGCCCCTGTGATGGTGTTAAACCCGGACAATATATCCCTATCGGGTGAAGTGTCGGGAAAATTCCGTAAAGCCGCAAAATCGCCATTTTGACCCTTTTTGTATTTTTAGCCAGCCAAATTGCCTATCAATAGTCGCAGAAGGCGGTCTTACCGCGTAAAATAGGCAGCTTACCAAAACAGAATTTAGAGAAAGGCATATGCCCACTTACAATACCCAATCATTACGCACCATCGCCTTAGTCGGTCACGGCGCAGCCGGTAAAACCACCTTGGCGGAATCCCTTCTCCACGCTGCCGGCGCAATCAAGAATAAAGGCGCGGTGGAGAAAGGCAACACTGTTTGCGACTTTGACGCTCAGGAAAAAGCCGACGGTCACTCTCTTTACAGCGCCATCACTCATTTTGAATATGAAAACACTCGGGTTCACTTGTTGGACACACCGGGATATCCTGATTTTGCCGGTCAAGCCATCGCCGCATTGGCGGCAGTCGAAACCGTCTTGGTCGTCATCAATGCGCAAACCGGCATCGAATTGATGACCGAGCGCATGATGCGCTGGGCGAAGGAGCGCCAGCTTTGCACGATGATCGTCATCAACAAGATCGATGCAGAAAATGTCGATTTACCCGGTTTGTTGGACGAAGTTCGCAGCCGCTTCCGTGGCATCGTGCTTGACCTGCCGGCTCATGGGGCGCAGGACGTGGTCGAAGTGCTGGAACATGACAGCGGCGACTCCGACTTCGGTTCCGTCTCCAAGGCGCATAGCGAACTGATCGAACGGATAGTCGAAGAAGACATGGTGTTGTTGGAAAAATACTTGGAAGAAGGCGAAGAGCCCAAGCTCAACGAAATTCACAACCCGTTTGAAAGCGCTTTGCGTGCCGGTTTGGCCCCGATATTGTTCACCTCTGCCCGCACAGGCGCGGGAATCCGCGAATTGTTGCATGTCATCGCCACGCTTGCCCCAAACCCCACTGAAGGCAACCCACCGCCTTTCTACAAGGGCGAACCCAGTGGCCCAACGGAAGCCTTCCATGCCGAACCAGACCCGAACCAGCATGTCCTGGCCCATGTGTTCAAAGTCGTCTCCGACCCTTACATGGGCAAAGTTGGCGTGTTCAGGGTGCATCAGGGGACGATGAGAAAGGATGCCCAGCTATTTGTCGGCGATGGCAAACGACCATTCAAAGTTGCCCATCTTTATTGCTTGCAAGGCAAGGAGTTTGAGGAAATGGAAACACTGGTCCCGGGTGACATCGGCGCGGTTGCCAAGGTCGAAGACATCGAGTTCGACTGTGTGCTGCATGATTCCCATGACGAAGACCATATCCATCTGAAGCCCCTCAGCTTCCCGCATCCCATGTCGGGCTTGGCGGTGGAAACTAAGCGCAAAGGTGACGAGCAGCGCTTGTTCGACATCTTGGAAAAGCTGGCCTTGGAAGACCCGACCTTCATCGTCGAACGTCGCCCTTCCACCAACGAAACCGTCATCCGTGGACTGGGCGATAACCATCTAAAGACCAAGCTGGACAAGATGGCCAGCCAATACAAGCTGGAAGTCAACACCAACACCCCGTTGATCCCTTATAGTGAAACCATCACCCAAAATGCGGAAGGCCATCATCGGCACAAGAAACAAACCGGCGGGGCAGGGCAGTTTGGTGAGGTTTACCTGCGCGTTGAACCGCTGGAACGCGGCGAAGGTTTTGTATTCGAAGATGCCGTCAAAGGCGGCACGATTCCCGGAAGTTTGATACCGGCAGTCGAGAAGGGTGTGCGTCAAGCCTTGGAAGAAGGCGTGGTGGCGGGTTTCCCCGTCAACGATATTAAAGTCATTGTCTATGATGGCAAGACACATCCGGTGGATAGCAAGGAAATTGCCTTTGTCATGGCTGGCAAGAAAGCCGTCATCGAGGCCATCCGCGCCGCCAAGCCCATCGTGTTGGAACCTATTGTCGACATTGAGATTATCGCTCCCGATTCGGCCATGGGCGACATTACCGGCGACCTGTCCTCCAAGCGAGGGCAAATCACAGGAACCGACTCCAAGGGCCATGGTCGTTTGGTCATCACCGGCAAAGTGCCGTTGGGTGAATTGGCTGACTACCAGTCGCGCCTCAACTCCCTCACCAGCGGTCGAGGTCATTACACCATCGAATTAAGCCATTATGCTGCCGTGCCGCACAATGTCCAACAGCAGTTGTCTGGCGGGTTCAAGCTGAAAGAGGAAGAGGAATAATAAATTAAGCTCTAAAACCCCCTCCCCACGGGGGAGGGTTGGGGTCAATGTTGTTGAATTAAGGAATTTTCCGTTCGCCCTGAGCTTGTCGAAGGGTGAACGGAAAAACGCAACTTATGGAAATTCAAGCCGTTCATGCTTCGACAGGCTCAGCACGATCGGCTTAAATCAACAGCATTGAGGGGTAGTGTGGGGGCGAATGAAACCAACGTCTTCGCATCCTTATTTCGAATAAATCCAAGTGACAATCACGCGCCCACCCCAGTCCTCAGGGCCTGTCTCCGGGCTTGCCGCCCAATAGCGAATGCCTCCCCCAACGCTGATCTTTTGAGAACCGAACTCCAATATTTTGACCCCGGTCAGATTGACCGGGGCTGTCCAACTTCGGTTTGTCCAATCGTAGCTTGACTCGCTTAACAAGGTAAATGTCCAGGCATTCGAGGTGATATAGGAGACGAAAGGTTGCATATAAGTGCTGCTGACATCTTTACTGCTTGAACTACCCGCGAATGACCAAACATGCTTGACCATTAGACCATAGAACCAATGGCCATTCTCTTGAGCAACGACAGCTCCAGGACCCATGCTCCATTTTCGTGAGCTGGTGAGCGCATCCGTTCCCGTCGGTAGCTGGAAGACAGGGCCAATACCCCAAATCACTCCAGACTCCGTTGCCATGGAGGGAGAGAGAAACAGATTCTGCGAAATATCGCCCAAACCCGACTGAGTGCCTGAGTGGGGTCGGATATCGTGCTGGTCGATGATCGGTATGTTCGATTGCGAAATGATATTCCAATCGTCATTCAACACTATCGGCACAACGGGTTGAATATTCAGTTGAAAACGTCTGCCGCCCGTCTGGTTGCCGAATTCATCTGTATATCGGCTGGCATTGTTATCAACATTGAATTGGAATGGGATATTAAGCAAGTCCGCAATCGGATTGGCAAGTTTCTTAGCGATTTGTTCCGAATCATCCGCCAGAGCGATCACTGGCAACAATAGCCCAAGCAATAGATAATGCTTCATGATGAGCTAAGCTTCTTATAATTGGCAAACATCATCAGCTTCGATATTTCACACTATAATAGCACTGTCTCCTTTAATGGGTTATCGAAACTCAATAGAAATGGGTATTTTGAGTATATAGATTGATGTGGAGAGTTCATATCAGCGCAATACCTTATGGTTATTATATTACAAAGTCATAAATACAGTGTAAGGCACTAAAACTGATAAGTCTATATATCAATGGCTGGTATCATTCTCGAAACTATTCTCGTTTTAAAATACTTTTGTGATTCTTCTAAGTTGAGGATTTTGCGTAGGTAAAAACCGTTATTAGTTCCGGCTTCAGCCGGTTCTTTTCGGTCAGTTTGCCGCCTAAATGGGTATCTGGAAAAACCTATTCCGTTCATGCTTCGACAGGCTCAGCACGAACGGAATATTCAGCACGAACGGAATATATTGATTTAATTAGAACCGTTCGCACTGAGCTTATCGAAGTGCGAGGTTTTTTGTGGTGACTAAAGGCGGGACTACAAACGCTAACTTAATGGCAGTGACGCAGAGTATGGGAACGATCATTGGTCAAGCAAAAATATCACCTTGCGCAAAGGTTCGCTTGATACCTTCAACAAGCCGCTGGAGGGTTTGTTCAATTCCAAAATCAGAAACAGTGAACTGGCAACGGAAATAGCGCAGAAGATAAGGATGATATGGACTGCCTTGTAAGGGGGCGAAAACAGGCTAAAGCTACTGAACAATATGATAAGCCAAACCGCCAAGAAAATGAGGAATGGCGTAGGCACGGGAGATTTGGCTTGTTCGGCTATGAGCCATTGTTCCTCAATGAGATTGTCTCCTGCGTCCAATGCTTTGGTTTGCCACCAGCGTTGCCTGTCATCTTTAGGGCTTAGCTTAAGCAATTGGTTTTGAATTTGGGTCAATAAATTAACCGTCCGCAAAGCCAATGGCTCTTCTAGTTCATTGGATTTCCTCTTTGGCTGCATTGAGGCATTGTCAATACTGACGGATATGCCTAGTCTGGCAAGTTTGGGTATGTCCTCAGGCCAGATGGCCTGCACTATCTTGATAAGATGTTGGCGCAAAGTTTCCCTTGCCTCCTGAGTTTCGGGTCCGTAAGATTCCATGGCCCGGTCCAACACCAAAACTTCAGTCCCCATCTTTTCCAAGCTTGCGTTATACAACTGGAAGTTTGCGCTGGCCGAGGCCACTAATAGACCTAAAATGAGTGCCGTGAGGGTGGCGACCAAGCCGGCACTGGCAATGACGATGTCTCTGGAATCATCGCCAAAATGGTGTTCAGGGGTTTTCCCCCGGGCATAAATACCTAAACGGATGCCGCCAAAGCAGCACAGAAAAAAAAGCAAAGTAATCAAAATTGAATTCATAGGTTTACGGTAAACCACCCTAAATCAAATTATTTTATCATCCCTAGGTTTACCGCTCATCGTTATACACAAGTCCAGCCAAGCCAAAAAAACCGTCATTTCGGCATCCCTGCCAAAATGACAGTCCTTCAGCATTTGTGTATAACGATGAGCGCAGAGCATCGCTACCATTAAGTTATGGGTTTCCTGTTTGCCAGCATTGGAGTGCAAGATTTATCTTGCATGTATTTTCAAGAGGTTGCGCTCTGTGCAAGATAAATCTTGCACTCCAGTTTTGGCTTAACTTAATGGCAGTGGCGCAGAGCATGGGAGCGATCAAGTGTTTCCCGCGCCGGGGCGCGGGAAGCCTTTGTTCAGCCGTGTCTTACCAGTTGGTCGGGCATTGCTGCGATGGGTAGGTGGAGGTGGCACCGACCACCACACCGTTGGGGTTGCCGTTGCTGTCCGTACCTCCCGTGGCAATGAAGTTGTTGCTGGTGAAATTGCTTTGCGTCGTGGTCGCGTTGGAAGCCACCGGATTCGGCCCGTCCATATAGGGGGATGGGGGTACGCAAGCGCAGGCCAGTTCAAACATCGGCCCTTGCGGGTTGGGCAGGGCCGGCCCGGTCAACACCGCTATCACACCGCCGGTGGCATTGGGGTCGCTGGTGCAGGCGTTGTAAGACAGCGTTGGCGGACTTTGGCAAGAAAGCACCCCCATCGCCGAGGCATTGCTGGTGCCGATGGGGTAGACCGTCAAGGTCACATTCAGTGGCACGGTGGCATAGTTGGTGGTGTAACCCGATGTGCTGTTATAGGCCAGCGTTGAACGGATGATGCTCTGGTTACAGGTGGAGGTGTCCAAGGTCAGCGCACCCGCCGGCAGCGATGGGTTGATGTTGGTGAACTGCGTCACAGGCAACCCCGCCCCCGTCCCCACGGTAAAGCCGCCCACGGTCAAAGTTGTGCCGCTGTAGCTGACGCTGGCGGGCTGGATGGTGTTGTTGGTGGCCGAGGCGGCGGCGTTAACCACGGTGATGGGATATGGCGAACCGCAACTGAGTGTGCCGGTGGCTCCTGAGGGATTCGAGGCGGTGGTGTTGGTGGGTAAGGTGATGGTCAAGATGGCCGCATAAGCCTCACAGTTGCTCATGCTGAGGCTTTGCGCACCATTGGCAAAGGCATAGGCGGTGTTTGAATTCGTGCCTAAATACCCATTGACCGTCAGCGTGGCGGTGCTGGGGTCATAGTAATAAGAACCTATGGCTGGCGGGGTTGCCGTGGCTACCGTCGGTGCCGAGATGACGGGGTTGGCGCTGGTCGCGCCGACAGCCAACGTCAGGGCGGGCCAGTTTGTGGTGGACGTGGTGCAACTGAGCGTACCGGAAGCCCCGGAGGCATTGCCGCTGGTGGTGCTTGGGGTGAGGGTCAAAGTGACCGCATCATCCGGGCAATTGGTCAAACTAAAACTTTGCATATCATTGGCGAAGTTGTAATACCCGCTAGTTTGGCTGTTTGCCCCGGCATAACCATTGACAACAAGGGTGCCAGAGTTGGTGTCATAGTAATAAGCCCCCATTGGTGGCGGATAGGTGGTGGAGACCGTCGGCGACCAGTAAGCGGTCGTGCCGTTGGGGTTGCTGACCGTCAAGGTGAGGGTGGGCCAGCCCGTCGGCACCGGGTTGCTGCCCGTCGCCAGCACCGGGGCGGTCGTGGCACAACTCAGGTTGCCCGCCACGCCACTGCCGTTTTGATAATTAATGTTTGTCGTGTCGTAAGTCAGCACAATGTTGGAACCGACAGCGCAAGTGGTCATGTCAAGCGTTAGAGTTCCATTAGTAAATGGATAATCATGATCATGTCCTATATTTGAACCGGATGCTTGGACAGTGACGTAATATCCGAACATAGTCACTGAGCCAGTGCTCGAATTGTAGTATATCACACCATCAATAGGATCACTAGGAAGCACATTAACTTGATTAACTGACCAAGTTCCAAATGAAACCCAATATGATCCGTTATTAATTGTACCGCCGTTCAAAATCGTAGCCGTGGGAACAGTCGGCGTCACCGGAGATGATGTTGTCGTTCCAGTGCTGGTATAACTCGCCACACTCATTATGCCGCTGCTGAGGTTGAAGGTGGTGTTGACGTTGGTGATGGGCGAGCTGATACCACCGGCGGTGGCCATCTGCGTGGGCGGCGAGAAGGCCGGCAAAGTCGGGTTGCCCACCTGCATTACACCACTGCTGTTGGTGGTGATGTCTGCGCCAGTCAGGATGGTATTCCACAGGCTGATTTGTGAGGTGCTTTGCGAGTTGTCATAGAGGCTCAGCGGGTTGGTATAGCTTTGCTCCGTCTGCCCGGAAGTATTGTCAAAGGTCGTTACGCTCGTGCCATTGGCACCATTGTTCAAGGTTCCGCTGCTATTGGTGGTGTAACAACTGCCGCTAATCAAGCTATTCGAGACCTGGATCGTGTAGCTGCCGCTAGGCGCCGTCGTGGTCAAACAGAGGTTGTCCGCATTGATGGAAGCACCATCCCACAACACCGAGCCGGTATTCGCTGTGATGCTGTTAGCGTTGTTGATTTCCGCTTGGACAAAGCTGTTCGCCAGCAGCAGGCCAAACAGGTTGGAAGAGGCATAGGTGTTGTTGGTGACTGGCGGCGCATTTTGCGCCTGCGGCGGCGGCGGGCTGACCACCTTGGTGGCGGCGTTGGTGATCGCGTCGGTGACATCGGACCCGAACGCACCAGTGGCATCATTCACGCCCGCGACTGTCATCTGCACGGCGAGCGACGAGCCGCCCGTCTCAATGGCGGCAAATGCCTCGCCGGCATCCACCCCTACTCTCAATATGCCGTTGACCACCTTGCCCCACAGGCTTTCTTTGGTAATGGTTGTGTTGCTGGCAGTCGTCGCTGCACTCAGGGCCGACTGTGCCAAGTTGGGCGAGTTCATCAGCCATGAAGCATATTGTTGGGGCTTTGAGGTACTGACAAAAGCGCCGGTGACAATATTGGTAATGCTCGTGATGTCGGCGGCATCCATACTGAGGTCGGTGAAGCCATAATTAGGGTTGGTGACCCAGGTCCACAGCATTTTGGCCGCGAAACTGCTGATCACATAGGGGTCGCCGATAGCATAGGTGAAATGTCCACCGTAGATGGAGGTGTAATACTGTTTATCATAGTTATAGCTGGAACCGTTGATGGATCCGCTGCCGCTAACAGTCTGCCCGGTATTAGGCACCACATAGCTGGACAGATTGATGGGGTACATGGAGTTGTTGAGGCTGTTGGTAGCCAGATTGCTGCCGTTGATGACGTTGATGCCCGACCACAGCCCGCCGGTCGGCAAATAGTTGGGGGCAGTGGGGCTGACGTTGAGGTTCATGGTCTGCCCGGCCGGCACAAAGCCGGCCCCGAGGGGGTTGGTCCACTGGTAGAACGTCGTTACGCTGCCGGGGGGGGTGTAGCTTGTGGCGGTTGAGTTGTTCGGGTCGGACGGGTTGAGGTTCGCGTTATACCAAAGCCCACTATATGAATAGCAAAAGGGCCAGTCGATAGGTTTGTTGGCATATGAAACCAACATATTCGAGGAGGAAGCCATGTTGGCGATGACGATGCTGTCGTTGGTATCTATCGACAGCACCCAACTGTCGGCCATCGCCGGTGGGTTCATAAATTCGTAGGATTGCCCGCTTTGTTCAACGACTGACATTTTAGTGGCCGAACCCAAGTTAAAACTGGCCGGGGTCGCCAACGGGTCGTGGTTGGATGCGAAGAATATAGGGCTATTAACATAATATCCATCATTGTTGCAATACACAGGAGCGGTCAGAGTTGGCAAACCAGCGTTGAACATCGACAATGGCCTTGGACTCCATTTGTTGATGTTAACAGCGGCGGTATAGTCCCACCCCGTCGATACGGAGGTGCTGCCCGACTGCCCGGAACTGTTGGCCCCTGCGCCGTAGGGGGTCACGTTCACACCACTGGGTCCGAGGTTGAAGAAGGTGTAGGACAGTTGGCCGGTGTCTGCCTGGAAGGTGTAGCCGCCGCCGCCATACCCGACACTGGTTTGCAGGGCAAGCCCAATAGCGATGATGAGTTGTGTCTTGTTCATAGGTTAATTCCCCTTGACATTAAAATGAACGCCGCTGACGATGAACGGGCTGTTGATGACATGCCCGGCCACGGCGGATTGGGCGTGGATGTTGTCAAAGCTGTAATACTGGCCAGAGTTGACTTGGAACTTGGTCAGCTTGCCCGCGTTGTCAAACACGCAGTTCAGCAGCAGGTTGTGCGGTGGTATCCCCCCGCCCGCCACTGACGTGCCGCAATAGGTCGGGTTACTAGGGTTGATTTTCACAGGCACGACGAAATGGAAGTTCGGCGCACCGGACAGCACCAGCGCATCCAGCTTCGCCGAGCCGGGGTTGTGGACACCACGGATGGACTTCCAGCCGGACAGGAACCCCACCCGGTCGATGTCGTGGCGCAGGTGGTCGATGTTGGTCAGCGACAGGCCCTTGGCCGGGTGGCGGTAGGTGTTGATGGCGGACAGGATTTGCTCGGTCACGCCTGCGCTGGAGGGGCGGATGGTCGCCGCCTGACCCGACATGATATTGAAAGCTATGCCACGGTCGCAACGCGGCGCGGCATTGTCCAGCGTCGGCACGGTGCTGAGGGTGTAATTGCCGGGCAGATAGGCTTTAATGCCTTTGTTGCCGACTTCCGCGTGGCAACCCGCACCGTTGATGCCGTTGGAGGCTTGAAAATGTTGCAGCCGGTTGTATTGCCCCGGGCTGTCTTGGAATTTCAAGGTGGCGGTCTTGAGCGTGGTGATTTTGCCCTCGGTCACGGTGAAGGCCAGTGCGTGGCTGCTGTCAAAGCCGTTCGCTTTGGACAGCAGATACTTGCCGGGTTGGAGCGGCAAGCGAACGTTGAGCAACACCGGGATGCCGTCGCTGCCGCCCGGCGGGTGGCCGACGCGGAAATCCCCGGTCGCCAGCGGCGCGGTGCTGCCGAGCAGGCACAGCCCGGTGGTCACCGGCCCGCCGCCGCAGTCGGCGGGATAACTTGCATAGAATGGGTCGACCACCGGCAAGTTGATCGTAGTCGCCGCCGTGGCGGCTTGTGGGCAAAGGCCGGCCAACAGGGCCGGGATGGCGCAGAGCGCGAGTGATTTTTGATGTTTGGGTAGTTTCATCTTGGTATCCTCTTCTGGTTTTGTATTGGAGCGCCAAAGCTTGCTTTGGCAGCGCAACCCGTCAAGGCTGCGCCTTGAATGTCAAAGCGAGCTTTGACGCTCCGGTTGCATCGCAGGGGTTTTAGGCCACCCGTCTCTTGCCGAACCTCATCAATCCCAACCCGCCCAACGCCATCAACAGCAGTGAACCCGGCTCGGGAATGGGTGTCACATCCCCGGCATGAACCGCCCAGCCTAGAAATTGAACACTTTTGTCATAGGGAAGCTGGGTGCCGTCGGTGAAATCGAAATTCCACGCAAAGCCGGTGTCGGTCACTAATTCGGTCTGCGTCCAATAGCCCGCAGCTTGCAGGTTGGTGAACAAATCGAAACTGGCGTTGTGGGAGTCGGTGATGGGCGTGTCGCGTGTGCCACCCAAGCCGACATAGAACAGATGCCCCAATTCACTCGTGGTGCAGTCGGTTGAGTAATCGCAATTGCCGTCCGCCGTCGGCAAGCGCCAGCCAGTGTTGCCGGCGAAAACCAAGGTGTTCGCCCACGCATTGGCGGCAGACCAATCCATCTCACCGCCGTCGGAACCTTGGGCGCCATTGCTATTGATAAATTGGGTTGCGGCGTAGTTGGCGTCTTGCAGCCAGGTCAGATTCAAGTCACTGTCGTACACCATGCCGTAGGGGCGGGCGGACAAACCGGCCTGAGATGATGGCGCAAACCCCAAACCCGCCAACAACAGCAGGTGGGGCAGGGAACAATGCAGATTCTTCATCGTGTATCCTCAATCTTTACGTTAAGACATGCTGGAACCGGGCGTGTCGGGTAGCCGCTTGAAACAATGGGAAGATAATCCCAAGCTTGCCCTTGACTTTAACAACAAGCGGGCAGGCAGGCGGACTTAAAGTAAGCGCCTATAAAGTGAGGTTTATAATTAAAGGGGAGAAAGTTGACAACCCTCAAATTGCCGCGAAATGTAACCAAATGTAACAACCTGATTTAGTAGGTGGTTAATTGATTGCTGTAGTACAGGAGTGTGCCATGCCCGCAATTCTCATTTTGGCGTGGAAGCCGTCATTCCGGCATGGACTGCCGGAATCCAGTGCCA
>CAIYXP010000007.1 GCA_903930145.1 uncultured Methylococcaceae bacterium
CCATTTTTTATACCTAATCCTCGATTGCCTATCCAGCCTTAATAACATTTGCTAAGGCGCTTGTCACTTGCTTTAAGGAGTCTATCTATGTTGAATAAAAAACTAGTATCACTAGCCGCTAGTTTCATTATTTTGTTTTCATTGTCAGCCCAAGCAGGAGACAGTGGAATTAGTTATCCCGCCAAAATTGGGGGTAAATTAGGAATTGGTTTGCTCAATACGGTGACAGGCATTGGTGAGATACCAAAATCTATGATGGTTGAAACAGCCAATGAAGGAATTGGCATGGGTATGTCATTGGGATTTGTCAAAGGTATGACCAATATGTTGGGCAGGACTCTGACAGGAATGGTGGATGTGGTGTCATTTCCGATACCCACCAAGCCCATGATTACGCCGCCAGTGATTTTTCAGAATTTCGATCAGGAAACGACTTATGCATCAGGTTGGGAAACCTATTGACACAAACCCTCTAATGAACCCCCGCTTTTTCTTGCCAATTAGGGTCTATTACGAAGACACCGACTTGGGTGGCGTGGTTTACCATGCCAACTACTTGAAGTTCTTCGAGCGCGCCCGCACGGAATGTTTGCGTCAATTCGGCTGTGAACTGGAAGAACTCAGGCAATCATCCGGTGTGCTGTTCGTCGTTAAGTCGATTGATGTGAATTATTTGAAACCTGCCCGTTTTGGCAATGTCCTACTGGTATCGGCCGATGTGTCTGAAATCAAACGGGCAAGTATGACATTTGCCCAAGAAATCCGACTTGATTCTCCAGAAGGTGATAAATTGTGTGAAGCCAGCATTCGTATAGCCTGCCTGACCGATGGTGAGTTGCGACCCACCGCGATTCCTGGCTCTCTTTCGGAATATATCAAAAATGCCATCTGAACTCTCTCTTTTTGTTCTCATCCGGGATGCCAGTACGATTGTGCAAGTCGTCATGGTCATCCTCATTATTGCGTCGGTTCTTTCATGGGCCTATATTTTTTCTAAATTCAAGGAAATTCGCCGTGCCGTGCAAACCTCAGATGAATTTGAGGAACGGTTTTGGTCCGGCATTGATCTAGCCGACCTATACCGTCAACTGGCTCATCAGGCTTATCATGCAGAAGGCATAGAAAATATCTTCTTGTCTGGTTTCAAAGAGTTTGCCCGGCTTAGGCAGCAAGCGGGCATCACTCCCGATGCGGTGGTTGAAGCCGCTCAACGCGGGATGAGGGTGGCATTGTCCCGCGAGTTGGAGCATTTGGACGAGCATCTGCCTTTTTTGGCAACGGTGGGTTCCACCAGTCCTTACATTGGCCTGTTCGGAACAGTTTGGGGCATCATGAATTCATTTCGGGCCTTGGGGGCAGCCAAGCAAGCCACTCTGGCAATGGTTGCACCCGGTATTTCTGAAGCCTTAGTGGCAACGGCGATGGGATTGTTTGCGGCGATTCCAGCCGTGATGGCTTACAACCGATATTCCACAGATGTGGGGCGGTTGGCAAACCGTTATGAAGCCTTCACCGAAGAGTTTCTCAGTTTATTGCACCGTCAGGCACACGCCAAATGAATGTGTCTTCCCGAGGCCCACGGTCCAATCGACGCAAACCGATGGCCGAAATCAACGTCGTACCCTATATCGATGTCAGTTTGGTTCTGCTCGTCATTTTTATGATCACATCCCCATTATTGTTGACGGGTGTGAACGTGGATTTGCCCCGCGCTGAATCCAAAACCATAGAACCCGGGAAGGAGCCTCCTATCGTTGTAACCATTAAGGCCGATGGTGAATTGTTGGTTGACACCGGTAACCATTTGGATGTGCCGGTCAATGCCGACACCTTGCGTGATTTGGTGTTAGCCGCAATCAGGGACAAGCCGGAGCTTCCCGTATTGATTCGAGGCGATAAAGCTGTCGAATATGGCAAGGTCATCACCGTGATGGCATCGCTGAAGCAGGCGGGTGTGCCGAGTGTGGGCTTGATGACACAACCCGAAAAATGATGCCGTCACGAAAATCAGGCTTGGGCTGGCCGCTCATTCTTTCGTTGTTGCTGCATTGCTTGCTTTTTATAGCGTTTGCCTTGAATTTCGATACGAAAAAAGCACCTCCGCCACAGGTTGAAGTCGAATTGATGCAAGCCGTGGTCATAGATGAGGCGCAACTTCGTGCCGAACAACAAAGGCTCAAGGAACTGGAAGAGGAAAAACAACGCATAGCTGAAGAAAAACGCCAAGCCGAATTAGCCGCACAGCAGAAAGCCCAAGCAGAGTTGGAGGCAAAACGTCAGGCCGAATTGGAAGCCCAACGTGCAGCCGAAGCGGAAGCCGCCCGTAAAGCCGAAGAAGAGGCCAAACGTGCCGAGGCTGAAGTGAGGCAAAAAGCGGAAGAAGAGGCAAAGCAACAAGCCGAATTGGCTGCCAAACAACAAGCCGAGGCGGAAGCTGCCCGTAAAGCCGAAGAAGAGGCCAAACGAGCCGAGGCAGAAGCGAGACAAAAAGCGGAAGAAGAGGCAAAACAACAAGCAGAATTGGCTGCCAAACAGCAAGCCGAGGCGGAAGCCGCCCGTAAAGCCGAAGAAGAGGCCAAACGCGCCGAGATTGAGGCTAGGCAAAAAGCAGAAGATGAGGCAAGGCTTCAGGCGGAGTTGGAAGCCAAACGGGAGGCAACCGCCGAATCGGCGAGGAAGGCAGAGGAAGAGGCTAAGCGCCGCGCCGCCGAAGCCAAGCGCAGGGCAGAAGCCAAACGCAAGGCCGAGGAGAAGAAAATGGCGGCTTTGGAAGCCAAGCGGGAAGCGGAGGCAGAAGAACGAAAATTGGCTGAACAAGAATCCAAACGGCAGACTGAAGCCGCCGCCCGAAAAAGGGCAGAGGAAGATAAACTTCACCGACAGCAAGCCAAAGAAGGATTGAAACAGCAATTGGAAGATGAACAGAAGGCAGAGAAATCCAAATCCGATGCAGCATCAACGATCAATGAGGCAAGGGCTTGGATATTAAGCCGTATCAAGCCCAAAGTTGAAAGGTTTTCGGCTAATAGCAGTGGACGATCTTGTTCGGTCAGGGTGACTGTCCGGTCAGGGGGATACGTTGAAAGTGTTAGCATCACTCAAAGCAGTGGCGATGAAAGCTTTGATCGATCTGTAGAATCGGCGGTTTTGAAAGCTTCGCCTTTGCCTTGGCCTGATGACGAAAAAGTAGCCCATGAACTGAGATCGTTTACATTAAATGTCAGATCAAGATAGATGCCGAGGTAATGAACTCAATGCAATGGAATAAATTCGTAGTATTTTTATGCTTGGTTTTCTTAAGCTTAGCTCTTCCGTCCCGTGCCGAATTGGCAGTGGATGTGACTTTAGGCGTGGATACTGAAATCCCAATCGCCATCGTCCCCTTCGGCGGGATGCAGCCGGGTGAGAATTTAGGTTCCATCATTGCCGCAGACTTGCACCGCAGTGGACGGTTTAAGGTGTTGCCTGACTCACAATTGCCTGAGCGACCCCATACCCCCGGTGAGGTGCAGTTTGCTGCATGGAAATCAAAGGGCCAAGACAATTTGGTCATAGGCCAAGTGAAGGCAACCGGCACTGACCAATATTCGGTTGAATTTGAATTGTTTGATGCGGTGAGGGGCAGTCAGTTGGCAAATTCCAGCCTGAGCTTCAGCGCTGCCGAGTCGCGCAGAGCCGCCCATCGCATCGCCGATTTGATTTACAAGCAACTGACGGGGGAAGAGGGTGCTTTTGCCACCCGCATCGCCTATGTCGCCGTTTCGCCGGCCAATGCGGCTAAAGTCCGGCGATACACACTCCAAATCGCCGATGCCGATGGGTTTAATCCCCAATCGATCATAGGCTCACCAGAACCCATTATGTCTCCAGCATGGTCGCCAGATGGCAAAAAAATTGCTTATGTATCATTTGAAAATAAGCGTTCGGCGATTTTTGTGCAAAGTTTGACGAGCAAAGATCGAGAGAAGGTTTCTGAACTGCCGGGCATCAATGGTGCGCCTGCATGGTCCCCTGATGGTAAGCAGTTGGCAATGACCTTGTCTAAGGACGGCAATCCAGAAATCTATATTATGACGCTTGCCAATCGATCATTGCGCCGTGTCACCGATCATTTTGGCATCGATACCGAACCTGCTTGGTCGCGTGATGGCAGTCAGCTTGTGTTCACGTCTGACCGTGGGGGTAAACCTCAACTCTATAGCGTGTCTGTGAATGGAGGCCAGCCGGAGCGCATTACCCATGAGGGTGATTACAATGCTCGCGGCATGTACTCACCCGATGGCAAAAGCTTATGTTTAGTGCATGGCAACGGGGGCGACTACCGTATCGCGGTGCTGGACCTTGCCAGCAAGCAACTCAGGGTCTTGTCGTCAGGGAACCTAGATGAGTCGCCGAGTTTTGCCCCCAATGGCAGTATCATCCTTTACGCATCCCAAAATGGCGAAAAGGCAGTATTATCGACTGTTTCCAGTAACGGTAAAGTCAAAGGGAATCTCCATACTGCCGGGGGTGAGATGCGCGAACCGGCATGGTCGCCATGAGAAGGCTGGTTGAAAAAGGAAAATCCGTCCTCATTTAAGTCATGTTTAAGACACTTTTCGTAACATTGCCCAACTTAATCTCGAGAGTAGAATGAATGAAAGTCCTGCGAACCGAAGCAGTTTTGTTGATAGCCGCACTTTTAGCGAGTGGGTGTAGCTCTTCGGGTAGAACCAAAGCTCAAGGATTTGGTGGCTATGGCACAGGAAGTGACGGACCCGGCAATGGCAATGACGGCTATGCTGCTGGTGGAGCCTATGGGGCTTCGGGTTCGCAGCCAATGGATGACCGCTCAGGGCTGTTAGCCAAGCGCATCATTTACTTCGTCTATGACAGCAGTGAGGTGCAACCAGACTATCTGCCGGTCATTGCCAGCCACGCCAATTTTTTGGCTGCCAACAAAGGCAAGACGGTCGTATTGGAAGGCCATGCCGACGAGCGTGGGTCCCCCGAATACAATATCGCCTTAGGCGAGCAGCGCGCCCAGTCCGTCGCCAAATGGATGAAACTGCAAGGGGTCGGCGATGCCCAAATTCAGATCGTCAGCTTCGGTGAGGAAAAGGCCGCAGTGACTGGACACGACGAAAATGCTTGGCAGCAAAACCGGCGGGTTGAAATTACCTATTTGGAACATTGAGTTATGATAAAAAAATCCATCACTGCCCTGTGTTTAACTGGGCTATATGCTTCAATTGCTTGGTCCGCACCAGGTGATTATGACCCTTCCTATGACCAAGGCGGAGGATACGGCGCGGTTACCTTGGACGAGCGGGTCGGAAAGTTGGAAAAAAAATTATCTGGCGATAGCCAGACTGAGATGGTCAACCGGTTGGAGCAGTTGCAAACCGATGTCCAAAGGCTACGAGGCGAAGTCGAGGAGTTGACCCACCGTTTGGATGCCGCGAAAAAACAAAACAAAGAGCAGTTTCTTGACTTTGAGCGAAGAATACAGGCACTGACACCCGCTACGGCGGTTTCCGAGCAGCCAACCTCGCCGCCAGAGTCGTCAACGGAGCAAGATCCCGATGCTCAGTCCACCGGCAGCACATTGTCAAGCCAACAAGCGCAGCCGCCTACACCTGTGCAGACACCTGCCGTCACGCCGGTGGTTCCGATACCTGTGACACCTCCGCAACCCAGTCCGCCAGTACCGGTATTAGGGACTGCTCCGTTGCCGCAGTCCACGGCCCGTCCGCTTGAAGCTCCAAAGCCAGCAACTCCGACTTATGGTGTGCAAACACGTTTGCCGCCATCAACGGCCCCTTCGCCAGACTCAGCGGCTCGTCAGGCGGCTTATCAAAAGGGTTTCAATTTGATGAAGGAAGGGAAATATGCGGAGGCTATCAAGGAGCTTAAGGGTTTTCTTGTGACTTATCCCAAAGGCGAATATTCGGACAATGCGACCTATTGGCTGGCAGAAGCCCATTATGTGAACAGAGATTTGCTTGCCGCACGTGAATCATTCCGTAAAGTGGTGAAAGACTATCCGCAAGCTGTGAAAGCTTCCGATGCGCAACTCAAACTGGGTTATATCGACTATGATACGGGGCAATGGACGGCGGCACATGATAGCCTAGGCGAAGTCATTAAACGTTATCCCGATTCCACCGCAGCTAAATTGGCGCAGAAGCGCTTGGACAAAATGAAGCAAGAAGGCCATTGATTGGACAAACTGCGGATAACAGAAATATTCCTTTCCCTACAGGGCGAGTCGCGCTCGGTGGGTTGGCCTACGGTGTTTGTGCGCTTGACTGGTTGCCCCTTGCGATGCGTTTATTGTGACACTGCTTACGCCTTCAACGGAGGGGAAAGCAGGACGCTTGACGACATTCTCGAACAAGTTAGCAGTTATCAAACCCGCCATGTCTGTGTCACTGGGGGAGAACCCCTCGCTCAACCGGGTTGCATTGTCTTATTGCAAGCCTTGGCCGAGCAAGGTTATGAGGTTTCTTTGGAAACTTCGGGGGCATTGGATATTGCCAATGTGGATAAGCGGGTAATCAAGGTAGTTGATTTGAAAACACCATCGTCAGGCGAAGCGGAAAGAAACCTGTACGCCAACATTGAGCATTTGCTTCCCGCAGATCAAGTGAAGTTCGTCATCATGAATGAGCTTGACTACCAGTGGGCGATGGGAATGATTGAAAAGTTTCGTTTGACCGAGCGTTGCGAAGTACTGTTTTCCCCTGCCATGGGAGTGCAAGACCCGGCAGAATTGGCGGAAAAAATTCTCGCAGACCGTCTTCCCGTGCGTTTCCAATTACAATTGCATAAGATTCTTTGGGGCGACGTGCAGGGCAGATAATTTACAATTCTATGTTGATTGACAGGCTGTCATTAGGATAATACATAAATATTGGTGGATCGCAGTTGTCGAAGCGCCCCGCCCAAGGTAACATGACTGATTTATTGTGGTTGAGATTAGGCGCATGATTCAAGGCAGCATACCAGCACTGGTGACACCGATGGGAGAGGACGGCTCGCTCGATTTCGCGAGCCTTAGGCAATTGGTTGAATATCATATAGAACAAGGTTCAAACGGGATAGTCGCCGTGGGTACCACCGGGGAGTCGGCGACTCTCGACATGGAGGAGCATTGCGAGGTCATCCGAGTTGTGGTTGAGCAGGTGAGAGGCAGAATCCCCGTCATCGCGGGTACGGGTTCAAACTCCACCACTGAAGCCATAAAACTGACACAGGATGCCAAGGAGGTGGGGGCTGATGCCTGCTTGTTGGTCACCCCTTATTATAATAAACCGACCCAAGAAGGGCTTTATCTTCACTATAAAGCCGTCGCCGAAGCGGTGGACATCCCGCAAATTTTGTATAACGTGCCGGGGCGCACGGGTTGCGACATGCAGCCTTCAACGGTGGCACGGCTCTCTCAAGTGCCTAATATCATTGGCATCAAAGAAGCCACTGGCAAACTTGAACGGCTCGTTGAAATCCTATCCTTATCCAAGTCGGGCTTCCTGCTTTTTTCAGGCGATGATGCCACTGCCTGCGAATTTTGTCTGCGTGGCGGCAATGGGGTGATTTCCGTCACCGCCAATGTGGCTCCTAGGCTGATGAGCGAGATGGTTGCCGCCGCACTTGCCAAGAATTGTGAAGGTGCGCAATCCATTGACGCAAAACTGGCAGGACTGCACCGAGATTTGTTCGTTGAATCCAATCCAATACCGGTCAAATGGGCGGTCAATCAATTGGGCCTTATCAAGAAGGGTATACGTTTGCCGTTAACCTGGCTTTCCGAAGCTTGCCACGATGCTGTGCGCGCCGCTATGGCGCAAGCTGAAGTCCTTTGACCGACGAGACTAAAATGCGCTTAATTTCCTGCATTAGAACCGCCTTTTTGGGCGTTGTGGCAATTGCCTTGATTGGATGTAGCTATGTATCGGATATTTTTCCCGATAAGCAAAAAAATTATCGTTATAGCAGCGAACTGCCCGATTTGGAAATTCCTCCTGACATGAACGCGCCCGGCAGCGATTCTGATTCATCCAGCTTTGCCAAGTTATCGCAATCAACACAGGGTAGAAATTCGGTTGGTAATAATGATACGGGAAATGCCTCCGGTCAGGCTAAATCCGCAACAACGGATACAGGCCAAGCCAAAGGCAGAAAGCGCAAGCCGGTCAAGCACAGCGATGACAATGTGACACTCGCCCAGAACATGGAAAATGCCGCTTTGATTGAAATCCAAGAACCTTATGATGAAGCGTGGAACGACGTGGGACGCGCCATAGGGCGGTTGAAAATCGAGATCAGCGACCAGAATCGTTCGGATGGGCTTTACTATGTGTATTACGGCGGCGTGTCTCCCAAAAAGCCAGGTGCGGAGACCGGTTTCTGGGAAGACGTAGGCTCAGTGTTCAGCAGCGATAAAGATCATGCCCAAGAGTTTCGCATAAAGCTGGAAGACAAGGACACGACTACCAATGTATACATCATGGATCAAGAAGGAAAAGCCACATCGGATGGTCTTGGTTTGGATTTGTTAAAAAAGTTGCATGATAAGCTCATCACACTGGATCAGCCGGAAACCCCTGATAAACCCGATGTCAAAGAGGAAGAAAAGCCTGCGGAAGCTCTTGATTAGCCTTAATACGCTGGATTGATTTGTTTGCGATGATGTGTGCTGCAAGGCAAGCTCATGGGAAGCAAGCCTTGCAGGTCACTAGAGTGTAAAGAATACGGGACAGATTAGACGAGTAAAATCGCAATTACAGAAGAGCTTGTCATTATAAAAACAAGGCAAAATCGGCGATTTTGGGAGTCTTGGGCTGGTCATCCACGGGCAAGTCGGCGAGCAGCTTGAAATCTTCAAACTCGAAGCCGGGTCCTACCGTGCAACCCACTAATGAATAAGCCCCCAATGGCCGGGCGGCTTGCCACCATCCCGCCGGAACGACATAAGCCGGTTGGCTTCCCTTTTGCAAAGGGCCAAGCGTCTGTGAGCAAGGGCTTGATCCGTCAGGGGCGAAGCTCAACAATTCCACCCCCTCACCTTCATAATGATGCCATGCCTCGTCGGCAAGCACCCGATGCCAGCGACTAATCGAGCCTTCGGGCAGCAGATAAAAAATCGAGGTCAAAGCCCGCCGTTCGGCCATATCCTCTTGGCGTTGGACAATAGTGTCAGAACGATGGATGCGGCGATAATACCCGCCTTCTGGGTGAGGTTCCAAGCCGAGCAGGCGGATTAATTCGTTGGCGCGGGAGTGCATGGGTTTATGCTTCCCTTTCAATCATTGTTGTTTCATGATAATGAACCTAATATCTAATCCGCAAAACTGCCGTTCCGGTGTGTGCGGAGAATTCGCCTGCCAACGTTCCTCGTAACGCAGGAACAAATCGATAAACTTAAGCGCCATTCCGAGCCATGGTTATACCTATACTAGTGATGCTCCGCAATGAGTTGGAACCGTTTATCGCCCCGACGACTTCAGTTTTTTCTCCCACTCCAGCGAGGTTTTCACAATGAAATCCAAATCGTCATATTTTGGTGTCCAATCCAAGGTTCGATGGATTTTATCCACTGCGGCGACGAGCGAAGGTGGGTCGCCGGCTCGTCGGGGATGCTGTTCGATGGTGATCGGTGTCCCGTTGACGCGGTTCACCGCATCAATCACTTCCCTGACGCTATAACCATGACCGTAGCCACAGTTTAATAGAGTTGATTCGCCACCTTTGCGTAGATAATCCAAAGCCTGTATATGGGCATCGGCAAGGTCGCTGACATGGATATAGTCCCGCACACCTGTTCCGTCAGGCGTGGGATAGTCGTCACCGAAGACCAGCAATTTTTCACGTTTGCCGACTGCGACTTCAGCAGCCACTTTGATGAGTAAGGTGGATTTTTGGGTTGATTGTCCAATTTGACCTTCCGGGTCGCTTCCTGCGACGTTGAAGTAGCGCAAAATGACATGGCGCAGCGAAGAAGCCGCAGACAAGTCGCGCAGCATCATTTCGCTCATCAATTTAGAAGTCCCGTAGGGGTTGATGGGCGAGGTGACGGTGTCCTCCGAGCAAAATGTGTCTTTGGGGATGCCGTATGCGGCGGCGGTCGAGGAAAAGATAAAATGGCTGACCCCGGCTTGCTGGCAGCATTGCAAAAGATTTCGGGTTTTGCAGGTATTGTTTCCATAATATTTTAGTGGATTTTCCACTGATTCAGGAACGATGGTATGGGCTGCGAAGTGAATGACGGCCTCGATGTCATGTTCACGAAGAATGTTAGACACTAGTTCGGTGTCGCCTGTGTCGCCTTCGATGAATTCACCATGAAGAACCGAATCGCTGAAACCAGTGCTGAGATTGTCAAGGATGATCAGCTTTTCGCCCTTCGCCCCCAATTGCTTGACGACATGGCTCCCAATGTATCCAGCCCCGCCTGTGACCAAAATGACTCGATTTGACATGAGAATCTCCAAAGTGTAGTGTCAGAAATTAGTAAATGGAAGGATTGCAGTAAAACAAAACTTGGTTTGATTTCGGATAATCAAAATGAAGCGCTAACAAAAGGCTCAATCTCGACCATCTCGCCGGGTTTAATTCTCGAATTTTCTATTGGCAAAACAATGAAACAATTCGCCTGACTCATGCCTGATAATTGATGCGAACCCTGTCTGTCTATCCCTGTGACGGCAAAATTGCCCTCTGCATCAGCTTCAAATATTCCACGCTGAAATTCCATCCGGCCCGGTGATTTTTTCAATGGTGAACGACAAACGGCCATCAAGCGCAAAGGCGGTTTGGTTTGGCTGCCAATCATTTCTAACAATGCAGGCCGGACCAATTGTTGGAAGGTGACCATGACAGCAACGGGATTGCCCGGTAAACCGAAAAACCATGCCGGGCCAATCTTGCCAAAGGCAAAGGGTTTGCCGGGTTTGACTGCAACTTTCCAGAACTCGACTTTTCCAAGCTCGGCCAAGCATGACGTGATGAAATCGGCATCGCCCACGGATACCCCGCCTGAGGTGATGATGGCATCTGCTTGGTCAGACGCTTCCAGCAATGTTTTTTTTATCGCCGCCGCATCGTCGGTAATCACGCCCAAGTCGATGATTTTTATTGAAGGGTGATCCAGTAAACCGTGAATCAAGTAACGGTTGCTGTCGTAAATTTGCCCGAAAGCCAGTGTCTCTCCCACAGGTTGAAGTTCGTCGCCTGTGGAAAAAAATGCTACGCGAAGCTTGCGGGTTACCATTGCTTGGGGAAATCCGGCTGAGGCCAATAAGCCTAGGTCGGCGGGGTCCAGTATTTTGCCTCGTTCTAACAGACATTCCCCTCGACGGATTTCATCACCGGCAGGGCGAACATTGGCAAGTGGCAAAATGGCCTTTTCCAATCTGATGCCATCGGAAAGCCTAGTCACATCTTCCTGCATGACAACGGTGTCCGCGCCATTGGGCATGGCTGCACCCGTGAAAATGCGCACACATTCCCCCGAGCCAAGCTTTCCAGGGTATGGCCTGCCGGCAAATGAGGTTCCGGCGATAGTCAGTGTGGCGGAAGCCTGTCGGGCTAGATCAGCATGGCAAAAGGCATAACCGTCCATGGCGGAATTCGCAAATGGTGGGAGATCAATCGGTGCCGTGATTGTGGTTGCCAAAACGCGCCCTTTTGCTTGTTTAAGAGGAATTTCTTCAATCCCTGTTATTGGCGCAATGGTCTTTTGGATGCGAACTTGAGCATCCGTCAACGTTAAGTTCGTGGGTTCAGCGCAACGGTCATTCGGTTCCATGGCGATTAATGAAATCAATGATGAAGTCGGCTATCGGTTTCGGTGAGTTGATATCGAACCGGGGTATGTTTGGTTCGACCGGAAAGGTCGTGTCGGTGGCAATGGCGATGATGGATGGATCGCCAGGATATAACAGCGGTTTGCATAAGGAGCCGCGATGCAATTCAATTTTGGAAAACCGTTCCCTCTTAAAGCCTTCCACTAAAATGAGATTTAAGCCTGTCCGGTCAAAATGAGAAAGCTCTTCCTCAAGACTGTGCTCGCGTATTTCTCTGTGTTCGGTAATGATTGCGCGACGATGGGACGAGGATAACATCACCGGGTTGGCCCCTGCCATGCGTAATACGTAACTGTCTTTACCGGGTTTGTCGATTTCAATGTCATGGTGGGTCTTTTTGATAAGACCCACCCGCAATCCTTGTGCCGAAAGAAGTGGAATGATCTGTTTAAGCAGCGTGGTTTTGCCTACGCCACTGTAACCGGCAAAGCCAAGCACTTTCGCTTCCGCTGGGTTCATTGGATCGAATAATAAGATTTATACCATTCCACAAAGCGGGCAATACCCACTTCTATCGGAGTTTTTGGTGTGTATCCCACATCATCCATTAGGGCTTTCACATCGGCATAAGTCGCCGGTACGTCACCTTGTTGCATCGGTAAGAAATTCTTTTCAGCCGTCCTGCCTAGGCATTCTTCCAGCACCTCAATGAAACGCATCAGCTCCACGGGTTGGTGATTGCCAATGTTATAAAGTCGATAGGGCGCTTTGCTAGTGGCTGGGTCGGGATGGTCACCGCTCCAGTTTTGGTCAGGCGTGGCGACATGATCCAATGTGCGCACCACGCCTTCGACGATATCGTCTATGTAGGTGAAGTCGCGCTTATGCTTGCCGAAGTTGAAAACGTTGATCGGTTTGCCTTCGAGGATATTTTTGGTGAACATGAAAAGCGCCATGTCCGGCCTGCCCCAAGGCCCATAAACCGTAAAAAAACGGAGACCAGTGGTGGGCAGCGCGAACAGATGGCTGTAGGTGTGGGCCATCAGTTCATTGGCCTTTTTTGAAGCCGCGTACAGGCTAACCGGGTGGTCAACATTATCATGCACGGAAAAAGGCATGGAGGTGTTTGCCCCGTAAACGGAACTGCTAGAGGCGTAAACAAGATGTTCGACTTCCGTGTGGCGGCAGGCTTCCAAAATGTTACAGAAACCAACGAGGTTCGAGTCGATATAGGCATGCGGATTAATCAATGAATAGCGCACCCCCGCTTGAGCCGCCAGATTGACGACCCGTTGCGGCTTGTGGAGCGAGAAAACCTTATCCAGCTTTTCTCTATCTTCCAGCGCGATGCGCACCTCCATGAACCCGGGAATTTTCAACAACTGTGCCAGACGAGCCTCCTTCAAGCTTACATCGTAGTAATCGTTGAGATTGTCTATGCCTATGACTTCGTCCCCCCTCTCAAGCAAATATCGAGCGAGGTGGTAACCTATAAAACCAGCCGTGCCGGTGACCAGAATTTTCATCGTATTTCTTCGCTATGGTTAAATATATTCATCCACAAGGTCTTTTGGTAAAAGGTATTTTACGTCAAAAATGACCGATTCAGGCTTGCAGAGCGTCCTGATTCTTTCAGGGCCCAGCATATTAAGGAATGCGCTGTGCGCAACGGCAACGACCACCGCGTCATAATGGCCTTCCTTCAGTTCTGTGGTTAATTCAATGCCGTACTCCTCCAACGTCTCGTCGGGGTCGGCCCAAGGGTCGTAGACATCCGTGGTGGCATTATAACTTTTCAATTCGTCAATGATATCGACAACACGGGTGTTGCGGATGTCCGGGCAATTTTCCTTGAAAGTCAGCCCAAGGATTAAAATGTGGGATTGACAGACATGAATGCGTTTGTAATTCATCAGCTTGACTAAGCGCTGGGCCACATATTCGCCCATGCCGTCGTTGATCCTGCGACCGGCCAAGATGATTTCTGGATGATAGCCGATTTCTTGCGCCTTATGGGTCAGGTAATAGGGGTCAACACCTATGCAATGGCCTCCCACCAAACCCGGACGGAAAGGCAGAAAGTTCCACTTGCTGCCCGCTGCTTCAAGCACTTCCAAAGTATTCAAACCCAGTTTATGGAATAGGATTGCCAATTCGTTGATCAGGGCAATATTGACATCTCTTTGAGTGTTTTCAATGACTTTGGCTGCCTCAGCGACTTTAATGCTGCTCGCCTTATGAGTGCCGACGGTGATGACAAGTCGGTACAACTCATCAACAAATTCAGCGACTTCGGGCGTTGAACCCGAGGTGACCTTCCTGATGTTGGTGACACGATGTTCCTTATCGCCCGGATTGATACGCTCTGGGCTGTATCCGCAAAAGAAATCTAAGTTGTATTTCAAGCCGGATTGTGACTCTAGGATAGGTACGCAGACTTCTTCTGTGGCGCCGGGGTATACCGTGGATTCATACACGACAATGTCACCCTGTGATAGAATTTTACCCAGCGACTGACTGGCCTTGACCAAAGGGGTCAAGTCAGGACGATTGTAGTTGTCAATGGGGGTGGGAACGGTCACAATGTAGACGTTGCAGTCTTGTAGATCGTAAGGCACTGATGAATAGGTCAGTCTGTCAGCCAATTTAAGTTCCTCGGCGGAACATTCCAAGGATCTGTCTAAGCCGCCCTTTAATTCTTCAATCCGCTGGTCGTTGATGTCCAATCCAATGGTAGGTAAAAGTTTGCCAAATTCAACGGCAAGAGGCAACCCCACATAGCCCAAGCCTATAATGCCAATTTTCGATTCCAAAAGGGAACGCATGATTTCTCCTAAAGTTCTGTCAATGCAGGAGTGTGAACAGTGAGGCAATAGTTTAACACCCGACACTGCTTAAATGGGAAAGCTTAAGCCCCTTTGCGGCAGAGGCAATTCTAACGGAAGGTAGGCGTCTCATTTTCAAATACAAAATAATCACTGTTCGACTATAATCTTCATTCATTCCTCATAAGTGGAACCAATTTGGTCTAGGGCCTCGAAGTCGAAAGAGTGCCTTGGGTGGGTATGCGCATTTAAACAAACATGATAAGAATTTTCCGGCACTATATATCTGGTATCTATTTCGTTGTTTTCTTGATGGAGCTTTGCGTTTTTTCCGCATCATTCTATTTTGGAGACCTATTACGCGATTTCAACCGGAATTTAATGTTTTTCATTAGCGATGGAATTTGGATTCCCTCCTTTGTGTATTCGGTCGCAATGTTGCTCAGTGCAACCGGGATGGGGTTGTACCAGCGCGCCCACAACATAAGCGATATGGCTTTGATGTTGAGAATTGCTGCGAGCTTCCTGCTAGGATGGTTGATAATAAGCCTGCTTTTTTATGTATTCCCTCAGCTTTTCCCTTGGCGGCGCATCATCGTTTATGCTTTGAGCGTTTCCTTGGCAGGGATTTTGGCATCCCGTTTTTTGTTTTTCAAGTTGGTTGACAAACAGACTCTGAAGCGCCGCATTCTGGTGCTGGGTGCGGGTTACCGCGGCAACATGATTCGGGAGTTTGAGAAGCGGAATATCCAAAAGCCGTTCAGGGTTATTGGCTATGTCCGCATGGGAGATGAACCCATCCGCATAGAGCCGGAACAAGTATTGGAAGTGCGTACAAGTCTGTTTGAATTTGTCAACGTCAATGATATTGACGAAATTGTCATCGCGCCTGATGATCGTAGGGGTGGCATCAAGGTAGACGAGATACTTGACTGCAAAATGGCCGGCTTTGAAGTGTTGGATTTGCTTTCCTTTTTCGAACGGGAGGCTGGAATGCTTCGGGTGGATAGCCTACAGCCGAGTTGGCTAGTGTTTTCAGACGGGTTTCGCCTTGCTGGGGTGGCGCAAGTCTTTAAGCGTTGGTTCGACATCATGGCAAGTTTTGCGTTGTTGATTATTTCCTGGCCATTCATATTGTTGACAGCGATAGCTATCGTCCTTGAAAGCGGGTGGAGTGCGCCAGTGCTTTACCGACAGGTGCGGGTTGGCAAGAACGGCAAACTGTTCAAGGTCATCAAATTCCGCAGTATGCGCACGGATGCGGAAAAGGACGGCAAGGCACAATGGGCGCGAGCCAATGATGACCGTATCACCCGAGTGGGTAAGTTTATCCGCAAAGTGAGGATTGATGAACTGCCGCAACTCTTCAATGTGTTAAAAGGCGAGATGAGTTTCGTAGGTCCCCGACCGGAACGTCCCGAATTTGTGGAAAAATTCGCTGAAACCATACCCTACTACTCCGAACGTCACCGGGTGAAGCCGGGCATTACCGGTTGGGCTCAATTGTGTTACTGCTATGGATCAAGCTATCAAGATACCATTGAGAAGTTGCAATATGATTTGTATTATATTAAGAATTATAGTATTTTTTTGGATTTGCTGATTATAATGCAAACCATCGAGGTGGTTTTATGGGGGCGGGGGGTATAGGTCTGTACAAAAGCGTAAGATTGTTTTTTTACCTAATCATGGTTGACGACATTTGAATCGGGGTTCAACTTAATTTATCGATTCAACTTATAATGATATTGACGTATTACAGCTATCTGGCGGGGTTTTTTTCATTCCTGGTCTTGACACTTCTGCTATTGGTCAGTTGGCGAGGCCAATTAGTAGGCCGCTGGTTGATCGCAGCCTGCGGAATGATGACACTTTGGGCTGGCACTATTGCTTTGCAGGAACATTATGGATATTTCTCAGTCCAGACAATCTGGACTTTGGAAGCATTACATAATTACCTTTGGTTAATTTTCTTCTGGAAATTGCTTAGCCAATTCAAGTCGACTGAGAGCCAATCTAGCTCATTATTTATCTACCGGTGGGGCCAAACGATTCTGTTATGCCTGATTATCTATATCTGGTGTTTTCCTTATTTGCCGATTGGTTTTAAGATTTCTGTGCAGCCCGCTTATCAGTTGCTAGGCCATGCAGGGCTGGTTATTGTGGGTTTGGTGTTGATTGAGCAGATTTATCGTAACACTAGGACAAATGAGCGATGGCGGATCAAGTTGCTATGTTTTGCTTTAGGCACACTTTTTGTGTATGAGTTTTATCTTTATTCCGAAGCAATACTATTTAACAGAATCAAAGAAAATCTTTGGGCTGTAAGGGGGGTCATGGTGGCAATGATGACCCCATTTATTGCAATGACTGCTGGAAGGAACCCGGATTGGTCCCTAGATATTTTTATTTCCAGGCAAGTCGTTTTTCATTCAACAGCCCTGCTTGGTGCCGCATGCTATTTACTGCTTATGGCTACGGCGGGATATTTTATACGATATTATGGGGGCGAATGGGGTACAATCCTTCAAATTATGTTTTTGGTCGGAGCATTTGTCGTTCTTGGGCTGGTATTGTTTTCAGGACAAATAAAAGCTAAACTGCGGATATTTCTGAATAGCCATTTTTATAGGCATGCCTTTGACTATAGGCAGGAATGGCAGCGAGTGATATCGACTTTGTCGGAAAGCAACGGCAGTCCCATGGAGGAGCGCGTGATACGGGGACTTGGCCAAGTAGTGGAAAGCCCCGGTGGTGTTTTGTGGATGCGGGATCATGCGGGGAATTTTACATGGCGGGCGGACTATGGTTGCCCCCGCATCAATATTCCGCAAATCGATAGGGACGACCCCATCATCGCCTATTTGGAAAGGAAGGACACTGTCGTCAATTTTAAGGAAATGCTGGTTATCCCGGAGGCTTATGAAGGTTTAGGCAAACCCTTGTGGATAGAGCCCTATGATCAGGCATGGCTGTTAGTCCCTTTGTGGAAGACAGCCGGCGGAATTGACGGTTTGGTCTTGCTAACCGAATCGAAACAATTCACTTTATGGAATTTGGAGGTCGTCGAAATGTTAAAGACGACCAGCCGGTTTGTTGCCAGTTATCTGGAGCTTGAAGCAGCCGCGAGGGCCTTGGCGGAGGCCCGCCAGTTCGAGGGGTTTAACCGGCTTTCCGCATTTGTCATCCATGATCTGAAAAATCTTATCGCGCAATTGAGCTTGGTTGTCCGTAATGCATCAAAATATCATGATAACCCCGAGTTCATGAAGGATGCGATTAAAACAGTGGATCATGCTGTGGGGAAAATGAGCGCTCTCATGTCCCAACTGCGAAATTCAACCTCGGTGGCGGCCGTTGAAGAATTCGACCTTGGCGAGGTGCTGTCCGAAGCCGTGGAAGCAAGGAAACGTCAAGTGCCGATC
Source organism: uncultured Methylococcaceae bacterium (assembly GCA_903930145.1). Taxonomy (GTDB): domain Bacteria; phylum Pseudomonadota; class Gammaproteobacteria; order Methylococcales; family Methylococcaceae; genus Methylumidiphilus. The sequence continues at coordinate 18,037 of CAIYXP010000007.1, forward strand.
CCAATTTATGATAAAGTAAATATTCCAGCGGTTGTTAGAGCCAACCGGCAAAGGCTTGCCTCGGCAATTGAGCATATTGTCCATAATGCCCAAGACGCGACGGGAAAGCAAGGATGGGTGGCGGTTCGTTTATCGCTGGTTGACGATGCTTGGGCTTGGGTGGAAATTGAAGATAACGGTTGCGGAATGTCTGAGGAGTTTATCGCAAACCATCTGTTCAAACCGTTTGAAACGACTAAAGGTTTGACCGGCATGGGTATTGGTGCATATGAAAGCAGGGAATATGCGCGGGGGCTCGGTGGCGAACTTTGCGTCACTAGTGCGCTCAATCAGGGAAGCCTGTTTATATTCAAGATTCCCTTGGCAAAGCAGAAGTTTATTGCCAGTTCGCTGACCAAATTGGAAATTATCGTTTGAGTGAAAAAACATTGTTGATCGTCGAGGACGATCCCGGCCTGCGCAGCCAGCTACGCTGGAGCTTCGATCAATATAAAATGCAAGTGGCAGAAGATAGGGAGTCCGCCATTGCAGCAGTGAAAAGATATGAGCCAGCCGTTGTGACCTTGGATTTGGGCTTGCCGCCAGATCCAGGCGGGACTAGCGAAGGGTTCGCCACGATGAATGACATCCTGTCCCATGCGCCGCAAACGAAGATCATCGTGCTGACAGGAAATGACGACACGGAAAATGCTGTCAAGGCAGTTGGGCAAGGTGCCTATGACTTTTATCAAAAACCGGTTGACCCAGAAATTTTGTCTTTTGCCGTTGAGCGTGCTTTCAGATTGCATGCCTTGGAAGAAGAAAACCGTAAGCTTGCCCGGATGCACTACAGTTATCCGTTGAAAGGAGTGATAGCCGCGAGTCCGCAAATGCATGAGGTATGCCGCATAGTGGAACGGTTGGCACCTACTGATATGACCGTGTTGATTTTGGGAGAGAGCGGGACTGGCAAAGAAGTCATCGCGCGCGCCCTGCACCACCTCAGTTCTCGTGCCGGCAAACCTTTTATTGCAGTCAACGCAGCGGCTATCCCTGAAAACTTGCTCGAAAGCGAGTTGTTCGGTTATGAGAAAGGCTCGTTTACCGGGGCGGCCTCCCAAGTAAAGGGCAAGTTTGAATTGGCTGATGGGGGTACATTTTTCTTGGATGAAATCGGCGACATCCCCCTTCAGCTCCAAGCCAAGCTGTTGCGTGTATTGCAGGAGAGGGTTGTCGAACGCATCGGCGGTAGGCAAGAAATCAAGTTGGATGCGAGAGTTTTATGTGCGACCCACAGAGATATGAGGAAGCTCATGAAGGAAGGGGTGTTCCGGGAGGATTTGTACTACCGAATCAACGAGATGATTATCAACTTGCCACCTTTGCGGGAAAGAAGTGGTGACATTCCAGTGTTGGCTAGAGCCTTTTTGGATCGCTATTCCAAGCAAATGATGCGAAACATAAATGGGTTTAAGGAAGATGCCATGTCGGCTTTGGAAGCCCATAGTTGGCCAGGCAATGTCCGTGAGTTGGAGAATAAAATCAAACGGGCGGTTGTAATGGCCCAAAGCGCCTATATCGAAGTTAAAGATTTAGAGTTGGCGAAGGGGGAATGCAATCGGCGGATATTGACCCTTCGTGAGGCGAGGGAGTCAGCCGAAAGGCTGGCGATTTGCTCGGCCTTGAGTGAAGCTGGCGAAAATGTTTCCAAGGCGGCTGAATTGTTGGAGATTACGCGCCCGACACTCTATGCTTTGCTGTCAAAGTTCAACCTCAAGCTTTAATATCATCATCAAAGAACTTTTAGGGGGATAGTGTGATAAAACTTAGCAAGGTATTACTATTTTTGTTATTGGTTGCCGGTGAGTCCCAGGTTTGCGCATGGGCCGAGGAACCTCTGCAAGCGGCCCGTAAAGCGCTGGACAAAGGGGAGGTCAAGGCCGCTGTCTTGGAACTGAAGAGTCTCTTGCAGAAGTCCCCAGACAATGCCGAGGCTCGGTTATTGTTGGGTGAGACTTACATCAGGCAAGGCGACGGTGCGTCCGCCGCCAAGGAATTGGAGAAGGCAAGGGACCTAAAGCTGCCAAAGGAAAAATGGGTGGGCTTTTTGGCGCAGGCTTATTTGCTGAAAAACGAACCAAAAACCCTTTTGGATCAATTGCAACCCGATCCCCAATTGGCTGGTCCCATTAGCGCCAAATTGTTGGCTTATCGTGGCATGGCCCAATTGAGTTTGAAGGATGAATTACCCAAGGCGCAAGATAGTTTCAATGCTGCCTTGTTGGCCGACCCCAACTCTGTCGAGGCTTACCTAGGATTGGCGACCTTGGAAAAATCGCGGGATCAGTTAAAAAAAGCTGCGGAATATGCAGCTCAAGCCACTTCCAAAGCACCCAATAATGCCAATGCCTGGCTGTTATTGGGTGAAATTAAAAGGCAGTCTTCCGATATGCCGGCGGCATTGGAAGCATTTACCCGCGCGATTGATTTGCATCCTAATGATGCGAGGGGGCGTTTGGGTCGTGCCTCGGTTTCCATTACCATGGGAAACTTGGCGGAAGCCCAAAAGGATGTCGATAATGTGTTGAAAAATTCGGGTGAAGTGCCTTTGGCCCTATATACCCAAGGGGTTATCGACTTTCAGAACCGCAAATTGGATGAGGCGAAAGAGAATCTGACCAAAGTCAGCAGCCTCATGCCCCAGCACTTGCCGACTCTTTATCTGCTCGGGGCGATAGCCTATCAAAAGAACGAATTGGAGCAGGCGGAATATTTTTTATCGAAAGTGGTTAATTCGGCAGCGGAAAATTTGCCAGCGATAAAACTTCTCGCGGCGACCCGCTTGAAGCGGGGGAGTCCGGGCGAGGCAATCAAATTGTTGAAGCCAATCGCTGACAAGCATCAGGATGACGCCCAATTATTTGCCATTCTTGGCAGTTCCTATCTGAAAAACAAACAGTACGACGAGGGTGTGTCTTATCTGACCCGTGCCGCCGAGATTGCCCCGGATGTGGCATCGGTTCGGGCCGAATTGGGTCTTGGGAAGATCGCAGCCGGGAAAATGGATCAGGGTGTTGATGATCTGAAAACTGCGGTTGGCATCGATCCCAAGTTGATCGAGGCTGACGCGACGATCGTGTTGGCGATGATCCAGCAGAAGAAATTCGACGATGCCATTGCCGAGGCAATAAAGCTGAAGGCGAAGCGCAAAGACGATCCCTTGGCAGACAATTTGTTGGGCGCCGCTTACATGGCGAAGGGTGACATTGAACATGCACGGGAAAGTTGGCTGAATGCCTTAGCCTCCAAACCAGACTACACACCGGCAAGTTTGAATCTGGCCAAAATTTCCTTAGGCCAGAATAAGCTTGATGAAGCGGCAGAGCAATACGAAAAAATCCTAAAAAGTGACCCAAAAAACTTGTCTGCTTTGGTTGGTTTGGCTCAAATTGCTGAAATGAAAAAGGACTTTCCTCAAATGGTCAAGTATCTGGAATCGGCCAGACAGAAAAACAAAAAGGATTTGACCCCGTCCATCATGTTGACCCGTTATTACTTGGCGCAAGGTAAGGGTACCAAGGCATTGGAAGTTGCAACCGACGCATCGGGCGACAACCCAGGCGACTTGGCCGCGATGCAAAATCTTGGTCAGGCTCAAATGGGTGCGAATCAGGCGGTCAATGCGGCAGGAACATTCAAGCAATTGATCGCAAAGTTGCCCGAGAACCCAGAGCTTCACCATCAACTTGCCCAAGCGTTGTACAAGATTGGAGACAAAGCCGGGGCGGTCAAAGAGTGGGATGAAGCCTTGAAAAGAGGGCCGGAATATATTCCTGCCTTACTGGCGAAAGCGGAACTGGCGCTGCAAGATAAGCAGTACCCGGATGCCATGAAGATTGTCGAAACAATCAAGACGAAGTTCCCTAAGTCTCCCCTTGGGTATCAGTTGGAAGGGGATGTGCAAATGGCTCAAAAACAGACCGATAAAGCTGTGTCAGCTTATGGGAAAGCCTATGATCTGGCACCCTCATCCTATTTGGCCCGCCGTTTATTTGTAGGGCGGCGCGATTTGCACCAAGATCAGGCCGCGTTCGAAGGTTTGCGCAATTGGCTTGATAAATCTGGCAAGGATGCCGAGTCTTGGGGGATGCTGGCATCCTCATTACAGGAATCAGGGAAAAACAAAGAGGCTTTGGATGCTTACGAAAAAGCCTATGAATTGCAGCCGGACAGCTTGGTCCTGCAAAACAATCTAGCTTGGCTCTACCAGGAAATGGGGAACAAGAAAGCCTTGCCTTTGGCGGAAAAGCTTTCAACCACATCGGGGATAGAAAACAAGGTGGAAATTTTGGACACTGTTGGTTGGGTCTTTTTGCAAAACGGTAAGGAGGATAAGGGATTGGTGCTTTTGCAGCAGGCCGCTTTACAAGAGCCTCGTAATATCGGTGTTCGCTTTCATTTGGCTGCGGCATTTCTGAAGACAGGAAAAAATGAAGAGGCTAAGAAGGAGTTGGAGCGTTTGCTTAAGGAAAATAATTCATTTCCAGAACGGGCTAAAGCCGAGGAAATGCTGAAGGGATTGTAGCACCTGTAGGTGTTTCTCAAGCCATGGGGACAGGGTTGCATAACCCAGTTCTCATGGGGTTGAGGGGTGCTTTTGGAATATTGGCTTTCATATAGTGAGGGGAGTTGATAGAATTCCAAGTAATGCGCAACTTCGCAGTTAATCATCCCCTTAACCAACACATTATTTAATTCCCCTGACTTATGGCAAAGTTGAGCGATAGCGGCAATCTGCATCAGCATATTTCAAAGCAATATGATCATGAGTTGCTTGATATTCGAAGCCGTGTCTTAGCCTTAGGTGGGTTGGTCGAGGAGCAGATTGAGTCCGCTGTCAGGGCTTTGGTCGAGGGTGATGTGGAATTGGCCTATCGTGTCATTGAGGACGATGGCAAGGTCAACTCCATGGAAGTGTCGATAGATGAAGAATGCACCCAAATATTGGCGCTTAGGCAACCTAGTGCCAGGGACTTGCGTTTAGTGGTTGTCGTTATAAAGACTATAATCGATCTTGAAAGGATTGGGGATGAAGCCAAAAGGATTGCCCGTCACGCAATTGATTTGACCCAGCACCCGGCCAGCGACAAACAGTTGATCGAACTGGAGCAACTCGCCGCACATGTTAGGGTGTTGCTGCATGATGCCTTGGACGCATTCTCGCGGATGGATGTGGACTCTGCTTTAAAAGTAGTCCAAGACGACAAACAGGTTGATCAGGAATACGAAAGCATCATGCGCCAGCAGATCAGCCATATCATGGAGGATCCTCAGTCCACGCCTGTCTCATTGGACATAATGTGGATCTCGCGTTCGTTGGAGCGCATAGGTGATCGTTCTTGCAACATCTGTGAATATGTCATTTATTATGCAAAAGGTAAGAATATCCGCCATATCAGCATCGAACAGGTCGAGAAGGATTTGAGTTTTGAATAGGGTCGGGAGCCCTCGCATGGGGGGAATCGTTGGATTTTTGATTTGCCGGCTCTTAAGTCTAGCCGGATAGACGGCGACGGAGTGACCGGCCCTACTCGATAGCTTAACCATTGCAACAACAAGCCAGCCAATTCTTCACTTCTCATGACCTACAATTTTCCATCTAATTTGTTTTCCAAGTATTACCGATGAAACGCCTGGGACATGTCGTAGTTTTACTCATGGCGTTGCTTTTTTCGCCTGTAGCCTTGTCGGCCTCCTCGTTCGAGATCGAGAACATCCGTGTCGATGGCTTGCAGCGCGTGTCTGTGGGTACAGTGTTCAATTATCTGCCGGTGAAGGTGGGGGACACCTTTGAGCCTGACGATTCAGCCTCAATCATCAAGGCGCTTTTTAAAACCAACTTTTTCAAGGATGTTCGCTTGGGACGGGAAGGCAATGTATTGGTGGTTACGGTGGAAGAGCGCCCCATCATTTATAGCGTCAAGATTGAAGGCAACAAGGACATCAGTGCGGATGACCTGAACAAAGCTTTAAAAAATGTGGGATTGGCAGAGAGCCGGGTGTTTGACCGGCAGATTCTGGATAGGGTCGAGCAGGAACTTCGTCGGCAATACTACAGTCGTGGAAAATACGGCTTGAAAATTGACACAGAAGTCAAGGAAATGTCCCGGAACCGAGTCGCCATCACCTTGACAATCGCCGAAGGGAAAGTGGCCAAAATCAAGCAAATCAATATCGTCGGCAACAAGGCGTTTGAAGACGATGAATTGGTGAAAAATTTTGAATTGGGGACTTCAAATTTAATATCGTTTTATACCAAAAACGATCAATATTCCAAACAAAAGCTCTCTGCCGACTTGGAAAGGCTGCGATCCCATTACATGGATCGTGGTTACATCAATTTTGACATTGACTCCACCCAAGTTTCAATCACTCCCGACAAGAAGGAAATTTATATAGCCATCAATGTCAAGGAGGGCGAGATATTCAATGTCAAGGAGGTTAAATTGACCGGCAAAACGATTGTATCGCCGGAGGAATTGACCCCCTTGGTACAAATCGGACCCGGGGATGTTTTTTCTCGCAGATCAGCAACGGAAACGTCCAAGGCTATTTCCGACCGACTTGGAAACGAAGGCTATATCTTTGCCAATGTCAACATGATCCCCGATATTAATCCGGCAGATAAGACGGTTAACATCACTTTCTTTGTCGACCCGGGCAAACAGGTCTATGTCCGGCGTATCAATATGCAGGGCAATACCAAAACTCGCGACGAGGTGCTGCGCAGGGAGATGCGGCAAATGGAGGCGGCATGGGCCTCCACCACCAAGATTGAACGATCAAAAACGCGCCTTGAACGACTCGGTTATTTTCAGGATGTCAATGTTGAAACACCTGCTGTTCCTGGAACCGCCGATCAGATTGATGTCAATTACACGGTAACCGAGAAGGCATCGGGTAACTTGATGGCGGGTGTGGGTTACTCGCAGGTGCAGGGTATTATTTTTAATGCCAGTATTACCCAAGACAATGTGTTCGGTTCGGGCAAACGGGTAAGCTTCACCTTCAACAATAGTTCAGTCAACACCATCTACAATCTTGGCTACACCAATCCTTATTTCACCTTGGATGGGATTAGCAGCGGGTGGAATATCAACTACCGTTCCACCAATGCCTTCCAAGCCAACCTCGCCAACTATACCAGTGATGTATTCTCAATAGGGACCAACTGGGGCTTTCCGCTGAGTGAGTTTAGTAGTTTGCGCATTAACGTGGATTATGAATACACTCGCTTGAAAGCGGCGCAAGATTCAGGATACTGTACCTATCCGTCTAATACTACAGCGGTGACCCCGACATTCTACCCTAACTCAAGTGTCTTGGCTCAAGAGGCGTGCCAGAGGTTTACCGGGGGTAATTACCAACCCTTGACGTTTGCGAGTTCGGCTAATATTACCAATTTTATTCGCCAGTATGGGGACTCATATAATACTCAATCACTTGGCATAGGCTATGTCCACGACACGCTTAACCGGGCGGTCTTTGCCACTTCGGGCGGTTCCCAGACTATATCTCTTTTAGGGACAATGCCGTTCAGCGATCTAAATTACTACAAAGCCAGCATCAATGCCGTGCAATATTTCCCGATTGCCAAAGACCTGACCCTGCTGCTGAAGGGCGACTTTGGATATGGTGGGACTTACGGTAATACCGATGGCGGCCTGCCGTTTTTCGAGAATTATTACGCAGGAGGGCCCTTGTCGGTGCGCGGCTGGATGGCCAATACCTTGGGGCCTAGGGACACCCCGTCGTACTGGGCTTTGCGGTCGGGCCAAATTCCCCGTCCATTTGGCGGATCGAGCAAATTAGTGGGGACAGCGGAATTGTTGTTTCCAGTACCATTTATGACTGAAAACAAGAGTATACGGCTAGGGGTCTTTTTCGATGCAGGCAATGTGTTTGATGGTGGCCCAGACCTCGGGCAATTGCGTTATTCCACCGGACTGTCTGCCAAATGGCTGTCTCCCTTCGGGGCGTTGACGTTTAGCATCGCCCAGCCAATCAACGCCAAGACTCAGTGCTATGGTGTTGATCCGATATTCTCCACATATTGCAACCCCCCGGGTCCTGGTTATCCCGTTGCCGACCAAACCCAACGTTTCCAGTTTTCCTTCGGCCAGGGTTTTTGATGAAGGAATTACTGGGTGATTGGGGTAATTTCTCGTTCGTTGGGCTTGATTCTTGTATAATGTCTCAGCCGACAAGCCAGAAACGGAGTAGCCCCGCTTCGGCAGGCCACTTTTGTTTTGCTTGCCTGTCTGTGCCAACACCGTTTGAACGTTCAACCTTTTGATTTGGAGTGAGTTTTGAATATGTCGAATAAAAGCCTGTGGTCTGTGCTGCCGGGAATTTTTCTGATCATGATCGCGCAAACCGCCAGTGCCGAACCAGCGGCGGATTTTGACTTGGGAACCACCGGAAGTGGTAAAGGACAGACATCCAATCTGAAAATTGGGGTCGTGGATGTCATGTCATTGATTGATAAATCTGCGCAGATGGATCAAGCCAGAAAAAAAATGGAAAAAGAATTCTCGCCGCGTGAAAAGAAATTAATCGCGGAGAAAGAGGAAATAAATAAGATGCAAGAGAAGCTCACCAAGGAAGCCGAGGTGATGAGCGAAGAAGAGCAAAAGAAGGTCACCAAGGAGGTGATGGGCAAGGTGAGGGCTATCAAGCAGGAAGAAGAAGCCTTGAGGGCTGATTTTAACCAAGCCCGTAATGAAGAAATGGGTAAATTGCAAAAATCCATCAGCGAAGCGATTCAGAGCTTGGCCAAGGAAGAGCATTTTGACCTTATATTGCATGAGGGGGTTGTGTTTGCCAGTGACTCTATCAATGTGACTGCCAAAGTGGCAAGCAAGCTTGAGGGTGCAGGTTCAGCAACAAAGAGTCCGAAAAGATAAACAGTGGGCCATCTCCCACAAGTCAATCCGTTACCCATAAGATTTGAACCCAAGGAACAATGCATTGGATATACAACAGATAAAGGAATACTTGCCCCACCGTTACCCATTTCTTCTTGTTGATCGGGTAATTGAATGCGAGCCGATGATCCGGTTACTGGCAATTAAAAATGTCACCTTCAATGAGCCGTTCTTCCAAGGCCATTTCCCTGGGCTTCCTATCATGCCTGGCGTTCTGATCATTGAAGCCATGGCTCAGACCACAGGTTTATTGGCGGGCGAATCCGCACCGGATGTATTAGGCAAGGGAAAAACCTATTATTTGGTGGGTCTTGACGATGTGCGCTTTAAACGGCCTGTTGTACCGGGAGATCAGCTCAAATTGGAAGCCCGTTATGTCAAGCATAAGAGAAATATCTGGCAGTTTGAATGCCGTGCCGAAGTGGAGGGTGAACTAGTGGCCAGCGCGAAAATCATGTGTGCCGCAGCGGAGCAGAATTCTTGATTCATCCGACAGCGATCATTGACCCAACAGCCGAATTGGCGGAGGATGTGAGCATTGGGCCCTACAGCATAGTGGGCCCGGGTGTTCAAATTGATGCTGGAACGGTGGTGGGTTCCCATGTGGTCATCAAGGGTCCGACATTTATCGGCAAGGATAACCGGATATTCCAGTTTTCTTCTGTGGGTGAGGATACCCAAGATATGAAATATCGTGGTGAGCCTACTCGCTTGGAAGTGGGGGATCGTAATATCATCCGTGAATATTGCACGATTCATCGTGGCACTGTGCAAGACAAGTCGATTACCCAAGTTGGCAGTGACAACTTATTAATGGCCTATACCCATGTCGCTCATGATTGTGTTGTCGGCGATCATGTGATCATGGCAAATGCCGCTTCCATAGCCGGTCATGTTCAAGTGGAAAGCCATGCGATCTTGGGTGGATTCACCTTGGTGCACCAATTTTGCAAAATTGGTCAATATAGCTTTTCCGCGATGGGCAGCATCCTATCAAGGGACATCCCTCCCTACGTATTGGTGGGTGGTCAGCCTACCAAGCCACACGGTATCAATGCAGTAGGCTTGGAAAGGCAAGGCTTTAGCCAAGATGCGATTCGTCAGATCAAAAAAGCCTATAAGATTGTCTACAAATCAGGTTTGAAATTGGAAGCCTCCATTGAAGCTTTGGAGGAAATGGCGGAAGAGACACCGGAAGTGGATTGTATGGTTACCTTTCTTAAACAAACCCAACGCAGCATTTTGCGGTGAATGTGACGGTTTTCATGCTGTGAATTCATGTAACGGCCGATTGGTCGGCGGCATAGATGAAGTGGGCAGGGGGTGTATAGCGGGTCCGGTGGTGGCGGCGATTGTGGTTTTAGGACCCAATACAGAAATAGAAGGGCTAACCGATTCAAAAAAGCTAACACCCGCTCGACGGGAATATTTGGCCCGTCAGATCAAAAATCAGTCCTTGGCGTGGGCCGTAGGAAGGGCGGAAGCAAGCGAAATAGATCGAATAAACATACTGCAAGCTTCCCTACTCGCCATGCAAAGAGCTTATGCCACGCTGAAACTCCAGCCGCTGTGGGTGAAAGTGGACGGCAATCGCCTTCCCAAGCTACCGTGCGGGGGGGAGGCTATCGTGGGGGGGGATATGACTGTCCCAGAAATCTCTGCGGCATCGATTGTGGCAAAGGTATGGCGGGATGAGGAAATGCTTATTCTCGATGCCATTTACCCTGGTTATGGATTTGCCGTTCACAAAGGTTATCCTACGCCAATTCACAAGGCGAAACTGATGGAGTTGGGTGTCACACCGCTGCACAGGCGCAGTTTTGCCCCGGTATCCCGTTGTTTTTCCATCTTCAACTAATCCTTAAAGAATAGACTTAATCAGCATGCACATTCAGTCTATCAGTGTTTCAAGAGTCAGGCGGATTGAGTTTGGAGGCCGCCGTACCATGACAGGTATTTGCAAGCATCCCGTTGATGGCTCTGTGTGGGTGAGTCAGGAAGGCATTGACGGTGATCAGCAAGCCGACCGGAAAAATCATGGTGGCATTGATAAGGCTGTCTATGTTTATGCGGTGGAGAATTACCTGTTCTGGGAAGAGAGTCTAGGTAAAATATTGCCCTACGGGCAGTTCGGAGAAAATCTTGCCGTCACCGGCATGACTGACGATAAAGTCCATATCGGAGATATTTTCAGTTTTGGCTCGGTGGAGGTTCAAGTCACTCAACCGAGGGTGCCATGCTTCAAGCTTGGAATGAGGATGGAGGATGACGAATTTGTCGGAAAATTTCATTTTTCAGGTCGGGTTGGTTTTTATCTCCGAGTGTTGAAGGAAGGTTTCTTAAATCAGGGAGACAAGATTGAGCTTATCCATGCCGATGGCGGGCAGCTCAATATACAGGAAGCCATGCTCGCTCTGAACAAAAACCCCCGCCAGCAAGAAATCATCAAACGCGCCTTGGCTATTACCGCATTGTCTCAAGCATGGTGCGACAGCCTAACGAAGAAACAACAATGAACTCATCCATTCACGAAGCGCCGGTCGATGCGGAAGAAATTGCACGAATTATAGAAGAGGATCTGGGGTCTGGCGACCTTACCTCGCTGATTGTGCCCGAATCGGCCCAAGCGGAGGCCAATGTCATCACCCGGGAAAATATGGTGTTATGTGGCCGTCCATGGTTCGATGCGGTGTTTGCCAAGATTGACCCTACCGTGAGAATTGTCTGGTTTGCCGATGAGGGTAAAGATATCGCATCTGGCTCTTTGTTATGCTCATTGTCTGGACCCGCAAGGGCGCTATTGACTGGCGAGCGCACTGCATTGAATCTGTTGCAAACCCTGTCCGCGACAGCCACCTTGTCCCGAGCCTATGCACGTGAGGCGGTCGGTACGGGACTGACGGTGCTTGACACCCGTAAAACCATACCCGGTTTGCGTTTGATTGAGAAGTATGCTGTGCGCTGTGGCGGTTGCTCCAATCATCGTTTCGGCCTTTACGATGGCATCCTTATCAAGGAAAACCATATTTTGGCGGCGGGTTCCATCGCCTTGGCCGTGAGCAAGGCACAGCAATTACTGGCAAATGTTCCGATTGAAGTCGAGGTGGAGAGTTTGGACGAGTTGGCGCAGGCGCTGGACGCGGGGGCCAATCGCATCATGTTGGATAATTTCAACCTAGCCATGATGAACGAAGCAGTCAAACTGAATGCCGGCCGGGCCAAGCTAGAGGTGTCTGGCAATGTGGAATTGGAAAATATAAAATCAATCGCAGCCACCGGGGTGGATTATGTCTCGGTAGGGGCTTTGACCAAGAATGTGAAAGCCATTGATTTGTCTATGCGAATTACATTGACGAGAAGCACTTGAACGTTTTTTGTCAATAAACGCCGCTTCCGGGTTTTTCCCTGAGAATCACTTCATCAATCTAACCATAATATGAGGATCGAATATGACGACAAAAGCTGATTTTTCTGCTGCTGAGTGGGAAACCTTGAGGGATGCCCCGAATCTGGTGGTGCTTGCGGTCGCCACAGCGGGGGCGAGTGGTATTTTTGGAAGTATAGCAGAGGCTTTTGCCCCCTCTGGCGTCTTTTACGATGTCTTAAAAGGAAACAACGATTTGTTGAAAGCCATTTGCCAACATGATGAACTGAAAGCATCGACTGAATCCATTAAAGGGCTGGCAAAGTCAAGTGGCGATTTTACCAGCATTCAAGCGACGTTGCGGAAGGCTGCCACGGATCAATCGAAGGCCGCCGTAGAATTGTTGAAACAGAAGGGAACGCCCGAGGATGTTGCGGCGTACCGGGACTTTCTAGTCAAATTAGGCGACAAGGTCGCCAATGCAGCCAAAGAAGGGGCGTTTTTAGGCTTTGGAGGTGAGCGTGTGAGCGAACACGAACGGTCGCTATTGGCTGAATTGGCGCAAGCAGTCGCTTGAAGGCTCGAACAAAATCTAATCCAGCACTTGCCCAAAAAAATCAATTTGGGCGGGTGCTTTCAGCTTCAAATCAATCCCCAGCCCATTATTCGTCGGGCGAATCGATTTTAACGCTTCTGAACCAGCTTCTTTGCATCCGCTTTTGAAGAGCTAATCAATTCGGCTTGGATAGGTGTGCGTGATTCCAGTGCGGCTTTAGCCGCTTTGCCCCGATAACTCAGAGCGTCCTGCCGGGCGCGGATGACATAACCCGCTAATGCCCCGCCTGCGGTGGCTAGGGTTAGCAAGCCCACCGTCAACAATTCAATCGAAATCATGACAGTGGCAAACGAAAGAACGCCTATGAAAGCCCCTCCAAGTTTGAAATTGGCCTTGGCATGGACTTGGTTGGTTTCTTTGACGATACGCTTGTGACTTTCCTCTAACACACTGCGCTTGTCGGCTTCGGCAGAAACCAACAGGTTTTCCCGCTCCCGCACAAAATCATCCTTGCCCGTGCCACTGCATCCTTTTTGATGTGATCGGCGATGGAAGCGAACCAGAAAGCCACCAACACGGTGATGATCATTGCCAATAGACCAACCGGCACTAAGAGCGCTTCATTGGAAGCATTCATGTAAGCAACGACTAAGGCCACCATGGCCGCTTCCAAGATGACGATTCCCGGTAAAAATCTAAGCATGGACATAGAGTTTGACTAATTTGGTAGGTAGGCAAAAAGAAATTATAGAACACATCATTCGACACAATAACGAAATACTAATTCGATTAAAAGTATTGGTTGTCAATAAATCTTGCGCAATTGACGAGCTTGCTTTCCTCGTTGCATGGATTTTCGAAACAAACTATCGATTCAATATTAAGTTCTTGTTTGGGCCGCAAGTGAAAAATAATTGTAAAAATCAGATTTTTTCCGATATGAATGTCATTCCAACTCTGCCAAAGTAGCCTCCATGAAACATGTGGCTCTTTTGGGCGCAGCGGCATGGTTCAGTTCCATTTGCAAGCGCCCATAAAAAAACTGGAGAATTAAAATGACTAATTACACAAATGTTTTAAATGCTGGTCAGCAATTGAACGTAGGTGACACGCTCACTTCCAGTGGTGGAAACTATTACTTGATCCTCCAGACGGACGGAAATCTGGTGTTATATCCAATCGGACAGTATGGTCAAAACGCACTATGGGCGACTGGGACCAATGGTAAACCCTCACAGAAAGCTTGTATGCAGTCTTCGGATGGTAATTTTGTGGTCTATGACACCCTGAGTACTGACACCACCAGTGCCAACGCTTTATGGGCATCTAATACCGTAGGTCATCCGGGTGATTATCTTTGTTGCCAAGACGACGGTAACTTAGTGATCTACACCAGCGATAACTCTCCGATTTGGGCGACTAACACAGTGCAATCATCAAGTTCGTCTTCTGGCAGCTCCACGGTCACGCAAACGGTATCGGTTCAAACCGCCGTGACCGTGTCCACTGAAGTGCAGACTGCAGAAACAACGACGACGGCTGCCGCAGAAGCAGAAGTTGCAGCCGCTGCCGTTGCGGTCATTGTGTTAACCTAATTTCCCACTCTTTAACAGGACGTTTGTCATGGGCGGTTTCAAGAGCCTGGACACATTGAAACCGCTTTCTCCCGATTCACCGTCATTCCCATGACCCAAAAAAAGACGAAAAATCAGATTTTTTCCGATATACAAGACGGTTAATAAAATTGGATGATGTGCATGGTTGTTGATGGGCCAACTGAAGTGACCAGAATCTGGCATGGTTTGCCTAAATGCGAGCTTGTATGGGCGGAGCGAGCTTTAAATCAACAACCCAATCGCCCAAGACCTTTAACTTTTGGAGTTTATTCCATGTCAACTATCGAAACGAGCATTGAGACAATCTCAGTTAGCAACTCGGTTTATTCCAACACGACGGAGACAGTCACTGTCCAAACGGCAGCTACTGTCACAACAGAAGCCGCATCAGCCGAGACAACAGTTGGTGTTGCCGCCGAAGCAGTCGCCGTGGTGGTGTTGACGTAGCTTCTTAACTTGCGTTCCTGAGCCTTGGCGTCACTTCCATTATGTTAACGAATTTATACATGTCAAAACGTTTGTAGTCCCGGCTTCAGCCGGTTTTTTTCGGTCAGTTTGCTGCCTAAAGGCGAAACTACGAACGCTAACTTAATGTCGGTGACGCTCTGGCGTGGGAACGCATCAAGGATATAGTAATGATTAAGAATTCTATGAATCCAATAATAACGTTACCAAAAGAGGCATCACTATGACCCCAGCACCTTCCAAAGCATCTTTGCATTACCGGAATATATTCACTTCTCGAACAGAAGAAGAGTTAGATACGATTGCCTTGGTCAAACGTTTCATGGAGAGATTGGTAGGCGACGAAGAGTTTCGCAAAAAACTTAATAAAAACCATGAAACCCCTAATCCGGTTGCAATAGAATACGGTATTGACATCGACCTAATGCAAGCCTTGCCTTTGTGGCATAACCAATATGCCAAGTATCGCTTCAAACCAGAACTGGAAAAAGAGTGGCCCTTGGCTGATGCATTTGATCGCTATATCAATCAAATGCGCCAACATCGCACGGTCATCCGTGAACAGGGCGACATGTCCAAATCCAACTCCCGCTTCCATGCTTGGCGCGAACGACAAATTGCAAGGTCTGCCAGCGAAATCCCCGGAAACTATGAGGCTATCACCCACCCGATCATTTCTTTTGAGTTGAGCCAAGGCTGTTCCGTGGGCTGCTGGTTCTGCGGAATATCTGCCGGTCAGTTTCAAGGATATTATCCTTATACTGAAGAGCATTCCACATTGTGGCAAGAAATACTGGGAAGTGTCAGCGAATTGTTTGGCGAGGCGGCGCATACTGGTTTCTGCTACTGGGCGACCGACCCCAGCGACAATCCGGATTATCCGAAATTCATCAACGACTATTACCAGATCACCGGCTATTTGCCACAGACAACGACTGCCGCTCCATTGAAAAATGTAGCGTTGACCCGCGAGATTATGGCGCTGTTCAATCAGTATCGTTGTGTGACTAACCGCTTCTCGGTGACGACCTTGCGTCAGTTGAACCTTATTCATCAAACGTTTACGCCTAGGGAGTTGTTAGGGGTTGAACTGGTGACACAGAATAAAGAATCCCTGAACTTAAAAGCGATGGCGGGCAGGGCAATAGAACGCAAGAAACGGTTGCAAGCTGCCGGGAGGAATGACGAGATTTCCAAGCTAAAAGGCGACCATGCGACAATCGCCTGCGTTAGCGGATTCTTAGTCAGCATGATGAAGCAAAATATTCAATTGGTTTCGCCTTGCCGCTCCTGCGAGCAATGGCCCTTGGGCTATCGAATTTATGACGAGCGGCATTTCGACACAGGGGAAGAATTCAGGGCGATTCTGCAAGACATGATCGAACAGTTCATGCCGGAAAGTGTGCCCGATGAGTCGATACTTTCCTTCCGCAAGGATCTGAACTATATCGCCCCGGAAGATGGCAGAACCAACACCTTTAAGTTAAAAAGCCCTTACGTCGAACACAACTGCAACGGTATGCCATTCATGGCGCGTTTAGGTGAGTTGATTGCTGGGGGCAGGCTAAGTGCCAAAGAGATCATCAAGCAATTGGCTCCATCGGATGCACAGGCGAATTTAGTGAGTTCGGCCTTGCAGCATTTTTTTGTCAAGGGTTTGTTGAATGACGACCCAGCCTATGACGGGATAGCCACCCAACGCAAGCTGGCTTAAGCAGGGCACTGCCATGGTTAAGAATGTCGAGGTTTGTTTAGTTAACATGCCGATGGGGGATGTCAAGCGGCCCTCACTGGGATTGAGCTTGTTGCAAGCCATTCTCCATCAAGGTGGGATTGGCTGTCGAGTTGATTACGCCAACCTACGTTTCTTTGCCATGGCTGGGGTGGATATGTTGCGTTTGCTGGGGTTTACCCGCGCTGAGGACCAGTTGGCAGAATGGCTGTTTGCAAACACGGCGTTTCCCGATTTCAAGATTGATGATGAGCAGTTTCTACAGCGTTTGATAGCCCGCAATAGTCTGTTGCGAAAGCAGGATGCGCAGTCGGTGTGCGACCAACTGTTAGGGCTTCGTAGTCAAATTTCCGATTTTGTCGACGGCGTAGCGAGGAGTTTGCTAGAAAGTGGCCCGGGCATAGTGGGCTGCTCTTCCACTTTTCAGCAAAATGTCGCTTCACTGGCTTTGCTCAGGCGCTTGCGGGAATTGAATCCTAGCATCGTCACCATGATGGGCGGTGCAAATTGCGAAGGGATCATGGGCTTGACCTTGCATGAGTCTTTTCCATGGGTAGATTTTGTCGTTTCGGGTGAGGCGGATAGGTTAATCGTGCCGTTATGCCGCAGGATCATTGACGAGGGTAGTGACATATCAGTCGAAGACATATCGACAGCCATCTTCAGCCCGAACTTTAGGAACAAAAGTGCTTATGCTGGCCTAAATCAAAACAATCCAATCCCCCGTGCCATCACCCAGGAATTGACTGATTTGCCCAGCCCTGATTTCAGCGATTACTTTAGTGAGTTGGACAGCAACCGCTACCGTCAATTTATTTTGCCTGGCTTGCCGTTCGAGACCTCGCGGGGTTGTTGGTGGGGTTCAGTGAGCCACTGCACGTTTTGCGGGTTGAATGGCGGGGGCATCAGTTATCGGGTGAAATCAGCCGAGCGGGTGGCTAAAGAATTGGAGGAATTGTCGGATCGCTATGGCATCAAGCGTATGGAGGCCGTAGACAATATCCTCGACATGGCCTATTTTAAGACGCTGTTGAAAACCTTGGAGCAAAACGATTACACGCTGTTTTTTGAAACTAAGGCGAATCTTAATCGCGGTCATATCGAACAATTGTACCGGGCGGGTGTTCGATGGATTCAACCGGGAATTGAAAGTTTGGACAGCAGAGTATTGAAGCTGATGCATAAAGGCTGCGCTGCTTGGCAAAATATTCAGTTACTCAAGTGGTGTAGGCAATTTGGACTTCGCGTGGCATGTCGCTCGTGAACGTGCTCGGCGTCTCGTCGAGCGCCACGGCATAGGCCGTGGCGTGGGATCGGCAGTGGGAGATGC
>CAIYXP010000008.1 GCA_903930145.1 uncultured Methylococcaceae bacterium
ATTTGATAATATTGGGAATCAAATGAGTTTCGGGTTTATGAATTTCGCCTATGATACTTTCGCTGTCTGCTCCTACGACATTGAAATATCTAAGCCTGATATTTTTTAGTCCATGAACAGAATCCAAATCATCAAGCATTTTTTCTACTCGTAATTTCGATTCTCCATAAGGATTAATAGGATTTAAGGGGTGAGTTTCGTCAATAGGCGTATAGTCTGGCTCGCCATAAACCGCCGCTGTTGAAGAAAAAACTATTTTGGAAACACCATTATCTATCATTGCTTTAAAAAGATTTGATGAGCCATTGACATTATTTTCAAAATATTTTGAAGGATTTTTGATGGATTCTGCCACTTGCGAATAAGCCGCAAAGTGCATCACAGCTTCAATTTTGTGTTTTTTAAATACATTATTTATATCATCAAAATTTTTCAAATCACCTTTGATAAAATCAGCGATTTTACCTCCGAATTTTTGATTTTTTAAAATGTCTATTGTTTTTTGAAACCCCCGCAACATATCCTGATGAAAAGAGTGGGTCGTATCCTACCAGCAACCCCTCTTTGCCCAGTTGATTCGCAATAGATATCTGGTAAATATGATAGGGGGAATCGACATGAAGAAATGGCTTTTCAGACCATAGCTCATAAATTGGCAGTGAATAGCTAATCAATGCTAATTGGATAAAAAATAATACTAATAGTATTATGTGTATATGTTTGACTTTTAGCATGATAGTTATTAAATCTGTGTTTGTTCTAATAATTCGATCATACCAGCATATCGTGAATATAAAAATGCAACCCTCATCCCATTTAATGCCACGGCTGGTTTTGCAGCGTCAATCACTAAAAATCCTTTTTTTCTTAAATCTGCTATTGATTGTTCCATGTCATCAACAGCATAGCAAGTATGATAGATGTTATATTTTAATTTTCCCATTAATTTAGATACAACCGACTGATCGTGGACGGGCATGATAAGCTCAATGGTTTCACCATTTTTGGATTCGATGAAGGCAATGTCTATTCCCCTGCTTTCATCCAGTGTCCTTGATTTTTTATCATATCCTAGTGCGGAGAATGCTGCGATGCTTTTTTCTATATTTTCGGTCAAGAAGCCATAATGATCAACTTTCATAGGAGCAATTTAAAGATAGTTGGATTAAAGCTTCACTTTAACAAGTTTTAATATATCCATATATGACAACATGGACTCAAATTCTGTGACGTCAAAATTAATGGAAAATTCCTCTTCCAAGGCAACGATCAATTGAATATGATTGCCTGAATCCCAGCCATCCGTATTGTCGGAAGCCGTACTCTCGTTAATTAAATCTTCAGGGATATTTAGAATATCCGACATTACAAGTTTTATTTTCTGTTCTATATTATTTTCCACAATATGATCCTTTTACAATGTTATTGGTTTTTGATGAATTTAAACCAAGCCGGATATTCGACTTTCGAGGTTTCGCAATTTAATCGCCAGTATGAGTTTCCGGTTTCTCCAGTGTTGTCCAACGCAAAGCCGTGCCGTTCAAATAAATCTCTCACGGGAGGGTTTTTTTGTGTTGGGATTATTTCACCCATTAAGTATTTGGCATTGACAGTACCCGCGATTTCACACAAATAAGCTAACATCGCGGTTTCTACGGTTCTACCAATGACACGACAACTCAAAAGGAAGGTGTCAATGATCAGCTCTTGCTCTGCTAAATGAGCCAACATCAACCCTACAATACCGTTATCCCCAAATCGATCCGTCACCGATACGGTCGCTGTGATCCAGGCGGGGTCATGCAAGCGTTTGGTTATTTCCCCTTCAGTGTAGCGGCGGGTTGTAGCATTGAATTGATTGGTTTTTTGGGTAAGTTGCGCGGCCCTAGCCAGGTTTTTCGCGCTGACTGGGAAAAAATCAAGAGTCATATTCAAATCACGATAAAATCCTTCAAGATCGGTGCTAGTTTCCCGTAATGCCTCGGCCTGTGCCCGTTGTTCGTATAGCGATGAACGCTTGATATCTTCTGCCGAAATCGACAATGTGTCAAACCAACCCTCTTCCAATAAAGCCTGACTGTATTGTTCTGGCTGGGGTGGCAGTAATATGACTGTGACCATAGGCAAATGCATTCTCACCTGTTCGCATTCCACTGGGTTATCGTCCACGAACACCATGTGTTCCAAGCCGATATTCAGTTTAGAGGCAATATGCTTTAGCGATTCAACTTTTGCATTCCAATGCACCTCAAAAGCTGAAAAATCGGCTCGTCGCAAGACCATGGATGAGTGCTTGGCAAAAACTTCTTCGACATCCTGCTGGTTGTTTTTACTAGCAACAGCCAATATTACACCGCGAGAATGTAATCCTAGAATCTGCTGTTGAAAGTCAATGAAAGCGCTACCCGGATAAGTGGTTCCTAATTTGATTCCTTCCAGTCCATCCTCACCTAGGACACCACCCCATAGCGTATTATCCAAATCCACAACCAAACACTTTTTTGAGTAACCCAGCAGAGACCGGCAGTATTTCATATACTCCCGTGCCAACTCACCAATGGCCTCTTGGGAAAGAGGAAACTTGGCATAATGTTTCATTCGCAGATCATACCAATGATTTCCACCAACTCGGCTGACTATAGACTGGTAATTTACTACAAATGCTTCACTATATCGACTGCAAACCTCATGCAGTAACTTGTTCAAATCATGAACCAATAGCCCCTGTCCTAAATGATTGGAACCCTCTGCTATTCCCAATAGGCAATAAAGGGGTTGTGCTAAATCATGAATCAGTATTGGCGAATGGCTGTAAGTTCGGAATTTTTCCAACAGGCCCATTAATTCACGTTTAAAATTGTCTTTTATAGCGATAAGATTCAAACTGTTTAACGTATACTGCCTATATATTTCGGGTAGCCAATCCTCACCTTCAACGGCAAGGATAGTCAAGTCCACCGACTTCTGATAAAGTCCACTTGAAGGATTTAATATCTCTTGCCTAAATGCACCAAACCCGGTTTGATAAAATTCAATTAATAACCCATTGGCAACGCCTAGTGCAAATAATGCATCTTTCATAAACTCTATGGAAAATGAAGACAATAATGCGATGCGGTAAGGTCTAAGGCCCAAACCTACAACGCTTTCACTAGAAACGACTTTACCTAGGTATCGATAAGTTTTAGCGCTGGCGAATTCTTTAAGCAGTAAACGTGCAAATTGTATCGCATTGTCACGATTACCTGTTTGTACCTGAAGGGATAATGCCTCTCTTAATTGAGCTTCGCGCTTGGCAGATTGGTTAGAGGTATGAGCTTCATTCATAACAGCTTATGCCACGGTCTATCAGGTATTGGACGGCTTTGAGGACATCCTTGGCCGGAAATAATTGTATGTGAAGTTTGCCCACCTTGCATTCATTTAAAGCTTGCATTCGTTTAAGTTCATTTAATAAAGGGTAAAGCCGCCTTCTTCTTGAAACAGATGGCTCATATAAACGGGTATTGCAATCCCATAACTGCCCCTTTTCATCCTTGACTTGCAAATCGAAGCTATTTTCCGTAAATGGATTGACAGATAATTTGTGTTCCAGAATTTCCTCGACGGTATGAAAGAAGGTGAGTACCTCAATGCCAGTGCCTAATAATAATATTTTGCCATCCCTTTCATATAATTGATAGAGTGGACTGGGGAAGCCACAAGGGGTTTTCGCTAGATGGTGGTCTGCAACAATGGCTTGGGCATCATTCCCCCATACGGCGATAGGATGGGTAGGATGCAAGCTTCTGAAAACCCCTGGGGTACGGCGAAATAGCTCAGTAATCAGACCCATCCGAGATTGAGTCCGCTTAATATCGACAATAGGGTTTTCCAAGGCGTAGTCGACAGCGGTTGTTGTGATTGCCATAGTGGGCAGCATAATAACACCATTCATACCGACTAAGCTTTTCAGCATTTGAATAATATCGGTTGGCTTGCCTTTGAATCCCCGGAATGCATCAAACGAGCTATGCACGAATACCGTATCACCTGTGTTGATCCCAAGCTTGGTTAGGGCGGATTCCAACTTGACACTGTCAAACTGAAAAAAAGTCATATCATACCAAGATTGCAATGCTTTAAGCTTGGACTTGACAAATTTTTTCCATTTCTTAACCAACTCGTAATTCACTAGCCTATACCAACTATTTGCAGTTCATTGTGATTGATGTTGCTTCTTTGGAAGGTTCGCCTTGTTGCGCCAAGCCATGCGCTTGCGCTCCAACCCATTCAAATCAATCATATCCTATTTGGACAGCCAAGGCATCATTCAGGAATGGCAAAGGCTGGAAAATATTCTGGCCTTTTGTGCTAAAATTATGAACCCTTTCAATGAACTCACTACCCATGTCACACCAATCCGACCTGATAAGCACCGATATTCATAGCTATTTGGCCCAACATGAACGGAAGGAGCTATTGCGCTTCCTGACGTGTGGCAATGTTGACGATGGCAAAAGCACTCTGATTGGTCGCTTGTTACATGATTCTAAAATGATTTATGAAGATCAACTGGCCGCCATCCAGAAGGACAGTGTAAAGTCAGGCACCACCGGCGGGGACATAGACTTGGCCTTATTGGTGGACGGCTTGCAGGCAGAACGTGAACAAGGGATTACTATCGACGTGGCCTACCGTTATTTCTCCACCGCCAAGCGCAAGTTTATCATTGCTGACACCCCTGGTCATGAACAATATACTCGCAACATGGCGACGGGGGCTTCCACCTGTGACCTCGCCATCATCCTCATCGATGCACGCTATGGGGTGCAGACCCAGACCAAGCGGCACAGTTTTATCGTGTCCCTGCTCGGCATCAAGCATATTCTGGTGGCGATTAACAAGATGGATCTAATGGAGTACAGTCAGGCTGTTTTCGAGAAAATAAGATCGGACTATTTGGATTTCGTCGATACCTTGGATCTGCATGATGTCCAGTTCATACCGCTATCGGCCCTCAAAGGTGACAATGTGGTCAATAAGAGCGATGCCATGCCTTGGTATGATGGCGAACCACTGATGGAACTGTTGGACAGCATTGAAGTGGCCGACGTGCAAAACTTCACCAATGTACGTTTTCCAGTGCAATGGGTGAACCGCCCGAACTTGGATTTCCGTGGCTTCAGTGGAACCATGGCGGCGGGGGTGCTGAAAAAGGGTGACATGGTCATGGCTTTGCCTTCACGCAAAACTAGCCGGATCAAAAGCATCGTCACGCACGACGGCGAATTGGAACAAGCTTTCCCTCCGCAAGCGGTGACCGTCACCTTAGTGGATGAAATTGATGTCAGTCGGGGGGACATGTTGGCGAAACCGAATGACTTGCCTTGGGTGGATACGCGTTTCGTTGCTGATATTGTCTGGATGACGGAAGTGCCGCTTAATCCGGGGCGTCAATATTACTTAAAAATGGCCACCAAAACGGTGACGGGTTCCATTTCTCGGATAATTTCCCGCACCGATGTGAACACCTTGGAGCGGCACGAGGCACGTCAGCTCGCCTTGAATGAAATTGGCCGATGCGAAGTGGCGCTCGGTTCATCGGTTGCCTTTGACTCCTATAAATTATGCAAAACCACAGGCTCTTTCATCCTTATAGATCGACTGACCAATGTGACCGTGGGAGCGGGCATGATAGTCAGCAAGGCAGAAACGAGTGAAAAACCCCACAAGGTTAGCCCGGAGGAACGTGCGGCCCGCTTTAACCAAAAGCCTTTGACGGTATGGCTGACCGGAGACAAGCGTTTGGATACCGCCTACCGCTTGGATAGAAAATTATTCGATTTGGGCTATGCCAGTGCGGTGTTGGATGACGATTTGCTGGGCAATCAGGCCAATCTATTGGCCCGCCAGTTCAATGCAGCAGGACTGATTTGCATCTGCGCGTTGGATGTCATTCAACCTGAGGCAAGGGAGGGTATGTTAGTGTTGAAAGCGGGTGATGTGGTAATGGATGACTTGATCAAACTCCTGCATTCCTATAGCCATCCTGAACCTAAGCAGGAAGGCTTGGATTTTGACATTTGATAGAACTATCATCAAAAGACCGACTCGGTTGAAAAGCCGAGTCGGTTGGTTTGAGAAGCGCTCTGTTTAAGCGGCTTTGTTCACAATCGTGCGGAATGCCTCGGAACCCGATTCTAGCTCTTTAAGCTCTGTACCGGTTGGACCGCCTTCCCGCTTAGCCAAATCGAAATACAACTCTGCCAGTGCTGTTGTGGCAATCGGCTCTAAGAATGCTGCCTTCAAGCTCCAAGCAAAGATAAACGCAAAAACATAGCGCCAAACGCCAACATCCACCGGCAATATCGACACCGCACTGCCTACCGGATAGAGCATGGCGAAAAAGGCCAGCAATAAGCCTAAGTATTCAAAGCCCAATAAGAATATGCGGTTTTTCGACAGCATGTCGAAATGCCTAAGATGCAATGCGAGTCCGCTGCGCACCGATTCCCAAGGATTGGTCTCCTTCGCCACAAAGCATAAGCAAAGCAAGGCTTGGTCGCAGGTTTGGGCAAAATATCCAGCCACTTTCACAAAAATGTCAGCTAAAGCTTGATGGGTGATTTTGCCAAGGTATGGGCAATGTTTGGCGGGTAATGAGTTCAACACCTGTTTGACCGACTCGTCAATTTCAAAGAATTCGACCTCTTTCGGAAAGCGTTGCGAAGCTTTTTGTTTAGCCAACTCAATCAACTGCTTGCCTGGGGGTAGCTTTTCTCCCCAAGCAAGTTCTGCCAACAAGGCTAGATGCCCAGCCTTCATGTTAAAAAATAGTCCAACCCGAAAGCGGTATAGAAAATAGGCCAAGCCAACGAGTCCGACCAGTGCGCCAAAATTCGCCATGCCGCTTTGTTTGGCGGAAAAAGAGGCAAATGCGATGAAAGTGCCCGCACCCGCCAAGGCAGCGAACAAACAAGCGAAGGCTAGCCCTAGGCAGACGGCCAACCGATACAGCATGAAAGGCATGGTCGCCTCGACGGTGCGAGTGGCGGCAAGTAAGTTAAAGTTCCACATGACTGTTATTTCGTTTTGGGGGCGGACACTTTGCCGCCATTGGGGAAACAAGCTGCAATGGCTTCATCACTCACGGATTTCAGCTTGTCGCGCAGCGCCTTAGACTGTGGCGGGTCTCGGAAAACGCCCCCTCTTTCACCCGCTAAATTTTTGTTGGTCTCAAATGTTTGTGCTTGCATGAACTCGTCATGCGACATATTGGCCGCAATTTTATCCACCGCGCACACGCAGTGGTAGAGGTTGTCGTAGTTTTTCCCGCCTTTTTCCTGCATGCAACTCATTACATACTCGACGCGCGTCAGTGTTGGGAAATCATTGTTGGTTGTTGGTGAGCTTGCGGTGGCTTGCGCTCCCGGCGCGACGGCTTTTGGTTTGCCGGTTCCAGCGCAGCCAAAGAGCAAGGACGATGCTAAGATCAAGATAATGGATGGGTTAAGTTTCATAGTCATGTTATTGCGTTGTGTTGTTATACATTTTAAGAAAGAATGATGATAGGGTACAAAGCTTGGTGTTGGCAATTCCTGAACATTCTCTCAACATTGCCATTGACAGGCAAAGCAGCCTAGTGGTTCAGTGCTTGTCGGCAAGCCCTTACGAACACAGTTAACTGCCAATCTTAATTCATCGGCGAAAATTATTCGTCATTTTTCAGCCGCAAAATCGACGATTTTTTTCAACTTTCCATTTAACTCCCGAAAAAAGGCATTGAGCTTTTCGTTCGGGCCATCGGCGGGGAGCAGATGGGTCACGATAATCACCTTGCCTTGTTCCGACCTCACCGCAACATTGCAAGGCATGTAGGCCACGGCAGCGGGGGACATTTCCAGCATGACACGAGCCAAACTTAAATTGCAAAATTGGATGGTGTCGTAATCGGGAAAGCTGATATTGTCGCGTTGACGGATGACACTGCCAATATGATTATGCCCGGTGATACGAAAATTGTTTTCGGTGATAGCCAATTCCAGTTCCGCCAACACATCGTCGTAGGGCTTGACCGTTTCTGCCTGATACCATTGCTGTGACTCCTTAGGCCGTTGGCTTGCGCAAGCCATTAACAAAGCCAGTGCAAACGCGACGAATAGGCGGTTAAAATGCCACATGAGGGCGTACTCGTTCAGCCGTGCTTCATCGAGCGGGCAAACTCCTCAATGGTTTGTTCGGACAACGGATGATTGCCCATTTCCTTCAGCAATGGCAAGGGAATGGTGACATGCTGCGCACCGGCAATCACCGCTTGGACAACTTCTTGAGGGGATTTCAAGCTGGCGACCATGATCGTGGTGGAGGTGTTGCAGGCATTGACCACTTCGCGCATTTCCCGAACCAGACCCAAGCCGTCGCCTTGCAAGCGAGTACTACGGTTGACATAAGCGATGGAATACGCGACACCCGCTTCGCAGGATAAATAGGTTTGTGCGGGGCTGTAGGTGGCCGTCATCCCGACAATGACATCCTCAGCCGCAAAATTGGCCGCCAAAGCCAAGTTTTCCGTCGTCATGGGGATTTTCAATGCGATATTGGACCTAAGCGCCAACACACGCCTCGCTTCGGCTTCGCGTTCCGCCATGCTGGGTGCGGTTAGTTGATAAAACACCGTACCGCCGCAAATGTCTGCCAATTCTGCGACCACATCGAACGGTCTGCGGTTGGTTTTAGCGATCAAGGTGGGATTGGTGGTGATGCCAGACACAAAACCTAATGCCATGGCCTCCCTCGCATCGGCTGCTATGGCTGAATCCAGAAACAAGGCCATAATGATTTCCTCACAGTTAACAGTGATAGTTTACGTAGACCGGACTAAGCTTGCCCTTACAGAATCGAAGGGCCAAGAGCAATCCGGGGAAATTGCTGACTCGGTAGGTTTCCCGCGTCGAGTCACAATTTTTCCATTATTATAGGGTTATGAGGGCTTTGATGACAGTCGAAAGATCAAAGATTACAGGCGTGGTGCTTGCTGGCGGCAGGGCAAGGCGCATGGGAGGGGCAGACAAGGGCTTGATGCGCTATCACGGCCACCCTTTGGTGAGTTATTCATTGGATGCATTGCGACAGGTCAGCGAAACCATCCTCATCAATGCCAATCGCAATCTTGAAGAGTATGCCTGTTTTGGCTACCCTGTCATTACTGATCTCAATGACAGCTTTGATGGCCCGTTGGCTGGATTATTAAGCGCGATGCGGTCGGCGCAAACCCAATATGTGTTGACGGTTCCCTGTGACTGCCCATGCATTGATGGCCTTTTATTGGGTCGGCTTTACGATAATTTGCTGGCTGAACAAGCTGAAATTTGCACGGCTACCGACGGGGAGAGATTGCATCCGGTGTTTCTGATGGCCGATTGCCGACTGGCTGACGATCTGGCGGCTTATCTGGCAAGCGGACAACGTAAAATGGAAACTTGGCTCAGGTCGCGCAGACTGGCGTTAGCTGATTATAGTGATTGCCCTGAATTATTCGTCAATATTAATACGCGAGAGGAATTAATACTTTGATTTTTTACTTGCCCCTAGCTATGAACTAAGAATCTAGTCGGATAATACATAAGAAGGTTGAGCTTTCAAACCATCTAAAGACTGATTGGTTATGCAGCTTGTTGGTTCAATGTGCCGCCTGCAAAACGATAAAGCGTTTTGGGTTCTATATCTACCTTGCCATCTAGGAATTCCAAGCATCCCCATTCCGGGTCAATGTGCGCGGTGTTTAATAAATCGACTGCGACATGCTGCCCTATCAATTCTTGCAAGTTAACTTCTATTGTTTCGCAGTTTTCAAAAGTCAAAATAAAACGATACCTGTCTAATTGTTTAAAATGTTTAAGCTTCATCTGTCACTCCAAAGGTTCAATTGAACGAAAATTTTGTGTATCCCACATTTCAATAAGTTCCTCTTGATGCATCTCCGCCCATTCGCGAACTAATTGTCGGCATTTCTTGGGTATCTGTCCCTCAATTAGGTTGAAATTCATCAGTTCCATCACCGCATCGTATTCGCCATACTTTATGTGTATATGCTTTGGTGGATGTTCACGATCAATCAAAAACATTCTGATGATGATTCCATAAAATCGACAAATTTCAGGCATGAGGTTGTTCAGAGTTGTGCAAGATGAATATAGCCATAAAGGGTATTAAACGGAAAGAATCAAAATCACGCAAAGCAAGTTTTCCTTTATAAACTTCGGCTTGAGTCAAGAAATCATCTATTACGGGGCGAAAAAGTATGATGTCCCAATCTAAAAGCGATATATTCGAGTTAAACGGGCAGTACTGAATATCATCATCTGCCAATTCAAATCCGACGGATAAAATTTTTTTTCTAGTCATGATGGAAATGTTTCTACCGAAGCACGACAGGGTATACACCCTGACGAAAAGTTTAGGCAGGGCAAAATATCAAAGATAACAGCGAAATACACAACTTAAGCTGCCACAGCAAATTTTCTGACATCGATTTCCACTCCTTGCGTGACAGCGGTTTCTGCTTGCCTTAAAAGGGCCGATGTAATTTCAGCGGAATGAAATGATTCACCGCAGTTTTCACAAATTTCGCCGGGAACTTGACGGAAAACAATCGTCGAACCGCCTCGTTCCAACGTCACAGTGGCAGTTCCTGGCAGCGTGTTACCGTGTTTGCAAATTGGACATTTCATGGCTTTATCCTCTTTGAGAAGCCCGGTGACCAATGTACCGGGTCTGGTTCATAGACAGTAATAATAATTCGCTCCTCATTCTCCATATTATCAGCAAAGACAATATGTAAGGGTCTTTCGTTGGAGTAGCCCAACCATAAGCAACTTGGAAAAGGAGTGTCATTCGGATAATCTTCAATTCGAAGACCGTTTGCCAAAGCAGTTTCAACGTCCGGTGCATTGATGTTACGTTCAAACATCCGCTTGATGGCATGTTGTCTGTATATTACTTTCAAACAGCGTTACCTTCATCGCGACTCTTTAGCCCCAAACAACTCCCTCACCCACGCACTGCGCCGCTCTCTATCCAAGACTTCAGCACGGGCGCGCATCAGCACTACGGTCAGATAATACAGCTTGAAACTCACCGCCATAATCAGCAAGGGGATTAACATGCTGAGATGAATGGAGGGTTTGTCGAGTTTGGTCACGGTCGGGCCTTGGTGCAAGGTATTCCACCATTCCACTGAATAATGGATGATGGGTATATTGACTACGCCAACCAATATCAATACCCCACCGGCACGGGCGGCGGTGCGGCGGTCTTCAATGGCAGCGACGAGGGCGATATAGCCCAAATATAAAAACAACAGGATTAACTCGGAGGTTAACCGGGCATCCCATACCCACCAAGCCCCCCACATTGGCTTGCCCCATAGCGAACCTGTCATTAAGGCAAGAAAAGTAAAGGATGCACCCAAAGTGGCGGAACTGACGGTCATCACATCCGCCAGTTTGATATTCCAAATTAGGTTGATGCCGCTCCAGAATGCCATCAACACATAAATGAACATCGACATCCAAGCCGCCGGCACATGGATAAACATAATCCGGTAACTTTCCCCTTGTTGATAATCAGGCGGGGCTTTGATTAATCCATAATAAAGCCCAGCCAACAGGGTAATAACGGTCAAGCCACCCAACCAAGGTATCCACTTGCCTGTAATATCATAAAAATATCGGGGTGACGCCAGTTTATGCAGAAACTGCCACATGGTATTCAACTCACACTGATTCTAAGGGCGGCGGCAATCGCCAGCGGGGCCAAGGTCAAGGCCAGCACCAGCAACGACGCCAGGAAATAAATTTGTCCGGCGATGGGCATTCCCGCCGCTGCCGCCGTGACGGCATTGGTGGCGAAAATCAGCACCGGTATATATAAGGGCATGATTAATAGCGTCAGCAATACGCCGCCCCGGCGCAAGCCAACCGTTAGTGCCACACCTATCGCACCGATCAAGCTTAACAAAGGCGTACCGATTGCCAAGGTCAACTCCAACGCGGCAATCGCCGGTTCGGGCATTGCCAGTAGCAGACCCAACAGCGGGGCCAAGAGCAGCATCGGCAAACCACTAACCAACCAATGCGCCAGCACTTTTGCCAGCACCAGCAAAGATAAAGGCTGCGGACTGAGCAGCATTTGCTCCAATGCGCCATCTTCGAAATCGGAGCGGAACAGGTTTTCCAGCGAAAACAAAGCCGCCAATAAAGCCGCAATCCAGATCACACCGGGGGCAATTTTTCGAAGCAAGGTGACTTCCGGGCTGACGCCTAACGGAAACAAAGTCACAATCATGAAAAAGAACAGCAAGGGATTTGCCAACTCGCCACGATGGCGGAAGGCCAGCAGCAAGTCGCGTTTCATCAGGGCTTTAAAAGCTTGGAACATAAGGGGTTTTCAACATCAAATTCCGAATAAAAATAAATTCATCTAACTTTCATCCCTCCGACAAATTCACCCTGACTATATTCCCTCGCACTTCCACGGCTTGGTGGGATGTCAATACCGCCATGCCGCCACGTTGCAAATGACTTTCCAACAGTTCGCGAACCAAGCCAACACCGGATACATCCAAAGCCGTGAAGGGTTCGTCCATGATCCATAATTTTGCCGGACAAACCAATAACCGCGCCAAGGCAACCCTTTGTTTCTGCCCCGCCGACAAAGAACGGGCTGGCATGTCCTCTTTTCCGGCAAGGCCGGTTTGCTCCAATACTCGATAAACCGTTTCTTCATCGAACCGAATGTTTGCCAATGCCAAAGAGATTTTCAAATTTTCCACTGGCGACAAATCGGATTTGACCCCTAATGTATGGCCCAGATAGGCGACTTGCGAAAAGTAAGCCGTCCGATGCTTGAGGATGTCTTCACCTTCCCATAGCACTTGCCCCTCGCTGGAGCGGCTCAGACCCGCCAAGATACGCAATAGGCTGGTTTTTCCACTGCCATTGGCACCCTCGATCTGCATCAACTGGCCTTCGCGCAAGGAGAAGTTCAAGCCGGAAAACAACAAATTGTCACCCCGGATGCATTCCAGATCGACAACCGCCAGCGGAGCATTGATATGTGGGGGATTGGGTGACGGCAACGTGAAGGTTCGACGGGTGTGGGTTGACAATCAAGTGGGTAATGATAACCTCTCAAGCGCTTGATTGATAGATGCATAGAATGCATAGTAATGGTCATGACTGTTCTTAATGGTAGACCGGAAATTATTCTGACGAGAAGAACTTTGGAAAATCATCTACAATTCACTTTCCAAAACTATAGCGAAAAATGTGTGAACAACGGGCGTCTCTTTGGCTTGCTTATACTGTTAGTGCTGATTCCGGCAAAGTTGTCGCTTGCCTTCGAGATAGGCATTCCACAACCGGAGTTGGGAAATGCCGGGCGCTCAACAATCCCGGAGAAAAAAATGGGTTTGGAGGAAATGCGCGAATGGCTGAATCAACGCAATCAAGATCGCAAAATACATGGCACTAGCCAGCCGGAAAATTTTAATAGCATCAAACAATATACTGCTTCCATCAAGCCCCGTCTAAAACGAGGCCGAAAAAACTCTAAAGCAGACATGATGGTGGAAGGCGGACCGGCACAATCTCGCCAAAATTTTGCCGCGCAAATGGCTGAGCGTGGCCCGGATGGGCGCATTCGCCACCGCTTGCAAATCAATGAAAACGGGCCGGACCAGTTGCAAATCTATACCCGTTCGGGTTTTTCAAAACCGATTGAACCCGATGAGGAAGCCCTCAAAATGGAACGTTTGACAGCCAGAGGAAAACAAGCTTGGATGGCGGGTTCCTATCTTCGGGTTCCGGCTTCCTATCACGTATTGAAGCCTAAAGGTTGGAATCATCCAAAATATGGCAATCGGTAGGGGGAAACAATTAAGGTGAGCGGTTCGTGTTAAGCTTGTTGATCCATGAACGGCCTAACTTTCAAGGTATTGGACTTTTCTGTTTTCCCTTCTATAACCCCATATCGTCTGGTATTCGAACCTTTTAGCGTCCATCTATGCGTTCTTCAAGCTTGAACTGCTCAAAATCAAGCATCAACTCAACCATTTTACGCTCCAGAGCAAACGTAACATCAAAGCCCTTTAAGCCAGTTTCGCCGTGCTTCAACGATTTAGCGCGAGCGCAAAATCAGACAACATGAGAAAATACAATTCTGCTCTATGGATGAAACAAGAGATAAACCAATGAGTACACAACAAACTAATTTAGACGATGATGAAATCGAGGGTCTCGGTAAAGATGAAGATACTGGCTGGGGTGAGTATCCGATTGATACGGTTTTGATTCGGAACGAGAATCGCACGGTTCACGATGTATTGAGGCGAATCGAAAAAGGAACTTTCGTAATGAATCCAGATTTTCAGCGTGATTTTATTTGGCCACAGGACAAACAGAGCAAATTAATTGAATCTGTCCTAATGAGGATTCCATTACCTGTATTTTATCTTGCTGAGGATGATGCTGGACGTATGGTTGTAGTGGATGGTTTACAGCGCTTATCTACTTTTAGACGCTTCGTTAACAATGAACTTCAATTAAATCTTCCTGGACAAGACGAATTGAATAATAAATTGTTTAATAAATTATCACCCAAGCTTCAAAACCGCGTTGAGGATTGTAATTTAATTCTATATGTCATTGATGCCAAAGTACCCGAGAAAGCACGATTGGATATTTTTGAGCGTGTAAATAGCGGTATACCCTTAACACGACAGCAGATGCGAAACTCCCTTTACATGGGTTCTGCGACGAGCTTTTTGAAGGCAGAAGCTAAAACACAAATCTTTATTAAAGCAACTGGTAAAAGTTTAAAAACCTCGACAATGAGGGATCGTGAATTTGTAAACCGCTTCTGTGCATTTCAACTATTGCCAATTGAAGAATATAAGGGCGATATGGACGATTTCCTTGCCAAAGCGCTGAAGCTAATGAATCACATGGGAAAACGAGAACTCGAAAAGCTATCATCTGAATTCAGAACAAGCCTCGCCAATAATTTCAAAGTATTTGGTCAGCATGCATTCAGAAAGCACGTTAAGGATCAGGACAATCGGACTGTATTAAACGCTTCACTCTGGGATGTCATGTCAACAGGATTATCGCGCTATCCCGAGAACATTGTAGAGGCGCGAGCTAAACGACTTCAGCTTGCTTTTTTCAAGTTACTATCAAGTGGGGAATCCGAAGATATTAACTTTACTAAATCCATCACATATGGGCCAAACGATATGAGAAAAGTAAAATTCCGTTTTGCCGCTGCTAGAGAGATGTTTAAGGAGGTATTCAATGCTTACCCGTCTTGATCTTGAGCGTTTTAAGTGTTTTGAACTGCTTAAACTCCCTCTGGCTGCCCTGACACTTTTGTCGGGTGGAAATGCTTCAGGAAAGTCCTCTGTCCTTCAATCACTTGCTCTGTTGCATCAGACAATGCGGGAACACGAATGGTCAACACGTCTTATGCTAAACGGAACGACAATCAAATTAGGCACAGTATCTGACGTAGTGGATAAAGTTAATGGACGACAAAATTTTGAAATCGGCATAATCGACGATGGGCCAAGTTATTTATGGTTCTTTGCAGGGGAACGCTCCGAGATGTCCATGGCGGTCGCACGTGTAACTGTAGAGAATGTGCCACACGAACAATTAAAGTTATTACGCTATCTTCTGCCGCCTGAGTTAAATAAACATGCTGCATCGTTGGCTAATCGCTTACGCAACCTTACTTATATCACTGCCGAGCGAGTGGGGCCACGCGAAGTTTATACACTTGAAGATCGCCAGATTGCAACAGTTGTTGGTCCGGCGGGAGAACATGCGGTTAGTGTTTTGCATTGGGGGCGAGATGAGGTTGTTCTGGATAAACTTGCGCTTGAGGGATCGCCAAAGACACGTTTGCGCCAAGTCGAGGAACGAATGCGCCGATTCTTCCCTGGATTTGCATTATCTGTACAGCAAGTACCTCAAGCAAACGCTGTGACACTCGGTTTACGCACTTCTGATGATACGGACTTTCATAGACCGATTCATGTCGGCTTTGGGCTTACTCAAGTTTTACCAATCGTAGTAGCGGCTCTTTCAGCATCGGAAGGTGATATTCTTCTTATCGAGAATCCAGAAGTACATCTCCATCCAGTAGGACAGGCACTAATGGGCCAGTTTTTGGCGGATGTTTCCCGAGCGGGGATACAGGTTATAGTTGAAACCCATAGCGACCATATTCTCAATGGAATTCGCAGGGCGGTTAAAGCTGAACGGCTTCAGCCGGAACAAGTCGCTATCCATTTCTTTAGACCACGATCTGCGGAGTCACCACAAGTTGTCAGCCCGCAATTAGATAAACATGGAAACATTGATTCTTGGCCTGATGGCTTTTTTGATCAGTTCGATAAAGACATGAATTACTTTGCTGGTTGGGGGGAATGAGATGGATTTCTTGGTCAATGACCTATCACTCGACGGACAGTTTCCAGATATGAATTCGTTCCGATACTCGATCCAGCGGGTAATGGAAATCAGGAAAATTGCGCTTCGTTTTGGTCGCTCTTTATATTGTAACAGGAAAATTTTGCATACCAAAATTACCAAGGACAAGGTAATGCAGCAGGCGGTTCAAACCCTACCCAAGAACGAGCAACGCGCTTTGATGCAATGGCTTACTCAGCACGGGCCATTCTGGGAAGATATACGCTCACATGGGCCAGACGATTATATCGAGCATAAGGATCGTATCGTGACAGATTCGGCAGTTGGTGAAGCTGCTTGGTGTTGCATAAATGGAATTAATCGAGAACTGGTTAGTTTTATTCCATCTGATTGGCAATTTTCTCCTGTTCATGTCGATTGGGTATTGGACAATGGCAGCAAAAAAACTGTTGCTCTAATGAATCAATGGGATCCTTCGAAATTTGAGGCTGTTCTTAAAAGTGCACCAGTGCCAATCAATTCATGGAGGCAGTTAGAGGAAATAGCCAAAGCCCGATATATTCAATTAACCTTCACTGTGGATGCGTTTGTTCATTTAGACGGTCATCCTTTTGTCGTTAGTGCTGCCGAGCGCATTCTCTTCATCCTCGAAACTTTAAATCGCTTCAAACTTTGTTTCGATGCAAACGGTCAACGCACACATGAAGGCCATGAAATTTACCAAAATTTTTTCACAGGAAAAAAGGGAGATGGTGGGCGTGGCGCTCTTTTTACTGATTCATCTGATTCCGAGAAAGAAGAATTTGGAAAGGAAATGACATTCGAGCACCCGGAGGACTCCAGTAAAACACTGATGTGTTCATGGCATGGAAAAATTCAGACACCACAATTTCGTGTTCATTTCTCATGGCCCATTCGAGCCGAAGATCCGCTCTACGTCGTGTACATCGGACCGAAGATTACGAAACGATAACTACAATCTAAAATCTAGAAAACAAAATAAATAATGGACTTCAACATCTACGATACTTTCACCGACAGCCTAACCAAGCTCATGGGTTAGGAGCAAAAGTTCTTTCAAAAAACGGCAGAAGAAAGTTGAGGACTTTCATGTCGAATTTTCAAAGCCTGTCAAAGCATGGGCAATGTCGTCGGCAACTTGGCGCGAATACATGATGAAAGTATGAACCGATGGCATCAGAATGACAGGATTGGGCAAAGCCCCTTGAACTTCCTCCACCGATAAAATCCCATCATTAGGAATGTCCCCAAAGGGTGAGAATTTGCCTATCGGTCCGCCTGTCCCCGCATAAACCCGCGTCGGCATGGTTGGCACTGGCAACGCTTCCATAAATGCCTCATTGGCAAGCAATTGCCCCATTTCACCCATCAGCAGACGATAAATTGGATTGTCCGCAAAGAATTTGGCGGCTTTGCACGCTTGGCTGGGCGGCGCGAGGAAGAAACAGGCAGCCGGTGGCTGTGGCTGTTCGTGCAGATGGGTTAGGGCAGACCTAATCAGCACGCAACCCAATGAATGACCGATTAAGGCATAAGGGTCAGTCGCTGAGACCCTTTGAATAAACCTGACTAGCCTTTGTTGGCAAGGCTCGAATGACTCCAACGTGGGTGAATAGCCGAACAGCTTGGTTGAATGCCCCTTTGACCGAAGGCGCTGGCTTAGCATAAGCATGGATAGCGGTGTCCGCCCCATGCCGTGGATCAAGACAATATTCAAATCAACCTCAACTTTCCATGTATTCGATGCGCATCTGCACCGTCCGGTTGTCGCGGAATTCGTTGACATCCAGTTTATAGGCGAGTTTTAGCCGTTTGCAACCTAACCAGCTTTCCGGGTCATCGACAAAAAACGCAATGCCGTCGATCATGCGCTTTTGGTCGGGCGTTCTCAATACAAGTTTGAGATGCTTTTCGCCGACAATGCGGGTTTGAACCACTTCAAATTCCCCGTCAAAGGTAGGCTCAGGAAATCCTTGCCCCCAAGGACCCGCTTGTTGCAACACTTCGGCACTTTCCAAACGCAATTCGTCGGCGGTCAATTCGCCGTCACTATGCACGGCATGGGCCAAATCCATGCCAACTAAATGTTTTCTAACCTCATCGTCAAATAGTTTGGCAAATGTCGGGTAGTTGCTTTCCGCAAGACTAAGCCCTGCCGCCATGGCATGTCCGCCGAATTTGTCCAACAAAGTGGGGCAAGCAGCGGCAATGTTGCTCAACACATCACGAATATGCACACCGGGGATGGATCGGGCTGAACCCTTGATTTCGCCATTGCCCACCGGGGCAAAGGCAATCACCGGTCGGTGCAGCCTATCCTTGATACGGGAAGCCAAAATTCCAATGACACCTTGATGCCAAGAAGAATCCAACAGACAAACCCCCGCCAAGTCTTTGGCGCGTTTTGTAGTGTCCAAGTTGTCAAGAATGGCGTAGGCATCCAGCTTCATTTGATCCTCGATTTCACGCCGGTCCCGATTGAGTTGGTCGAGTTGGACTGCCATCGCCCGTGCTGTAGCGGCATCTTCGCAAAGCAAACATTCGATGCCTTGCGCCATATCCTCCAAGCGTCCGGCGGCATTCAACCTTGGCCCTGCGAAAAAGCCCAAGTCGGCAGCCACCACCGCCGCCGGTTTGCGTCCGGCCACTTCCAGCAAGGACACAATGCCCGGCCTTGCTGTGCCTTGTCGAATACGTTGCAAACCTTGATGGACGAGGATGCGGTTAACCCGGTCGAGTGTGACCACATCGGCAACCGTCCCCAAGGCCACCAAATCCAGCAATTGCGCCAGATTGGGTTCGGCAATGCCTTGTTGGGCAAACCAGCCCTGTTCCCGCAAGCGTGAGCGCAACGCCATTAGCACATAGAACATGACCCCCACACCGGCCAATGCCTTGCTAGGGAATTTGTCCCCGGCCAGATTGGGGTTGACTATGGCATCCGCCTCGGGCAATTCCGCACCGGGTAGATGATGATCCGTGACCAATACCTTCATCCCGAATGCCTTAGCCGCCTTGACACCCTCAAGGCTGGAAATGCCGTTGTCCACGGTAATCAACACGTCGGGTTTCAGTTTCGCGGCAACGGCTACGATTTCCGGGGTCAAGCCATAGCCATATTCAAAGCGATTGGGGACGATATAGGAAACCCTTGCTGCACCCATCGCCTTCAGACCGATCATGCCCACTGCACAACTCGTGGCCCCGTCGGCATCGAAATCGGCAACAATCAGCAAATGTTGCTTGGTTTGAAGGGCTTCGATCAAATGATTGACCAACTCATCCATGCCGGACAACAGCCAAGGTGAAGGCAGTTTTGCTAGGGTACGATCCAACTCGTCCGACGAGGTAAGCTCACGCGACAAATAGATGCGTTGCAGTAACGGGGATAAATGAGGAAACAGCCCACTTTGTTGAGGGACAGGGCGGCGAACGATCTTTTTTTGGGTTGGGTGGTGGGGCATGAATCAGGCAATCTAAGGTTCTATCGGACAGTGCCAAATTTTAACAGGGACGTGACCTGCCCGATGATTTTATTTCGCCTTTTTCAATTCCATCGCAATCGTTTCAGGTTATTATTCTTTCGGAAGTAATAGCACTTCGATATTATTGGCAAGCTTATAAAAACGCTCCACAATCTCTCCAACCAATTTAGTGGCGACTTCTTTGTGCTTCTTACGTTCCGTCTCAAGGTCGCCTTCATCTACTCCTTCGTAGAGCTGAAACGCTTTGCAATCCAAGTGGTCGATAATCACCACACCAGCCACTCTGGCTTCGCAAACAGCGAAATCGATGTGGTCAAAAAGTGTTTTGTGCCAGATGCCGTCGTGTTTCGATGAATTGCCGGCATGAGATGCACCTGCCAGTGCGAGATGGTAGTACCTCCCGCTAAACCCCTCTTCCTCCATCGTCTCAATAATACGCTGTGGGTAACGGTAGTCGATACAGGATAAAAGCAAGACCTTGGTATCAGTGTTCAAATCCAATGTAGGCGTAACCGCCTTCATCAGCATCGAGCGGAAAGAAATGTCTGTGTTCTGCATGAATCTGTCTCCTGTTCATTAATTGCCTAAAGAACTCGTTCAGCCGAACACGTCAGCCACGGAACCTGAATACCCAAAGGTGAGCGATGGGCATCGGGCGACTGGTTAGGCTTGGAATCTGTGTAGGATGTGCCGACCAAGGATGCGCATCATTCGAGTTGCCCGTAATGATGCGCCCTTCGACTTCGCTCAGGACAGGCTTCGTTCCTCAGGGCATCCTATCTCGCTCTTTACTTACTCCCCTTTTCGTCGGGCAACAAAAAGACGTTGCCCGACCCGGCTTTGCCTTTTTTCATTCGGCGGATCACATCCCTGTATCCGCCCTACGGCCCTTTTTGCATTTAGCTAATGCCTATAATTTTGCCATTTGTCACTGTTCCTTCCCAATCGAATGAACCACTTCCACAATATCCCTTGTTAGTGCATGTCCCCTTATATGCGATTGTTATTATTGCACCAACATAGATACTGCTGGATGAATCACGATATTCACTGTACGATGCAAGGAAGCAGTTACACTTAGGACACCGAACCTCAATTTCAACTAATAAGCGATTACGATTCGTGGTCGTCTCACCATGAGAACTACTATCGCATGTGCAATTAGATTTTTCCTCTAATATAAGTTGAAGATAGCCAGGTCTACAGTAACTGAGGTCTCTTGGGCGATCTTCGTAGTAGTAGGGATCACCTGCGGCATTGACGTTACGATTACGAAGGAACAGAACTTGTGCTTCCTTTGCGATACTGTACGTTGCATACGGCCCACACCTATATTCCTGAGTTTCGTATTGTCGAACGTAGATGTACCATCCGGGTTCCTCTTGGGTTTCGACCTTACGCGATCCGTTAAATAGTGATTGTGACCAATTCAACTCAACAAAAGGAATATCGGCAGACATTGGGACGTAGGCTGCGAGGATTTCAGTATCTAAACAAGTGATGCCTGACTGAAAGGTATTAAGAGCAGCATTAATAATCACGGAGCTTCTACAATTCAAATATCGTCGATTAGTGCCAAGAAATCGATAAGTCTGTGCGGTTTGCGTATTCTCTTTCTGAGATGTGTTAGCCGAATTGGATGGCCAAGACGGAATTCCCAGGATTGAAACGATATTGGTTTCCATCGGCAATGCTGCGACGAAAATGAGACGTTCTGAACTCTGATCTGCGAGATGTTGAAGGGTAATAGCCATAATGATGTTTTCCAAAAAGTGTGAATGGGCTTTCTTTTGTTGCCTAACGCCAAGGTTCAGCTTCCCGCGCGGAAGGAGTCGGATTGAACACGGCAAATGTCCACGCGAACCGGTTGGAACGACGGGTTAGGCGGGTGGGCAAAGATACGGGGTCTGACATTCAAGGACTTTGCTCTTTTTATCCTGCTGCGCAAAACGCAGAGTGCCGCTATTGCGCCTTACGGCCTTAGGACGCGACCCGCACCATTCCAGATGGGTAAGTGTCGTATAGCCAATCAACGCAAGGACGACTGGTGACCAACCGCGTCGGTGCCGAAGCGTTATCGACGGAATATGCTGCTAAAATGCAACCCGCAGTGTCTCCCTGAGTGTTGCCAACATGGATCAAAATGTCCGTGAATCCGGGCACGTTGTATAGGCGGAGCGTTTTACCTAGATGGGATGAAACCCACCGATCAAAGGAATAATCTCCGATTGGGATGGGACCTTTACCGACGTTGGAGCGCGGCTCCAGCGTCCAACCTTTAACAATCCATTTACTGCCGTCCCAGATGTTTAAATAGCCCCAAGTTCCATACGCGTTCTGGCCGGCGCGTCCCACGCCCAGCC
>CAIYXP010000009.1 GCA_903930145.1 uncultured Methylococcaceae bacterium
ATCAACACATTGGTGTCGAGGATGAATATTTTGCTTTTATTGTCTTCGCTCATCACATTTCCTAAGTTTGAGGATTAGTTATTACAATTTAATCATAGCGTGACTTTTTTGATTTTATTATTTCAATAACATTATCATGCTTTTGTCCCTCAATAATATCTTTTAAATGGATTTGACCGTTATGAATTTGAACATGGATGCGCCATCCTGAAATTTTATCTATATCTGCCCTGTAGATAGGTTGAGTCCACCCTCTAATTTTATGAAGCCTGGTTATTGGCCAAGATTTTTGTTGATGGCAGCTACGGTCTTCGAGTTCAGCCAATGCTTCAAGGAAACCAATCTTTAGCTCCTCATTGGGCAGAATTTTCATGGCTTGGTAAATAATCCCGAACTTATCATAAAGTACAAGTGTTTGAGCCATAAGTATTAATTCTAAGCCGCCAATTCTGATGTGGTATTTATATATCCATGATACAGCGACTCAGCAATTCCTTTGTATGCTTTTTCCAGATCACTACGCTTCACTACTCTGAAAAGAGTAATTATGGTTTGCTCAAAAACCGGATCATCATCAACAGACAAGATGACTCTAAGATCATGGGATATTTTTAACACATACAGAGAGGATGAATTACGGTCAACCAGGTTTAAAAGAGAGTGAATACGGCGCAATTTATGATAAGCATTACTTTCTTGTAACTCAAATCGTTGGGCGCACTCATTTATTTTGGTAATAACAATATCTTTTTCATTGCCAGTGAGCTGTTTTAAATCTCTTTCAAAATCTTTTGAAGATTCGATCAATATATTCATTAATAAGCCACCAAGTATGCAAATGATTTAATCGCATGATATTTAATGAATTTAATATGAGTTAGACACTGGCTAATTCCCGCAAAGTATCGAGTACTTTTTCCACATGTCCCTTCACGCTGACTTTGCGCCATTCACGAACCAATTTGCCATCGCGGTCAATCAAGAACGTGCTGCGTTCAATGCCTTGCACTTGCTTGCCGTACATGTTTTTCAACTTGATGACATCGAACAGTTTGCACAGCGCTTCATCAGCATCGGAAATCAGTTCAAACGGAAAAGCCTGTTTGCATTTGAAGTTTTCATGGGATTTCAGACTGTCGCGGGAGACCCCCAAAATTTCAGCATTGCATTGGACAAATTCCGGGTGTAGGTCACGGAAATCCTGTCCTTCTTGTGTGCATCCGGGGGTACTGTCCTTTGGGTAAAAATAAATCACCACATACTTGCCTCTCAAATCGGCAAGGGAAACCGTCTTGCCTGAAGTGGCTTGTGCGGTAAATTCAGGTACGGCAAGTCCTACGGCTAGGGCGGTCATGGGAACTCCTAAGGGTAAAGAAATTTAGCGTTTGACAGGTTCCAAGATGGCATCGAGATTCTGTTGGTCGCAAAACTCCAAAAACTCGTCGCGCAAGGAAACGATGCGCACACCGACTGGAATCTTGACGATCATGCGAGCCACCAGCAACGGCGTGTTGCTGTAAGGGGCGGGATAACGGCTGCTGCTCATATCCAGAATTTTGATGTCGCGTTTAGTAAAAAAGGTCGCCAATTCGTGGAGATTATCGATATGGTCGCTGGCGAAAATGTCCACGCCATAGGGGATTACATTTTCATCCTCGGCTTGGGCGTCTTTGGCGCGCATCATGCCGACCTTGATATGATCGCGCGCTCCCATGGCTTCCAAGGCATGCTCCAGTTTGACAATATGGTTCCAATTGCCGTCAACTAATAGATGGGCGCCAAATTCAGCCCCCAACTCAGTCATTCGGCTTTCTACGATATGGCATTTGCATTCCTTGATGACTCGGGTAAGTTCTTCAATCAGATCCAAGCGATCTTGCCCTGCGAGGGTAATGACAAGCTGCATGACTTTCACATCTCAATGGGAAAATAATACCAAGTTTATCATCTTCCGCAGCCAGTTTCGCCAGTGACGCAAAGAATGGTGCTAACATTTCACTTTTTACGGAACGAAGACATAGGCGAATCATGTTTCCACTAGAAGCGATGAAGGATACAATCATCCCAGATTGTTCGCATTGCCCTACTCATGTCAGTGGGCAAGGCCAATGAGATTCTCACTGCTTATCTTATTGACGTTGGCATTGCACTGCTTGGATTCCTATGCCATGCCCGAGCAACCATTGCGACCCATAAGCTTACAGCTTTTATGGAAGCATCAATTTCAATTTGCCGGATACTATGCGGCACAAGAAATGGGTTATTATCGCCAAGCAGGCCTGGATGTGACATTCCGTGAGGCCAACCCAGAGCAGGATACAATCGAGGAGGTTTTAAAAGGCCAATCCGATTTTGGCGTGGGCTCTTCAGATTTGCTGCTTTACCGGGCCAAGGGAAAGCCAGTCATTGCCTTGGCAGTGATTTTTCAACATTCACCCTTGGCTCTGGTGGCATTGGAAAGTTCAGGCATACACAATATTCATCAGATTGCCGGCAAGCGCGTCATGATCGAGCGCCATGCTTCGGAATTATTCGCCTATCTGAAACGGGAAGGCATTCCTATCCAGCAAAGCCAAATGCAATTCTTCCCCCATTCATTCGGCATGGAAGAATTATTGACCGACAAAGTGGATGCCATGTCTGCTTATATCACCGATGAACCTTACATATTGGCAAAAAAAGGGCTTGATTATTCGGTTTTCAGTCCCCGCTCGGCTGGAATCGATTTTTATGGCGATAATTTGTTCACCTCGGAATCCTTTTTGCAAGCGCATCCGAATGTAGTGTCGGCATTTCGGGAAGCCAGCTTGCGGGGTTGGGAATATGCCATGACGCATCCAGAGGAGATGGCCGATCTGATCATTGCCCGTTATGGCAATCGAAAATCCAAAGAGCAACTGCTGTTTGAGTATACCCAGATGGTGCCATTGTTACGGCCCGATTTGGTCGCCATTGGCTATATGTACCCCGGTCGCTGGCAGCACATTGCAGATGTCTATAATGAATTAGGCATGTTGCAAGATGAATTTCCAGTTGAGGACTTCCTATATAATCCCAATGATTTGCATATTCCAATTTGGGTGTTCTGGGCAGCCGGGGGCATAATCGGTTTTTCCCTGTTGGCGGGCGGGGTCGCCTTTTATATATTAAGGATCAATCGCAGGCTGTCACGCGAAATCGCACAGCGTAAAAAGACGGAACTGTCTTTGAGAGCCAGCGAGCAACATTATCAGATCATTTACGAATCCGCACCCTTGGCTTTGATCGTGTTTGACCGAGAAAACCGCGTGGTTGACTGGAACAATGCGGCAGAGGCGATATTTGGCTGGCCTAGGCTAGACATGCTCGGTCAAACTTTGGAGAGGATAGTGTCGGAGCCGGATCGCAATTATGTGCTGAAAGTGATGGAGCAAGCATGGGCGGGTGGCGTTGTCACTGGCAGCAATCATAATTTAACTCGGGAGGGCAGGACCATCCTGTGTCGTTGGAGCAATGTCGCGCAGAAAGACGGTAACGGCAATACTATTGGAGTGCTTTCTCTCGCCGAGGACATCACAGAAACGCAA
Source organism: uncultured Methylococcaceae bacterium (assembly GCA_903930145.1). GTDB lineage: Bacteria > Pseudomonadota > Gammaproteobacteria > Methylococcales > Methylococcaceae > Methylumidiphilus. The sequence goes on from CAIYXP010000009.1 coordinate 3,567, forward strand.
AAAATGCGGGATGAAATCGAAGCCGCCAACCAAAGTCTGCGCACTCAAATCAAGCAGATTCAGTCTTTGCAAGATGAATTGCGCGAGCAAGCTTTGCACGATCCACTAACCAACCTCTTCAACCGTCGCTATTTCCATGAACTGTTGGAGCGGGAACTGGCTCAATGCGAGCGTGACAGCAAACCGCTGAGTTTGGTGATGATTGACATTGACTACTTCAAGCAGATCAACGATAGCTTTGGTCACCAGACGGGTGACCGCGTTTTGGTGGCATTGGCTGATATTCTGCGATCATCCACTCGCTCGGGAGACTCCGTTTTTCGTTTTGGCGGCGAGGAATTTGTCATCATCTTACCCGGCATGGATGCGGAGATTGGCATGGAGCGAGCGGAGAGCTTGCGCAGGATTTTCGCCGAACTGATGATCCATACCGAGGACGGCGATGCCAAAACCACCTTGTCGGCTGGCATCGCAACCTGGCCGACCCATGCCTTGGATGCGAAAAGGCTGTTAAGCAAGGCGGACAAGGCACTTTATGCCGCCAAAGAAGCGGGCCGAAATCGGATATTGGTTGCGGAATAGGTTCTGGCAAGCCTTCTCGGAGTGTCAAGGTGTTCCTTGATTTGCCTTGCCAAAGCAAACATTAACCTATTATTCTAATAACAACCCAGACAAATAGGGGGAAACACCATGCAAAGACTGATTGTCGGCATATCCGGTTCCAGCGCGGTCATTTATGGCATACGCTTATTAGAAGTGTTGCGAGGTATCGCCGACATTGAAACCCACCTCATTTTGAGCAAGGGTGCAAAACTGACTTTGGGCTTGGAGACTAAATTTAGCGTCATTGATGTTGAAGCCCTGGCCGATGTGGTGCATAACCCTGACAATTTAGCTGCTTCGATTTCCAGTGGGTCGTTTCGAGTCATGGGCATGGTGGTTATCCCTTGCTCTATGAAAAGCTTGGCACAGATTGCGCTGTCATTGAATGACAACCTACTCACCCGTGCTGCCGACGTGACTCTCAAAGAACGTCGAAAATTGGTTCTGGTGCCTCGCGAAACCCCGCTCCATCTCGGCCATCTTCGCCACATGCTGGCGGTGACTGAGATGGGCGGCATTATCCTGCCCCCCGCCCCTTCCTTTTACCATGGGCCGAAAACCGTCATGGATTTGGTCGATCAAACCGTAGGCAAGGTGTTGGATCAGTTTGGCATCGAACACAGCCTGTTTAAGCGTTGGGGTGGAGATGACGCCTGAAGAATTTGAACAGGCCATATTTAAGATCATGGACCCTGTGTCCACCATGACATTGGCGACCTGCCGTGACAATAGCCCCTGGGCAACGGATGTCTATTTTGCGGCAGAGGGCTTCAATCTTGTATTTTTTTCATCGCCGAACTCAAGGCATTGTCGCAATTTGGCCGTTAACCCGGCATGTTCGGCCACGATTCACCCCGTTGCCGATTCATGGCGGGAGATTAAAGGCTTGCAAATCGAAGGTGAGGCGGAGCCAATCTCTGGCATGAGCGGCAAGGCAACAGCGCTTGCCGCATATTTACAGAAATTCCCCTTTGCCCACGGTTTACTCGCAAACCCGGCAGAAACCGTGCGCAGTATCAACAAAGCAGCTTTGTATGTTTTGCGCCCATCGCGCATCTTATACTTGGACAACTCCCTAGGTTTTGGATCGCGTCACTGTGTTGATATAGTGGATGGGCGCATTGAGGGATTGCCCGTTAAAGAGAAAAGCAACTAAATTTTCCCTAAGTGATCTCTCGCGGCAGTTTGGCACGCAATTCCATGACCTCCGCCTCCAAAGCATGGATGCGCTCCAACAAGCCAACCGCCAGAGCCAGGCTTTGCGAATCCAATTCAAAATCCTTGCCTAACCGACAGGCCGTGCGTATGGTGGTCAATCTGTCCGCACCAAAAAGCCACTGGGACGATTCAGGGTTGACAGGCACAAGGGTTCCATCATCAATCATCTCGCGTAGTTCCCGCTCGGACAGCCCGGATAATTCGGAAATCTCTGCCATGGAAAAAGTGCATTGTTCATGTAGCCAAAAGGCTTCTGTCAGATCAATCGGCATGGCTTAACCCCCTTGAAAATGTCCACGCGGATTAAATGTCGAGGCATCAGCCAGTGCTTGAAACAACTCGCGTTCGTGTTCCCCCAGCACCGTAGGCACGGCAATTTGCACGATAGCGAAAAGATTGCCTGCACCACGGTGCGGCTTTGGTAGCCCCCGGTCAGTGATGCGCAATTGTTGTCCGGCATGGGTTCCGGGAGGGACTTTTAGGCGCACATCCCCGCCTAGGGTCGGCACTTGCACCGTGGCGCCCAATACCGCCTCCCAGGGGGTCAAGGGAAGGTCTAGGTACAAATCGTGCCCACTGACACGGAAAAAAGGATGTGGATGCAAGTTGACGTTGAGGTAGAGGTCCCCGTCTCGCCCGCCATTTTGCCCTTTGCCGCCTTTGCCAGACAGTCGCAACCTTTGCCCATCGGTCGCCCCCTTGGGGATGCGCACTTTCAAATTTTTGGGAATTCTACGCATGTGGCCTTTGCCGTCAGGCTCGGCAGCCGTCAGGCTCAGTTCCAATTCAGTGCCGGTATAGGCTTCCTCCAAGGTGATATGGGCATTGACCTCGTAATCTTGCCCTGCCACCGGTGTTTTTGCCCCACGCCCCGCCCCCCTGCCTCTTCCGGTAAAGGCTGCAAACAAATCCGACAGGTCTATGCCCTCTGTCGAGAATGGATCACCCCCAAACTGTTGCTCCCAACCCGGAGGCGGGCGGAAATCTTGACCCGGCTGAAAACTGCCCAACTGGTCGTAGGCGGCGCGTTTTTCTGGGTCGTGGAGGGTTTCATAAGCTTCGGAAACCTCTTTGAATTTTTCCTCGGCACCCGATTCTTTGGATACATCAGGATGATACTTTCTCGCAAGTTTGCGGTAAGCCTTCTTGATTTCTTCGGGACTGGCTTTTCTATCCACCCCCATGGTCTTGTAGTAATCTTTGTATTTCATTGGCCTAATCGAAAAGATCGCAATGCAAAAAAACGTATGGGCGCAAGACAATGCGCATTCAATCGCACTATTTTACACTGTCATTGTCACATAAACAGCGATGAAAGGGGGGGGCCTACAGTACTGCAATGCCCATCTGCAAGAATGTCTCACGCACTTTTGAGGGGGTGTCA
>CAIYXP010000010.1 GCA_903930145.1 uncultured Methylococcaceae bacterium
ACAAAAGTGGTACCAGTCATTGTGAACGGACAGTTCCTCAATCAAGAGGCGGGGAAAGCATCCGAAGCTGGCATTTTAGTCGTGGATGATGACCCGGCCGGACTTCAATTGCTTGTCGATCTCATGAGCAAGCAGGGTTATCTCGTGCGCCCTGCCAATAGTGGTGAGTTAGCTTTGCGCTCGGCTGTCAACCGCCCACCCGAGTTGATTCTATTGGATGTCCAAATGCCGGGTATGGACGGTTACGAAGTTTGCCGACGCTTAAAAAACAATCCCAAGACAAAAAACGTGCCGGTGCTTTTCCTTTCTGCACTCCAGGATTCCGAAAGCAAAGTTCTGGGCCTCAAGGCTGGCGCGGTGGATTTCGTCACCAAGCCATTCCAAGCGGAAGAGGTGTTTGCCCGGGTGCAGGCCCATTTATTGTTAGCCCGCACCCGCAATGCGCTGGATGCGATGTGTTTGCATTTGACTGAACGAGTGGTGGAACACAGCAATGATTTGGTTGCCGTTTCCAGCGCGTTACAAGCCAAAGTTGCCGAGCATTTGGAAACTGCTGAAAGGCTGCGCCTGACCAGCAAGGCAATCGAAGCCGCCGGGGACGCCATCGTCATCACCGATGCCCATGGCATTCTGCTGTCGGCGAATCCCGCATTTACCCTCATCACTGGCTATCAACCCTCAGAGATTAAGAATCTAACATCAAGCAAGCTAGTGTCTGACAGACACTCCCAAGATTTTTTGGCAGATATCTTGGCATCCATTTGCTCGGAAGGCGCTTGGTCTGGAGAGCTCTGTATCCGCCCAAAGTCCGGTAAGTTATTCCCAATTTGGCTCAATATTTCATCTGTACAAACTGGGCAGGAGCCAGCGGCCCATTACGTAGGCATTTTCTTTGACATATCGAAGATCAAAAAAGCCCAAGCGAGAATTGACTTTCTTGCACACCACGACTTGTTGACTGGGTTGCCCAACCGTTTGCTGTTGCGGGAAAAGTTCGAACTCGCCATAGCCGAGGCCAACCATAACAAGCGTCCTATTGGCTTACTATTCATCGACCTCGATAATTTTAAAAGCATTAACGATACGCTTGGCCACCCATCAGGTGACAGCTATTTGCAATTGATCGCCAAACGCATCAAACGCTCAGTTCGGAATTCGGATTCGCTCTGCCGTTTGGGGGGTGACGAGTTTATTGCTTTGATAACCCGGGTTCGTTCAAAAAATGATCTTCGGGCGATAGCCGAAAAAATCATGGAGAAGGTCAGGGTTCCGGTCATGATTGAAGGCAATGACCTGCAACGTTCCGCCAGTATCGGTATCGCAGTCTACCCTGATGATGGGACGGATATCGATACACTGGTCAGAAAAGCCGATACTGCAATGTATCGTGCAAAAGAGCAAGGCAGAAATCAGTGTATCTATTTCAACGAAAAAATGGACGCAGATCAGGCACATAAATTAAAACTAGAGTGTGCTTTGCATCAGGCTTTGGATCGGAACGAGTTTACCCTGCGGTATCAACCCCAAGTCGATTTGAAGACAGGACAAATTGTGGGGATGGAAGCACTACTGCGCTGGCAACGACCGAGTATCGGGGAGGTGTTGCCAAACGCTTTCATACCCTTGGCAGAGGAGTCGGGACTCATTATCCAACTAGGCGAATGGGTCATTCAGGAGGCTTGTCGGCAAGCAGCCAAATGGGTGAAGATGGAATTATGTGTCCCCATTGCCGTGAATGTTTCCCCAACCGAATTGCGGAGAGGCAAGGTCGCCAACATTGTGGATGAGTCACTCCAAAAATGTGGGCTTGATTCGGATTGGTTGGTGGTGGAAATCACCGAATCCGGGTTGATCGACGATACTGCGCAAACGCGCAGCATTCTGGAGCATTTTGGCAAGCTGGGAGTGCGTCTGGCAATTGATGACTTTGGGACTGGCTATTCCAGTTTCGCCTACCTTCGTCGGTTTTCCGCGTCCCAATTGAAAATTGACCAAAGTTTCGTTGCCCGTATGACACAAAATTCTGAAGATCGGGCTATCGTAAATGCTATCATTCAATTAGCCAACATCTTGCACATTCCCACCTTGGCCGAAGGTGTTGAATCCGAGAATCAACGCCAATTTTTGATTGGCGGCGGCTGTCAGATTGGGCAGGGTTTCTTGTTCGCCAAACCGTTGTTGCCGGAGGAAGCCACGGAAGTGTTGCGCATAGGCCATTGTGGAAATCCCGAGTGATGTTTAAGTAGGTGACCATATATTTTTTAGCTTTTTGGCTGACAGTAACTTAAGCCGTTCGTGGTGAGCTTGTCGAACCATGAACGGCTTAACCGGTCATCCTTCGACAGGCTCAGGACGAACGGTTAAGCCTTATTTCCTAGTTGTTAAAACACTTATGAACCCTACTTAAGTTTAAGCTGCCTACCAATTGCCTTGCCCAATAAATAGCCCATACTAACCCGACCTATTCGCTTGGCAATTGTTTCAAGTGATAAAAAGCCGCTCGGAGATTCATCCTATGATTGCCCGTTTTCCAGAGACCATCTTACCCAAGCCGAGGGTATCTGCTGATGTTGGGGCATCCAGCCCACAGCGACCCACCCATTTGGTTCGGGCAATCCGCCTTGGTCTGGCTCTAGTCGCGGCCAACGCGGCTTTACCCGCACAGGCGGCAATCATCTGCCCGATCAGCTCACCTCTAACCGTAACCGGTAGTGAAACTATAGATTCGACAAACTGTGAAATAAAAGCGACTGGAAGCATTGACATTCAAGAAAAGGGCAGTGTTGAAATAAACAACACTGGCAGCCTGTCCGCTTATGGAGATTTAAACGTCAGTTTTGGTGGGCAGGTGATGAATGCTGGCACGATTCACAATCAAATAGGGGCCAGCTTAAACAATGCCGGTAGTCTGACGAATAATAATGTGTTGAATAATTTCAGTGTTCTGAACAATGCTTCGTTGGCCAAACTTTACAACGATTCTGCACTCAACAATCATGGTCTGATTGAAAACGTAGGCATTATTTACAGTTCAGGTTCCATCACTGGCACTGGCACACTGAATAATACGGGTTCCCTGAATATTGAAAATGGCGGCAGTGCCAACATTGCCCAGTCGGATAACCTAACAGGCGGGATACTTTCGGGGGGAAGTTGGAATTTACTCCCTAGCACGGGGACTGCTTCCCTTGCTTTTGGTAATGGTTCCTCGCCCATTACCACGCTTGCTGCCAACACCAGTGTCACCCTGACTGGTTCAGGCGCACAATTTCAGCAATTGGAAAATAACCTGTCAGAGCTTGAAGGCGTTTTGGTACTCAAGGAGCACAATTTTAGCAATCCCACAGGCCACGACTTGAATATTGGTGACCAAGCCCGATTTTCAAACTATTTCGGGTCTATCAATAATGCTGGCAGCTTAATAAACGATGGTTTATTCGGAGATTTCAAAGGCGTAATAAATAATACCGGCACTATAATCAATAATAATACTCTCGCGAATGTGTATGGTACTTTAATTAATCAAACGGGTGCTGCTCTTATCAATAATTATCTTTTTTATAATGACTCAAAAGGCGTTGTTAACAACCAATTGGGCGCGGTTTTAAATAACCAAAGCGGGGGAACGCTAAGCAATTACGCCGAATCAAGCCTGAGCAATTCGGGTACGTTAAATAATCATGCCGATGCCTTGCTAAGCAATTTCGGCAACATCGTCAAC
>CAIYXP010000011.1 GCA_903930145.1 uncultured Methylococcaceae bacterium
GGCGTGGTAATTGCATAGAAGGGATCAAGCAATCACTCAAGTTGAAAGGTCTGAAGCCTATTAGCTTGGGTAGATAAAGCCTCAATTAATATTTAGCCAGTAACATTCGGAACTATATTCCATGCAACACAAAATGAAAACTAATCCAGACCGGGAACGATTAGTCAATGCAGCGCATCGGTTTGCGAAAATTTCCGAACAAGATCCAATGAAGGTATTTAGCTTGCTCTATTTGTTGGATGTCGGGCTCTACCGGGAAATTGGCAAAAGTTGTACGGGAGAAGTTTATTACGCCATGGCGGATGGTCCTGCGCCAGGCTCGCTCCGGTCATTGCTGGTCATGCGTGATTTAGATATTCATTCTGCCATTGGCGTACTCACTTCCACCGATTCGCTTGGGCCTTGGCTTTTTGATCCCAAGCATTATTGCCAAATTGGACTGGAAATCATGCATGATCTTGAATCTGCTTACCGCTCCTCGTCTTCCGGGGATATTATCCTAGATGATGACAATGCTTGGTGGAGTGTTTATAACAAAAGTAGGGGAGTGGGTGCAGTAATACCTTTTGAGATGACCATAGGACATTCAAATTTTGGTCATGTTTCAGACAGTCCTTTGGGTTCTAAAACCTATGTGAAAAGGTATGGATCAGTCAAATCAAATATTACAGATTATCTGAAGTTTCATAAACAAAGATGATTACGCCTAGATAATGGTCAAGCTAAACCGTTATATAGTATTTGGTCACTTAGCCATACTTTACATTTAAAATAAAATACAGAGATTATTGGTTGATGGATATGGAGTTGATTTCGGTTATTTTGATTGTTTCTATTGCAGTCTTTTTGGGTAATAAGTTTTTCAGTGCTTCGCCGCCACCAAAAGAACCTTTAGTCGAATCCACGAACATACCTGAATCACTGGAATCAGTTGATGATTATTTTATATTAACTGATCTGTTTCCTCATGATGAAATCGAGGACGCTGTTCAGCAAGGATTTAACATAAGCTATTTATTGCGGGGGTGCCAGCAATGGGTGCTTGGATTATCAAAAGTACAGGGATATTCGGCACAGAAATGGTTTGCGACAAAATATTTTCCCAAAGAAGATATTGCCGCCGCATGGTCTGAGGGTTATGAAATTACGGGTTTGTCCTATGCCTTTGAAGAATGGGTTGTATTGCTGTCTCAAGGTAGTACTTATGGTTTTCAGCAATGGTATACCACCCCAAGTTTTCCTGTAGACCAAATTGCAATGGCTTGGGATAGTCGCTATCAGGTCACCAGTTTAGCCTTCGGTGACGAGCAATGGGCGTTGGTCTTGTCGCAAGGCAGTGGGTATTCCTTGCAGCAATGGATCAAATCCCCAACCTTCCCGCAGAGCGAAATTGAAGCGGGATGGGGCAATGGTTATAGCATAACCAGTCTCGCCTACGGTGCAGATGTGTGGGCGGTAGTCATGTCTCAGACGAATGAGGGCTTGGAGCAATATTGTCTCAGCTTAGAGCAATTCCCCAGCTTGGAAATTGCCACTGGCTATGCTAAAGGATACCGTGTCAGTTGTTTGGTTTTTGCCGCTGGCATCTGGGTGTTGGTGATGACCCGCATAGTCAGCAATACATTACCGTCTTAAATCCCTCCCCTTTTCTGTTCATTGCTAAAAAACAACCCCAATCAACCTTGGTGGGGTAAACTGTTGCTTGGCTGATGAATGATGAACAGGTGCTGTAATGGTTAAGACACTGCAAAAAATTGGGCTGGCATTTCTGCTGTGTTTTGTGAATTGCCAAGCAATAGCAAGCGCCGAAGAAGATTATGGAATAGGGCTTGAGTTCTTTGATGTTGGTAATTTTATGGAAGCGGCGAAATGGTATGGGGCTGCGGCGGAGCAGGGCTTAGTTCAAGCCCAACTACAACTGGGTGGGCTGTTTTTCAACGGTCTAGGGGTGGAAAAAGATTATAGCCAAGCCTTGTTTTGGTTTACCAAAGCTGCCGAGGCGGGTAATGCCGAGGCGCAAACCAATTTGGGGTATATGTTTGACAAGGCTTTTGGCGTTGAGCAAGACTATAAAAAGGCTGTCGTTTGGTATCGCAAAGCGGCGGAGCAAGGTTACGCCAACGCCCAATTCAATTTAGGGATGATGTACGATGAGGGTTCGGGTGTGGTGCAAGACTATGTCGAAGCCCACAAATGGTTGAATATAGCGGCCAGCAACGGGCATTTAGAAGCTGCGGCAAGCCGTGAACACACCGAGAATCGCATGACCAATGCACAAATAGCCGAGGCGCAAAAACGTGCTAGCGAGTGGCAGGCCAGCTTTGAAAAAAGGCAATGATGAACTTATTGCATCTGCCACAACGGGTAAAATCAGACCTTGGCATTTTCGAATTCGGTCTGGGTTATGACTGCTCGTGCCGCCGCTGCCAAAATAAGGAATCTGGCCAGCGCATTTCCTCCCGGTAGAAGTTGCGCAAAGTGTTTCTATACGAAGCAAATTCACTTTGCATCAGTGCTTCATAGCGGGAGAAGCCAGAACTATCCGAGCGCAACATCCAATCGGCCAGCGCATAAGACCCGAAAATAGCAGAGCGCAAGGCTTTGATAATGCCTTGGGATGACAGGGGGTCGAAGCGTGAATAGGCATCACCGACTGCTATCAAGCTCTGCGGCCCTTTGCCTTGAAGCAGACGGGAACTGGCAGGCCAAAGCTGGGGTGGTCCAAGTGGCTGGCTATTGTGTAGTACGGCCTTGATATGGGTTGTTTCGGCAAGGCAAGCCATCCATTCTTCCAATCGATTTGCCCGTAAACGGTGGGCAACATCGGCATCAGTCATTAATGCGACGACTCTCCGGTTGCCGGGGGTGGCGGCGGTATACCACCAACCTTGCTGGAACGATCCTATCAAGGCCGCATCTGCCCCTGTCAGGTTCGGGTTTGCCTTGTCTTCAAAATATACGGTGCTGGCAACCAATCGGTCATAGTTGACGGGTTTAATGCCCGCCAGCCGTGACACCAAAGCCGAATGTCCCGTGGCATCGACGACACAGCGAGCCGTATAAACACCGGATTCTCCACAATCAATCCGCCATTGCCCTGAATCATGACAGGCAGAATTTATTTTCGCATTGAGAATCGTCGTGCCTTTCTGCTTGGCTTCTTCTAACAACATCGCATCAAAACGGTTTCTATCCAAGCGCCATCCCGTGTTATGGGCGCTTAAGAAAAATTCGTTGCTGATGAGTTCAGGGCTGCCCCATGCGCTGACGGTGCGAAAGGATTGGCAATGTCCATCCCGTAAAAAGGCTTGCCAAACCCCCAAATGTTCAAGAAAAGGTTTAATCAGCGGCGGGACGGATTCGCCAACGCGAAATAGCCCGTCCCGTCCCATGTCTGCAATGCAAACAGTCAGATCAGACGCGACAGCCTGTAAGGAAATGGCCGTCGCGGCACCCGCCGGCCCACCGCCGGCTATGAAGACATCGAAAGCCTTAGCTAATCGGTTTTGACTGCGTAAAATGATGCGACCACTCCCGCTGGGTTTACACTACCCGGAGCGCTGCCGGAATGAGGAATCGTGCGGATGACCGAGCCAATCATGGCAGGTTGTTGCTGGACGCCGTTGGGCCAATGGTTGACAAGATAAGCTTCATAGTCATATATCCACAGTTCGCCATTGACATGGCCGACACCTTGGAATCGCACTCGCATGGGGGAGCCGTATTCACGCGAACCTTTCAATTTCAATGACCAACCCGGCCCACCGATGACTCCTGTCAGAATCTGCATGGCATCCGCATTGATTTCTATCGTGCCACGACCAAATTCCAAGTCGTTGAAATGAGAGTTGATGTCAGGATCGTTCAACAAGCTTCGGTAAGTCCATTTGCCGACAAAAGGGTTGTCTTTCATGAGTGTTCTCCTTCTTTATTCGGTTGGTTTGGGGTTCATTATGGCGGTGGCGAGTGGATTGGGGGAAACTAAGCTTTCACTGCCCTCCCGTTCAATGCTGTAATAACGGTTATCGTCCGCCCCTTGAGTCGGGGTACGGTCGGCTTCGGCAGAAAGGTAGGGGTTGCGGATGATAAAGCCGAGTTTCCACCATTCAGTGACCATTTTGAAATCACCCGCATTGGTTTGTTGGATGCCCCCGCTCCAAGTAGTCCATTTAGTTTCGGGGTTGCCATTGGCATCGTATCCGGTCAGTTCATTGGATTGAAGCGGCCTATGGGCAGGCCACCACAAAGTGTCCCAAGTTTTTTCATCTTGGATAAGCCGCTGGTCGTTTTCGCTTTCAGGGTTGATTTCGTTCCAATCGGCATAGGTGATGTTGGTCGGATTGGTCGTACACTCGTTAAAATCGGCCTGCCAAGGCAAGGCCATGGATTTGGTCAAATCGCCCGGTTGGAGTCCAGTGCTGAAATCACTGTCATGACTGAGTGGGTCTTCCATGCTGAACGTGAAATCATCAAGGGCGCTGCCATGCTGCTTGTTAGATTGGGCAGCGGATTGAAGAAAATCTGACCATTGGCGATCCGCCTTGATGCGATAGGGTTCCCAGTAAATGGAAGGATTGCGCATGACCCAGCCAATTTCTCCGCCGGGGCAGAAAGCACCCCCCAGCACATTGCCCAGCACACCCCGGTCCAATGCTCGCCCGGTTTTGGGTTGCCCGATTGGGTAAGGGAAGTAGACAGGATAAGTATTGCTATTGATCCAGCCCTCTTCCATTTCGTTAATGAAATGACCTTCGGCCCATTGCCTTAGGATGAACAATTGGTAATCGGTGAGTCTGAGGAATTTTGACGGGGCTTCGTTGTTCAATGGGTTATCGCCACAAAGCAGGGGCATCAAAGGCAAGTTGTGGACGCGACTTCCGATCTTGTCTTCTAGTTTGAAATCATTTTCCTCGCCCCTACGTCGCAACAAGTCAAACAGGAAACGTCGCATGGGCCGGTAAGGGTCAGGGTCGAAGTCATCATCCTGATTGGCTTGCAGGGATTTTCGGGTTTCGATGCGGGCTTCGCCTTGCTGGGCTTCCCGTCCCGCCAACAGGCTCTTGGCAAGATGCAAGTCATAGTCTATTTTCTGCGTTAACTGATCCTTTGATTTTGGCGTTTGGCCCAATAAATAGGGGTTGAAGGTGCCCCGTTTTTCTTGGTCATGCGGAAAGTTGGACTGAGCCAATATATCACTCAGATAAATGAATTCGTTGGGCCGGAATAAAATCGGCCAAATATCGCGGTAGAACCATGGCTTGTAGTCCTTGTTCCAAGTCAAACGGCTGGCTTTCCACTGGCTAAGTTCATTCTGGTTATGAATCGAGATATTTTCAGGCGGGTCGAAACGGTCCAAGCGTCCATAAATGCAAGTATTGTCGGCAAATTCGCGTAGGAACATATCGTATACCAGATCGTCCATGGTGATCATATCAAGGATTTGTGGAACAAAGCGGGGATAACCGACCACCACCCAAGCCGGATATTCAACATCAATGTAGCGGGTTTGTTCCACTTGCGTGGAGTACATGACGAGTCTGGCCATCACCGGCCCGTCTGACACATCGTCGTACCAGCCGTTATTATTGGCATAACTGCCAATATGAGGTTCGCCAGGCCCTGATTTTTCGCTGCCCGAATTGCCATGCCCCCCCAAAACTAGGAGTCTGCCGTCATCGTCGGTCAGAATATCCCCCAAGGTGTCGATGTCGTTGGGTTTCAAGCCGAGGGGTGGAAAGGTCGTGGCATAGGTTCCGCCACCAGAACGGTCAAAACTGGCTCTGCGCTGTGAAGACAGATTGACGCTACGCGGGCCGGGATCGATGATCAAACGGTCACGATCAACAATGTCGGCATTGCGGCGAGGATGCTTATCGGAGTAGCCATGAACGCCTGCGCGCGCATTGAACTCGTACCAAGAGGCTTTTTTGTTGGCGAGATAAACCCGCCACTGAATGTCGATCAATTTGCCGTGATTGCCACCCCCCTCGACAGCATCGCCGATTTTCAGCGGCCGCCCATCAGGGTTGTCATCATCGTAGACAAACACTTGAAAACGGGCGGCTTGTCGTTTGATGCGGCCTTGTTGGTCTTTGAAGCTTTTGACCAGCACCGGGCCAGACAGGTCGGGGGTTAGCATCGGATTGCCATTGGCATCGCATTCAATGGGCAGGTTGGCGGGCATTTCTGGGGCAATATAGAATTCGGTCGGGCTGTTGCCGAGCCGGGCTATGCCTATGCCGGGATGTATTTTATAAGTGGCCATGTGAGTGTCTCCCGCAATCAGTCAAGGAAATTCAGCGAAACCCCTTCAAGTTTGAGGAGATCAATGTCTTCCTCATAATCCGCGCCGATGACAACCAGCGTGATTTGCAACTCTTGGGTAGTTTCCAGCAGTTTTCTGGCGCAATCGGTCACGTCAATGCGATGATTGCGCGGCATGTTGTGGCTTCGAGTCCGGTGATCGTACTCGCGAGCCCTAGGCGGTGGAATGTCGCAATGGCCGGGTCCGCCGTAACAGGCTCCATGTCCGAAAATCGCCAAGTATCCCGCGAAATGAGGGTTGCCTCGCCAATCCGTATGGGCATCCGCCCCCGGCTGATTCAGAAAGGCACGGACAAAACAAGAACGAGCCAATTGGGGAACCCAATGTAGCCTAATTTCCGCTTTGCGAAATCCCTGAACCTGTGGCGTTATCGGAATGGGCTTGGAAATAAACCGGCTCACAGGCGCTTCCAATCCAACCGGCATGAAATAAGTGCTTCGCACATATTCATAGCCAAAGCGGGCAATGTTCAACGTGTCCCGTTGGGTGTAGTTCCAAGGGGAAAGGATGGCATCCAGTTCGACCGGCATTCCATTCGGGTTGATTTGCTGCCATTCCCACCACAGTCGGTCAACATTGACATGAATCGGCCAAAATACTGGGTCGTAGGAGGCGGTGAGATTGCTGAACATGTCTCCGTAGGAGGGTTGGGAGTACATATCTTCGCGAGTGTGAAAACGGCGTCCGCCGGCGCGCACCATGTTATTGCGGTTTTCACCCAACAGGGCAACCGATGCGGAAGGTTTAAAGCTTGCCAGGCAGTCATCGGCATAACTGCTATCTTTATCGCTGTCGGGGTTTTCACCACCTGTCCAAATATGCAGGGTGTTATGCGGGTTCTGATCCAAAAATCCAAAAGCCGAATCATAAATGCTACCCCCGCCAAAGTCGCGGAAATTGTTCAGGCTTAATATTTGAGCTATATCATTGGCGGAAGGATAGTGATAGTGAATCTCTTGGTTGATGGTCTTACCCGCTTTGTATTCGGCGGGGTAGCGCAACGGATACCAGAGTGGGTTTGATTCCAGCAGTGCGTAAATCATGTGCCGACGGTTCTGACAGTCCGGGCTTGGGTTCAGGTCGGTATAACCAATCGTGTTATAGACATAACGGAAAAACTTGCCTTGGGAGACAAATAAGCGCTTGGTCCTTGCCAAATCGAGAAAAGCGGCTTTTTGATGGGGCTTTGGTTCTGGGTTCAGTTTGGCAATCATCTCTTCGCAAGCTTCCAAGCTCAGAAATGCTTGGAATAATTTAGGGATAATCCAGCCTTTTTCCGGTTCTTCCGGTCGATATTGCGGCATGGTCCAATCCCAGTAAGGCAAAGTCACGTTGGGGTCGAAATCTTGCAGGTTCTGTTCGAACTCGTAAAGATAGGCACGATGCCAGGTCAAGAAGCGTTCCCAACCATGCTGGCAATGGTTCTGATGGATCAGGGCTTGGTTGTTGAAGCTGCGGCGGTCTTCGGGCCAATGATTCAGATCGTAGATTTGCCGGAAGACCCGCCGCAAACTTTGCAGTTCGCGCTCACCCATGCAATCCAGATTGACGCGCTGTTTCAGTTCGCCGGGTCGGGCAGGTCTTCGATCCGAGTCACTGGCAAGCCCAAACTCAACCATGCCGCATTGGGTGATGGTGATGGGATCATCCTTTTCAAGCTGGTATGGATGGACTTCGATCACCTCTTCATGGGTTTCCTCCGGTAAACCCCGATCTATCCAGTCTGAGATAAATTCAATATCCTCGGAGGCAACGGCCTTGCCATCCCATGGCAAGCGTGGCAATTGTTCGCCGTCGAAAGGCTTTTCACCTTTCAACCCCCGGATTAGCCCGGAAACCGCGCCACGGTGATAAACCTCGCCCGGTAGATGTCCGCAACAGGAGGACGGGGTTTCCGGGGCAATCATCCTGTGACCGTAAAGGGTAGCCGTTTTGAGGACATCGACACCTTGATCCCAAAAGCGCCCAATCCCCCCATAATCTGCTTTGCTTTCGCCAGCAGCGGCATTTAATATTTGCCGAACCCGCTGGTAGCCTGTACTGATCTTATGTTTTGATGACATATAGCTTCTCTCCTCTGTTTGGGGTGAGTGTTTTGATCATTTTTGCCCAATAAGGGTGGGTTCAGAACCCGCCCTTACTAGGCGATTTAAACGAAGCAATGCACCGCCAAACTAATGATGGCTGGACACAGTCCCACCCAAACCATTCGGCAGGTCGATGCTGACATTCTGCATCATGCCTTGGTCTTCATGGTCGAGAATATGGCAATGCAGCACAAACTCGCCGATGTAGCGTTGGTAACGAGTGCGTACAACGATTGTGTATAGGCAAACATTTCGGTCCTTTTTGCATTTGTCGGCCCAAGCACTATTGCCTATTAAGCTTTTTATCCAAAGCGTGTCCTTCCACACGTTCTTCAAGCCGGGATATTGAGGATCTGGGTTTCCTCCCGCATAGTCGTCAACTGCGGTGGGCGAGCTGACATCTTTACCGCTGGGGTCGAGAATTTTGACGATCTGAAATGGGTTGACATGGATGTGAAACGGATGGCTGACAAATTGCGATTGCAAGGTCCATTCATCCACACCACCAAGCTTCAAACTTCGGTCGATTCGCGTGGGTTCGTATGGCTTGGGGGTGAAGTTTGCTCCTAGATCGTTGCTGACTTCAAACTTGATGGGATGGTAGTCACTAGTATCTATGAAGAAGGTCAATTCCTGTTTGCCGGTAATTTCTTTGTCCATAACATCGTTATGAGGTATGAAACTTGTCAATTTCAACCCATCTTTCAGATCGGCTACCACTTTGGCTTTCACCGAAGACGGCATCGTTTGCTCGGCAGCGGCGATAAGTTTTTGCGTCAGGTAGTCGTGGATATTGGCGACATCCTGACCGGGGCTGACGGCGACGACACCGAGCAATTGGTGGCTTTCCGCCGCTTGGGAGACAGTGGCCGAGGCCGGGGCCGCGCTATCAATGACGCAATATGGGCCGGCTTCAGGGAAGACCACCAAGGCATCGTTACGATAGCCGGGTTGAAAGGTCGTCAGCTTGGTTTGCCAAGCTGAAGCCCTAGTCAGTCCGTCCGTGGCAACAACGTGATAAGGGATTGGGTCACCCACGCAATTGGCGGCAATGAAGCTGTCTGCGTCGGCAGCTTTCAAGCTGTTGATGCTAGGCGCTCCGGCTTTCAAGCGCCTGAACTCCAGATTGATCGTGTCGCGCACACCCGCATGGATCAAACGCCAACGTTCAATTTCACCCGCCTTGGAAGAAAACGTAGGCAATATTATGCCGTTGATGCTGGTGTAACGGCCTGAAGCTCCCCATGTGCCGGGGCCAAAATTATCGTATGACTCGATGACACCGATAGAATTCGGAGCGCTGCAATCCCAAGGGTTTTGAGTATTCTGACAGTAATATTGGATTTGTTGTAGGACTAAAACCCGATCCTTCATGGAAAAACCATTCGGGTTTTTCAGCAAGGTGTCGATGTCGCCATTGTCTTTCGTAGTCGGCAAACGGTCACCCTTCACAACGATGGCGCCAGCCATGCCACTGGACACTTGCAAAGCGGTTGAACCATGCCGATGCGAATGATACCAAAAGGTCCCTGCGGGATGGTCGGGGGGGATATTGTATTCATATTGAAAATTAACCCCCGGATTGATCGACAATAAAACGTTGTCGCTATTGCCGGTCGGGCTGACCCATAGCCCATGGGAATGAAGGTTTGTCCCGTTAAAGCAATGTGGCGTGTTCACATCCCCTGTCCAACTCGTGCAACTATCGTCCTTATCCAATTCGTTATGCAGGGTGATGCGCACGGTATCACCCGGCGACACTTCTATGCTGGGTGCGACAAAGGGTCTGTTCGGGTTGACATCGGTCCCGACATAGCTACGCAACGACACCGTGTCATAGGGCCGGTCTTTAGGGTTGGCGGGGTTGAAAAGTTTGCCGGTGGTTTTTTTGATGGTCAGGTCAAACTGTTTTTCGGTTCCGATTCGAGGTCCTGGTCCCGGTGCTTGCAGGGACATCATTTTCAACCCCGGTGCCGATTCTGCCCGCCCTTGTAGCAAGGGCGGGTTTTCGACAATGCGCTCATCCGGTTCTGCCAAGGCAGGGGATGTGGCGAACAATGCTAACTGAGCTGAAACTAACATCGCGATGATGTTACCGTTTAGCTTGTGTGGTGGCGAACGCAGGGCATCCACACAAACTAAACTGCGGTGATTTTTTTGATGTATCGTGGACATATGCATAACTCCTCTATTCTTTTTTTATTTAAAGGTAGTGACCACTTGAATTTTGGTGTTAAGTTTTCTCGTTAATCTTCTCCTGTCCATACAATTGATAAGGTCTCAAGCTCTTGATTTGGCTTGATTGCATTAAAGCCTTACATCATTTTTATATTTTGTCAACGAAATAAAAATACTCGATATCAATAGATAATCGATAGTCATTGTGTGTGGATTATTGTGAGAAATATGCAAAGTAAATAGAAGAATGGAATTACCTAAAAAATCCATTGGATTTACCGTTTAAAATGCAGCCCTTCAATATTTCCCAGAGGCTTGCTATAGAGATTGAAGGTGTAAGAAGGTGCAATGAAAGGAGAGGTGAGGAAAGTATATTGCTATTGCGCTAAGTGATAGGCAGCAAGTCGTTGCCATACTTAGGGGGGCAAGGCTTGCTTTGCCTGAACTCCCTGAAAAGGCAAGCCTTGCACTCCTACAGTATTTCAAGTACATATAACGGGTGCATGATTTCTTCCATGTCCACGTCTTTCGGTATTTTTGCAATTGTCTGCATGGTTTCTTATTTTGCGGGTTGCATGGTTCATTTTGCGCCTTCAAGTGTGGACTCAACGTGGCTAAGATTGCTATTATTCGTTCATGGTCAGATTGTGACCGTTTTTCGAATTTTTTTAGGTTTGCCCAACCCCTCCAACCCATCAATTTCACAAATGGTTGCCCTAAATAACCCCATATAATGAATGTTAAATAGACTATAACAATCCCCATCTTAACAATTGTCTTCCATTCAAGAGCTTGATATGCCTTCCTACCACAAATTAATTACAGTTGCGTTCGCCATACTCAGCACGGGGTGTTCGTCATTCGACATAGACCGTTCTTTCTTGAAAAGCCGGACACTGGAAGCAGATGAAAGGATGCTGTTAGTGACCAATCAGGGTGTCCGCAAAATCAGCGAAGACGGAAAGGTTACTTTTGCACCGAACAACCGCGTGGTCTGCGCTGAACCCAGCCCAGACGCGATGACGGCTTTGGCCGCCAGCGGTACACTTAAGGGCACGTTTGGAACCGAAGGCGTGGAGGCATCCGGGGCATTCGCACAAGCCGTGGGAGAATTGGGAGAAAGAACCCCAGTGGTGCAATTATTGAGGGATTCCTTGTTCCGATCTTGTGAAGCCTACATGAATGGTCTGTTGGATGAAGATGATTACTACGACATCTTGGTGTTTTTCGATGTTTACAGCACCACTTTGTTAGGCATTGAGAGCCTGACACGCACATCCAGATCGCCTGTTATCGTGCAAACGTCGTCAAATTCCAGCATGACCACTAAAACGGAGACCCAAACCGAAAAGCCGAAGAAAACGGAGGAATCCAAAGGGGAATCCGAAGCCAAGGGGAATAGTAATCCTGTCGGCACACTTATCGCGACAGGTCAACATTCCGATAAAGTGGCGGAGAAGGTATTTGACATCATCAAAGAATATTACAAGTCAAAAGCAATACTTTTTTATTTACTTGAAGCCAAAAAACTATACAAGGCCGATAAAATATCCGTTGACCAATATATCAAAATGATCACTAATGTAGGTGCAACGCAAGTCGGTACGCTAGACCGTAGAATTAAATGATCTGCTTTTTGCTTTTTAAAAACAATCGCCAACTGTTTATTGAATAATTGAGGAGAAATTGTAATGTCAGACAAAAAACTAAAAAAACCATCAGAGGTAAAACCTGTTCAATGGTATGATCCATCACAGTTGATGGACACCGCACAAAGAGAGACGGAATCAGAAACCTTCCAAATAAATGCAGATAGAAGGCTAACATATACTGAATGGAACAACAAACAACTCGAAAAAGTAGTGACCTATAAACAATTTACCAACAAGGACTTTCCACCCAAGAATGATAATAAAGATGAGGGGTTTTGGCTAGATTTTGTTGCCGATACGGGTGATGGTGGGAATGCAACTTATAGCATTGCCGAGAAGATTTTTAGTAGTACACTAACGAATATCGGCACTACAGCATGGCCTAATCTAGCTCAAAAGGATAAAGACTTAATAACAAATGGACTGCCAAGGGCTGATCTATTAGTCTTAGGTGGCGACTTGGTTTATCCGGTAGCTAACGAAGAAGCCTACAAGACAAGATTCTATGACATCCTCAATGATGCATTACCAATTATTCAAAGTGAAAGAGATATCTATGATAACGCATTTTGGGATGAGGATTCCGAAACGGAACGGCTTAGAAAAAAGGAACGTGGTGTTATCGCGTTTCCTCAGAATCATGATTGGTATGACAATTTATCCAGCTTCACCTGTTTGTTTGCCAACGAGAAAAGAGAAACCTTCCTTGACATGGAATGCCCGCAAACGCAAAGTTATCATGCAGTACAATTACCGTATGGTTGGTGGCTATTTGGTCTTGATTTTGGTTTGAGTGGCGATATTGATGTCTATCAATTTGAATATTTCAAAAGTATCATCCAGAACGATAAATCATCTTCGAAAAATACTCAAGCTGGAGAATCCACGAACAATAGTGAAACTGAGGAATCAAAGAAAGAAACAGAAAATGCAGACAATAAATCAATAATTGACGAGAATTCAAAAATAATCATAGTATATCCAGAACCCGTATGGCGGACAACTGCCATGGGCGCACGAAAAGGCAAGGACTGGCTTTATCGCTACGAACACCTTGAACAACTCATTGAGGAAAAGACAAAACATGCCATTGATATTCGACTAGCAGGTGATCAACATCATTATCGTCGTTATACTGCATATAACGACTTGAATTTACAGCACTCCATTGTGAGTAGTTCTAACCCATCCGACGAGACAAATCAACCACAAACTCATCTTATAACCTGTGGTAGTGGTGGTGCGTTCCTTCATCCTACGCATGGGCCAGAAACATTTGAAAGCATAAATCATTACAATGATGCAGAACAAAATTATTATAGTTTTGAGAATATTTATGGACTTAAATATAAAAAGTATAACGATTATCCATCTAAGCAGGACTCAGAAAATGAACATAAATTTTGGTCATTTCTTCCAAAAAATAAGTGGTTTGGTTTAATTACTGCAATATCTTATTTCCTGTTAGTATGGACTAACTTTTCCAGTCTCATTGGCAATGTAAAACAGATGACGTTTAATATAGCAAATCCATTTGAGGCTGTATGTTACGCATCCACGCCAACATCTTCTATACATTGGAATCACGATTTTGGATGGTTTGACAATCTAAGTTGTGCATGGCAACTTTGGAGTTGGTCAATTGTATTGTCGCCGTTGAGTGGATTGATTGGGTTATTCATAATTTTTGGTTTCATGTTTTTTGCGAAGAAATTTAATCCGCACTCAGAACCTTTGGCGAGACTACTGGGCTTTCTACATGGCTGTACCCATATGTTTGCAGCTTTCTTGATTTATTACATCGTCTTGTCTATCCTAGATAAAGATCCAATTCAATCGCCGATTAATTTTGGGTCATTCATAGTTTCAGGATTATTAGTTGCTTTTTTGGGTTATTTTGTTGGTTCTTTCATCATGGGAGGTTATTTATTTGTTTCTCTGAATTTATATAGAGTATACATCTCTAATACTTGGAAAATATCCCTAGTAGCTACTCTTGTCATTTCTGTTTTAATATTCTATATGTGGATTAATGATCCTTGGGATGCACTGGTTTCACTGGGCATTCTATTTTTACCAATAGTGCTCATTTTGATAAATCAATTGCTGGAGATGAAAAAAGATGGCTTCAACCTCATTAAACTCAGTGATTATTTAACAGAAGCATTTAATTTATTTTCGTCATTTTTAAAACCCGAAAAACTGTTTTTACATTCAAGCGAAGCATTTAGTTCCTTGAGGATTCAGAAATACAAAGGATTCTTACGGATAAAAATCAGCAAGGATAAATTACAAGCATTTTTTATTGGAATTGATGAAATTCCTGAAGGTGATATATGGGAGAAAAACGAACCTA
>CAIYXP010000012.1 GCA_903930145.1 uncultured Methylococcaceae bacterium
ATCTGTACTTTTCAATCATCGCTTTTTCTTGAGAAACCAAAAGATATTCACTTAAGGAAGGGATTTTACGGTATCCAGAGAATTTATCACCCCGATCATAAGCTTCAGTGGAAGAGGAGAGTATTTCAACTAGAACTGTAGGGTTCAGTAGTGTATCGAATTTTTCATCCTCGAATTCTGGCTTGCCGCACACAACGACAATATCAGGGTACTGATAACGCTTTGCTTTAGCCGCTTTCACTCGCATATCGTTTGCATAGGCTTCGCACGGTTTGCCCTTTAATTGATTACTCAATTCACGGGTTAAATTGACCCCAATTAAGTTGTGTTCGCGGGTCGCACCGACCATGGCAAAAATCTGTCCGTCGATAAATTCGCATTTAGTTTCCATGGAACTCCTTTCCAAGGCTAAATACTCCTCTTCGGTAAAAGTTTTTTTAATTGGTATGGCAGACATGGGTAACCTCAGCTATATTGACATATTAACAAGTTTAATAATTAGTATCTTTTGGACGCTAAATACTTAACCCTGAGGAACGATTGGCAAACTTTATATTGGTTTCTGTGCAGTAAAAGTTCTTCCTCTAATCGAAATGTCGTGCCAAATCGTCATAGGTCAGGATTGCAACAACCGTGTAATCTCAATCGCCGTCGCCAAGGCCCGCCGCCCTGCTTTGCCCGAACAAATCGGTTCACGTGCTTGCTGGATGCAGGATACAAAATGCTTGATCTCCTCCATTAAAGCATCACCGTTCTCAAACGTGGATTCTTCACCGACGATTTCCGGCACACCGGGGAACATCTCCTTTTCGCCCTTACGGTAACGGGCCAGCACACGGTTTTGGAAATCCACCGAAACATAGCAATTGGGCATGAACATCCGCATTTTGCGCTCAACCTTTAAGCTGGCCCGGCTGGCAGTCACATTAGCGACACAGCCGCTTTTGAAGGTAATTCTTGCGTTGGCAATGTCCGTGTCATTGGTCAACACCACGACCCCCTTGGCATCGATGCGCTCCACTTCGGAATCGACTATGTCCAAAATGATGTCGATGTCGTGAATCATCAAATCCAGCACCACGCTGACATCATTCGCCCGGGGATTGAATGGGGCAAGCCGATGCGACTCTATAAATAATGGCTTGTCTTGCGTCAGGTCTAACCCAAGTATGGCGGCATTGAAGCGCTCCAAATGCCCCACCATCAGTCGCAGGTTGTTCGTTTCCGCGATGCGAATCAGTTGGTCGGCTTCCTCCACGGTGACGGTGATGGGCTTTTCCACCAACACGTGGGCACCGGCCTTGAGAAAATCGCGGGCGACTTTAAAATGCTGGGTCGTGGGAGTGACGATGCTGACAGCATCCACTTGCCCCAGCAACTCCCGATAGTCGGTCAGTGCGCGGGTTTGGTTTTGTTCGGCGATGGCCTTGGCATTGTCTGCATTGCTGTCCACCACCGCGACCAATTCACAATCCGGCAGGGCAGCGTATTTTTGTGCATGAAATTTGCCGAGATAACCAACGCCTATGACAGCGCAACGTAATGGATTCATAGCTAGTTTCTACCTTGTAATTTCTCAAATAATTCACTTGTTTTTGTCTTGCTGAAAAGCTTATTAGCCTTATCACTCTTTGTCTCGACTAAATCCACAAGCTTCATCATTGATTTTTTTTCGATAACCGATTCAGTCATACAGGTAACTAACTCACCTTGTTCTAAAATAAGCAATTCCAATTCATACCTTTCAAATGCAAAATCAAATTCAGGGTCATCGTATTTTTTTTCAACTATAAGCAAATCATATTCCGTATGGTCTCTGATTAATTGAGATTTGAACTGTCGAAAAACTATATTTGGATTAAAAATAACATCGGCATTTGCTCGCTTGCTCACCTGTTTCCACTTTAATTTTCCATTTTTTGTATCTTCCAGAATTTCATTAAATAATATCTCGTATTTATTCATAGCTCCTCCGAATAAGAAGACCAGTCATGAATGGCTTCACGCAAGCCAGATAAATCCTCCTCAGTTATATGTTTATGTATCGCTATAGCAATTTGTCCTCTTTTAGTGAACCTAGATAAGAAACCAACAGGAATGTTTCTCTTTAGTGAGTCAAGTTTTGTCTTTGAAGCCTTGCTGAGAGGTATTGCATCGTCAGGAATCGTATGAATCTCGTGAATGATTTGATGAACACGCTGCTTCCTCCTGAACTTAATAATATTCGCTCTTATGCTTCTGACAAACCACAAAGATACGATAGATATGAACAATGAAATAATAGATGCCCACGACGAATAGAACGTCAGGTCTTGATCTGATATCTGTAATACAGCCATTTCAACTAAACCACTGCTAAGGACACACAGTTAAACAATATTAATCCCCTGTCAACTCAAAAAATCCTGACACTCCACGCTTGGACTCAGCAGATAACCAAGCCCTAAGATAATCTAGTTCAGGTGTCGATGGCAAATCGTCTAGGGGGATTTTGTCTCGTAGACGACGCATGGCCCTAGACACTTGCTTTAATCGTTCCCCATCAATGCCTGCTCGACGCATTCCGACTAGGTTAAGGCGATAATGCTGTCCGGGACGGCCTCCCACCATCATGAATGGCAGTATGTCCTTATTGATGCCGGCCAAACCTTGCAACATCGCATAACTGCCGATCCGACAAAATTGATGAACCACAGCACCGCCGCCAAAAAACACCCGATCACCCACGATGACATGACCCCCTAAGGCAACATTGCTTGCAAGGATATTGCGATCCCCCATTTGGCAGTCATGCCCAAGGTGTGCGTTATTCATCAAGTAGCAACCGTCGCCTATCTTCGTCGAACCCCCAGGCTTGGTGGCCCGGTTGACGGTCACTCCTTCGCGGAAAACATTTTCTTCACCTATATCCAGCCATGTCTCTGTGCTTGGGTCGAAGCCCAAGTCTTGTGGCAAGCCTCCGAGAACCGCCTTAGGGTGGACGACGTTACCCTTCCCCATTCGTACCCCCGGCTGGATAATGGCATGAGCGCCAAGCTGGCATCCATCGCCAATTTCTACACGATCTTCGATGACGGCGAACGGCCCGACAATGATTCCCTTGCCGAGAATGGCGTTGGAGTCGATAACTGCTGTTTGATGAATTTTGTTGCTCATTAGACTTGCTCAAAAGTGAGTGAATTTATGAATAGCCAATTTTGCTACCCAGCCACTAACCACTAACCACTAACCACTAACCACTAACCACTAACCACTAAATATTATCCCCTTGGATGACAGCGTTTATGCAGTTCCTTGAGGCGCTCCTGCGCAATGTGAGTATATATTTGAGTGCTGGATAAATCACTATGGCCTAGCAACATCTGCACAACGCGAAGGTCAGCCCCGTGGTTTAGCAAATGAGTTGCGAAGGCATGGCGCAATGTGTGCGGGGACAGAGCCTTGTGAATATCGGCCTTTGCCGCGTAACGCTTGATCAGATGCCAAAAAGCTTGCCGGGTCATTGCCGAACCGCGATCAGTCACGAATAGGTCGTCACTCTGGCGAAACCCCAGAATCACTCGCCGACTATCTCGAAGATAGGTTTCCAGCCAACTTTCTGCTTGTTCGCCAATGGGAACCAATCTTACCTTGCTGCCTTTACCCGTTACCCGGACCGCACCTTGCTGCAAATTAACCTGTTCCAAACGCAGACTCACCAGTTCCGTAACCCTCAACCCGGTGGCATAGAGCAATTCCAACATGGCTCGGTCACGCTGACCAAGGGGCTGATTGACTTCCGGGGCAGCAAGCAAGTTGATGACTTCGGCTTCAGTCAGGGTATGGGGCAAAGGCTTGCCCAAATGGGGGGATTGGATGGTGGCGCAGGGATCATGCTGAATCTTCCCCTGTCGGAACAACCACAGGGAAAACTTACGTAGACTGGAAACCAGCCTAGCACTGCTGCGGCTGCTGGCATTCTGGCGATACTTTAAAGCCAAATAAGCCTCAATGTCACCACAGTCAAGTTCTTCCAGATTTTTTTGATTTGTTACCTTGAGCCAAAGAGCAAACAACGCCAAGTCGCTGGCATAGGCTTTTTGTGTGTTATCGCTAAGCCCGTCTTCTAACCATAGGCTATCTTGAAAGGCTTTGATCAAAACAAGACCGGGCTCAAGCTCAGGGATGTTCACAAAGCCTCAATCTGATGAAGTACAGCGAATTCTCATCCAACGCCTTAATAATACTGAATCCCGCATGAAATATGCTTTGGATCATGACTATACAAATTTTTTTGGGGCGAATTCAAACGACCACATAATGCTGATTGGGTGAAAACACCCTGTTAAAACGCAAACGGGCGGCTAAAAAGCCACCCGTTTGGTTTATTGTTCTTCAAACCGAATCTGCGGTTTAAATTTTTTCCTTGATACGTGCAGCCTTCCCAGTCAAATTCCGCAAGTAGTAAAGCTTGGCACGCCGCACAGCGCCACGGCGCTTAACGACGATATCTTGGATTTGCGGACTATAGGTCTGGAACACGCGCTCCACACCTTCGCCGTGGGAAACTTTGCGAACGGTGAATGCTGAGTGATACCCACGGTTACGTTTAGCAATGACTACACCTTCATAGGCTTGTAAACGCTCGCGGCTACCTTCCTTAACCTTTACTTGGACGACCACAGTGTCACCCGGTGAAAAGGCAGGAATGGTTTTTTTACTCATCCACTCATTTTCGAGCTGTTGGATGATAAAGTTCGTCATGGACAGTTCCCCTTTGCAATTATCTGCTATTCAATTTCGTTTTTAAATTCTTCCAACAATTTTCTTTGCTCCACGTCTAATTGACGGGTGGCAAGCAAATCGGGTCTTCGAAGCCACGTCCTTCCTAGCGATTGCTTCAATCGCCAACGGCGTATGGCTTCATGATTGCCGCTTTGTAGGATTTCAGGAATCCTTATTCCGTCCACTTCTTCTGGGCGGGTGTAATGCGGACAATCCAATAAACCATCCATGTACGAATCTTGGATGGCGGACTCCTCATGCCCTAAAACTCCGGGCAACAAACGAACGACAGCATCAAAAACAACTAATGCTGCCAATTCACCACCACTAAGGACGTAATCACCTATTGACCATTCCTCGTCAATTTCAGCCTTTATCAGGCGTTCATCAAC
>CAIYXP010000013.1 GCA_903930145.1 uncultured Methylococcaceae bacterium
AGGCTTCGGGATAGAGCCATCCGACCGCCGCCATATGCTCCAAGGGGCGGAAGACTTGCTCGAATCGGTTTATGTGGTAGGTGTCCATGGTCGAATAAAGTTGCAACTGTGAAACAAAGGATAAGAAATTAGAATGCTGATTGGGGTTGTAAGCCCAGCCGTGGATGCCGGATGGATACCCTTGGCAAGTACTCCTTCAAACTATTGATGCTCGGCTTCCGTCAGGCGGACGACATAACGCGGCGTAGCTTCAATCTCCAAACAAGATGCAAAGCCGTTATGACCTAATCCATTAGGTCTGTCAATTTAATGCAGTTGGCGCACAAGGCCCTGCTGTTTTTGGGTCAACGGCCCCAATTCCTCCGCAGCCAGCTAAGAGAACTGTCATTTATCTATGGCCCTGGTGACCGACCCGGACCATCCAGCCAAGACCGAACCACAGTTCAAGCATGCCATGATAACGCTGGCACAGGAAGCCTTCATCCTGGCACCCCGAGCCCAGAACTGGTTCTCATGATATCACCGAGTTGCTGGACGAGATTGCCCGTGTGCGCTACTACCGGCCCCAAACACCAAGGCCATCACAGCCCCGCGTATCAAAGAAACCCATCAACAAATGGCAAGTCGATAGGGCCAAACAAATAGCAGAGGCTTAATTCAAAAGTATTGGTCACCGAAGTCCCGTCGTTCCAACAGACTTGGAATTTTCCGTCGGGCGTTTCCACACAGATCGACATCTCGGCAAACGCCATGGAAACCGATTTAAGGGCCAATTTGTTCTTTCTTTTTGCCTCACCCAGCGGGTGAACCTCTCTAACGTTGGAATTGACTGGACTATCATATCAAAAGAGGGGCCGACTGCTTTTAATATGGGGCGGATCTACCATTGGCAAACTGTAGACTTACTGTAGGCTTATCATCGATCTACTGTTGACAAACAGTAGACATACTGTAGACTTATTGTTGATCTATAAATACAGTTTAATTAATTTTTAACAATTTACTGAAAAATATGAAAAATTTATTAGTAGCTCTATTTGTTAACATATGAATTCAGTTGATCTACAGTTGTTTAGATGTATACTGTAGACATCCTGTTTTCATATGTATATTGTAGGTCTACTGTTAACAAATTTAGCGCTTTCAAAACTTACAACAACACTGTGAGGTCGTTATGCCAACAATAGTTTTCGCTAGTTCAAAAGGGGGCGTAGGCAAATCCACATCCGCCGTTCTTTTAGCTACTGAGCTTTCTGCTACAGGAAAAACAGTTACCATCATCGACGCTGACCCCAATAAGCCGGTGTCGGATTGGGCTGCTCACGGAAGGGTTCCCGAAACACTTAAAGTTATTTCTAACGTGACTGAAAAAAACATCATTGACTTGATTGAGGTGGAGGAACGAAAAAGCACTTACTTGATTATCGATCTAGAAGGTTCCGCGTCAATGATGGTTGCTTACGCTATCAGCAGGGCCGATCTGGTGATTTTGCCCGTTCAAGGGTCACAGCTTGATGCCAAGGAAGCTGCAAAAGGAGTGGCTCTTGTCAAGCAACAGGAGAAGGCGTTTAACAAACAAATTCCCTTTGCCATTCTTTTTACCCGCACAAATGCTGCGATCCGGCCACGAACGCTTAAAGATGTGCAATCTCAAATAAATGAAGCTGGTTTTCCTGTGTTTAATGTGGAAATATATGAACGCGATGCCTTTAGGGCCATTTTCTCCTTCGGCGGGACACTCTATACCCTCGATCCCAAGCAGGTGTCTTCCATCGAAGCAGGGATAGCCAACGCCAGGAGTTTTGCCTCGGAAGCGTTAGATCGCCTTATCGGCATCTATGGCAACACCAGCCAAAACGAAACGGGGTTAACAACACAACCTGCGGAGGTTGCGTAAATGAATACCAGACGAAGCATATTTGAGGGCGTACCAGACCTCACCGAGAAGGCGAGGGCTTTTAATCCAAAAGAAGGCATGGCGCAAGGAGGTCCGGCGGCAGAAAAGGTTGCGGAGGTTGCTGAGGCCGTAAATTTTACAAGCCGGGAACCTGCTATGGATATGGCAGGCGAAACGAAACCATCTAGCGTTCGCCGTAAGCCACGATACCGGAAGTCTGGTCGCACAGGCCAGTTTACTTGCCGTGCCAAACCCGAAGTCCTTGATGAACTCTATCAATTTGTGGATGACCACGGGTTGATGGTTGGGGAGGTTTTTGAAATGGCGTGGGAAGCTCTAAAGGAAAAACACAAGAAAAACTAGTGTTTACATTTGTCAACAAATGTTTTCTTTTTGTTATTAGTAGATCGACAAAAAATGCTCTCATGGACAACAGCATCAAAGTTACTCACCAAGAAAAGAATACTTTTGTGTCTTCATTGACGTTGAAAACACCCGGCGGATACAGGAAATGTGATTTGGGTTGAACTTCTCCTTATTTTATTTCCATTTTCCAATGACAACGAGGTTCTCACTCTAAAATCAGCTTGTTTGTAAGACCAATATATCATTAAATAACAATTAGATGAGACTACTTTACGTAAGTCGCTAATTGGAGTGAAACGGGAGTAGTACTGAAAAAATGTATACTGGGCAGCAAAAAGTCGGTTGTATGTTTAGAATATACAGTAGCCGTTGTGATACTTATCAATCAAACATGAATAACAAACAAATCTCCACCAAACAGCAGACGAAGCAAGGTGACGTTAGCCATGATCCGGAGCAAACGCTTCCGAATTTCTGCGAGGGCGTGACTGATCTGGCCCAGACGAGTGGCACATCATCGGAAGCTACAAGCGCGCACATTGTGCCGCAAGATATCACTGCCCCATCTAAAACAGAGAAAGGTATGAATAAGAAGATTAATGCCTTATACCCAAGAATTGGTAGTACTTCAGCCAAATCAGCTCCGCCGGATGAAGCTGATTTGAACAACAAACAACTAGGGCTGTTTCAAACCTTTCTTTGCAACACAGAGGACGAACGGAAGAAACTTTCCAACACAATTGAGTTGTGGGACAGCGTACCGCGTTTCTCGGTAACGCGCCGCCAGCAGAACTCCCTTCGCGACCCAAAAACCGATACATTGCCAATTTATCCGCTCACGTTCAACTATCGCGGCACTATGTTTCGAGCCGAAATCCGCCCGGCAAAGCTAAATGCCTTGAATGAGCAGGGGAAGCCACTGCTTAACGAAAATGGAAGCCCAAAATCTGTCGATTATTATCCAAGTAATCGCGAGGAACTGGTTGAGGATGCGTTGCGAAAGTTGGCATCGCAACAGCGTTACGGCTTCATTCTTCAGCCGCCGAACGAAGCCAGTGGCGTCACATTTTCGCTCAATGAATTAATGATGGAGCTAAAGGCGCGGGGTCACACCTTCTCCTATCAGGAGATCGTTCAGAGCCTGTACATCCTTCACTTCAGCTTCATTGACATCTTTGCCGAAGGGAATGGCGAGGAAGGCCGCATGTCGTCACCATACCTTCCCTTACTCACGAGCGTCGGCAAGAAGCAATTAAATGTCGATTCCGATGCGAAATGGATTGTACACTTTCACCCGTTCATCACGCTAGGCATTGCCGCACTTGCTTATCGTCAGTTTAACTATGAATTGATGATGAGCCTCTCCACCCAGCTTGCCCGATGGCTTCACAAATATTTGTGTATGAAGTTCACTCAAGCAGGCCTAATGGCACCACCATTCGCCATTTACTATAAAACGATCAAGCGAGACAGCGGTTTACTGAAGCAGAAACAGGAGCGCAACAACTATGGGGATATCGAAGACGCTTTGAACGAACTCAAGGCAAGGAACGTACTGGGTAGTTGGAAAAAGAAGGAAACACTTGGGCCTCGCGGAAAAATTCTTGATGCCATCTACTATCTGACACCTTCGCTTGCATTTATAGGAGAAGCCAAAGCAGCCAACAAGCGGCAGGCCAACGTGACAGCGGCAGCATTGTGCAAGAAATATCCTTTAAACCTATAAGTGTTATA
Organism: uncultured Methylococcaceae bacterium; assembly: GCA_903930145.1. Taxonomy (GTDB): domain Bacteria; phylum Pseudomonadota; class Gammaproteobacteria; order Methylococcales; family Methylococcaceae; genus Methylumidiphilus. Next base: position 3,998 of record CAIYXP010000013.1, read on the forward strand.
GGTTTTAGCTGCGGGTCTTGTAGGATTAAGCTGCGAGTCATATCATTTTGTTAGAGGATTAAGCTGCGGCAACATTTTTAGCCCAAGTTATCCACAGATCAAGGGACCCTCATTGTAGGATTAAGCTGCAGTTGAGCCACTTCCTTAAAGGATTAAGCTGCGGGTCGGGCATTTCGTTGTAGGATTAAGCTGCGGGTCGGGCATTTCGTTGTAGGATTAAGCTGCAGGTATGGAAACGTTGTGGTTTTATTGTAGGATTAAGCTGCGGGATATATTTTCAAGTTGTTGATTTTTATTTTTAATTTTTCATTGTTTTTGATCTTATCCTTTTATCCTTTATTTTTATTCTTTAATTATTATTCTTATGCAAGCCACGTGAATAAGTCCAGCGTATAAGCAAACCTCAATACACAGCATCAAATCAAGTGACCTAGTCAGCGACAACTAGATACATCAATTTTCCTTATTACTTGAAGATATCTATCTTCAAAGCGGGTGTTTTTTTTTAAGGAATGCGAACCTACCAAAAGGAAAGTCGACAGACATATTTCAAATACGCTATCCCATATCATTGGAGGAACTTGCAAAATTCATTAAAGCAAGCTGAATTAGCGGCGGCGAGTGCCAATGGAGGGGAAATAACCTGCCCAAAGTGATAAAATTGAAGTTTCTTAGAAAACAATATCTATCGG
>CAIYXP010000014.1 GCA_903930145.1 uncultured Methylococcaceae bacterium
AACCGACTCTCAACCCCCTTTAAAATAAGCTTAGCCATATCCTGTTCATAAGAAATCATTAATTTATTTTGAGGCTTTCGTATGCGATAGTGATGGTGACTGAAGTGAACCTAGCGGGGCCTACTGCCCCAAGTCAGAAGGTTCGCTCCAATGATCTCCTCCTCCTTGGCGGCCTAAATGGCCGCTTTTTTTCCTAAGCAAGACATAAAAATGCCCGCTCAAGGCGGGCAATTATTTTTATTATTAATAGTCATTGTATCAGACTGAAGAACAGTCGATGCAAAACGCGTAGCTTTATTGTTGATGTTGTTGTTGACGCCTACGCGAACTCTCCTCCTCTTTGACGACTCTACAATCGAGCTTCATCCGTGAAACTGCCCGAAAGTCTAAAGCAAAAAAAATTACTGTCCAGCTTTTGACGCAAATATTTTTTTTTGCGAAGGAACGCTTATATTTATTCAATAAATATCATATACTTAAGTAAATCAACAAACAATTCCATGGGTTTTTACTTGGTATTTATGCGTTAACAATGCATTTCATTACCACCGTATACGGACACAATCGAGTATGCTTTATGACCTTAACCGGCTAAGGGCTGGTGAAAGACAGGAACAGTCTCGGTACACACCCTCCAAATTTCAACTATTTCACTTTACGAACAACCGACTCATCATGAAAACTGTCCACAAGACACTTTTAATCGGCCTACTTTGCCTCATGCATGCAATCAGCATTCATGCAAACCCCAAAAAATCGGCAAAAATTGAAACCCCACCCCATGTTGAATCGCCCAAACCAAACCAAAGCAATAGCGAGAAATTAACTATTGCTTATATCGGACAAGATCAGATCAATCCGCCCATTTTGCCTTATTTCTTGTCCAAACCTGAGGATGATGGTCTGCAAGGCGCCTTGCTTGGAATCAATGACAACAACACCACTGGACGATTCACTGGCCAGAGCTATCAGCTTAAAGAAACCCAGCTAGCTTCAGATGGCGATGCAATAGCCGCATTCAAACAGTTGGTTGCGGAAGGAAATCGACACATCATTGTCAATCTGAATTCAACAATCACCGCTTCACTGGCGAAATTACCTGAAGCCGTAAATGTTTTAATATATCAAGTGGGGAGTAGCGACGATCGTTTGCGACAAGAGGATTGTTCCGCCAACCTAATCCACCTTCTCCCAAGTCGGGCGATGAGGACTGACGCGTTGATGCAATATTTAAACAAAAAACGCTGGCAGAAAATCTTTTTAGTCATCGGGCCTGATGAAACTGACAAATTGTATGCCAACGCTGTCAAACGCTCGGCTCAACGCTACGGACTGAAAATTGTCGCCGAAAAACCATGGCAATTCAGCATTGATGATCGCCGCACCCCTGAATCCGAAATTCCCGTCTTCACGCAGGGGTTTGATTATGATGTGTTGGTGGTCGCAGATGAGTCTGGTCTGTTTGGTGATTTGCTGTCTTATCGAACTTGGCAACCACGACTGGTTGCCGGTACGCAGGGATTGGTATCAACCGCTTGGCATTTTACCCACGAGTCATGGGGGGCTTTACAATTGCAAAAGCGTTTTCGTGAATTAGCCAAACGATGGATGACGGAACAGGACTATGCCGCGTGGTTGGCCGTCCGATCCATAGGCGAATCGGCCTCACGGGTAAAATCCACTGATTTTGATAAAATAAAGGGGTTTATGCTAAGCGGAGAGTTTGCTCTGGCTGGCTTCAAGGGTGTCCCACTGTCGTTTCGGCCTTGGGACCATCAATTGCGCCAGCCGATCTTGTTGACGACCGACCGTTCGCTAGTGGCAGTCGCTCCGATTGAGGGGTTCTTGCACCAGAAAAATGAATTGGATACGCTGGGGTTTGATCTATCGGAATCAAATTGCAAAATGATTAAATGAGTAAACTTATGAAAGAATCTGCAAAAGAATATCGTGATTTCTTTATTCAAGAAACTGGCATTCTGTTTTCTAAGATTAAAAAGTGGTCCAATAATCTTCAATTAGACTGGAAATCATCCACAATCAGCATCACTGAAGAGACCTGCGGAACTTATTCAATTGACAAGCTTATCCTTCAGTCAGAACAAGGTGAAAAAATAGCTGAAATAATTCCCATCGCCGCTTTTATTCTCGGTGCTTTTGGTAGGATCGATATTAATGGAGCATTTGACAGTATAACCATACTCTATCTCAAGAAAGGTGGCCCTAGCATGGAGCGAACAGAATATGATATGAATAATAAACCTACCATAACTCGAACACATTATTTTTATAAAGGAATTGATGAGTCAGATTGGTATTGGATTGAAAATAGAGTAAGCAGAAAAGGTCATAAAATTGACGAAGAACTCTTTATTGATATTCTAAGGGACATATCAGATTATGAATTCAAATGTTGTGCTTGATACGCTTTGGGAAAACTATTTGGTAGCTGAAGACTGCTTGCGAATCGCGCAACGTAGCGTTAAAAATAATGACATTTCTTCTATTCAAGGCACTGATTTCATGGAAACACCACGAGATAAAGCTTTTCTGAAAATTGAGAAATGCAGAAAAAATACGGATGATTATTTTGTTCTGGCTTTCTGGGCTAGTTTTGAACGCTGCTTATTCGATTATATACAAGCACA
>CAIYXP010000015.1 GCA_903930145.1 uncultured Methylococcaceae bacterium
GACCCCAAAGAAGCCGTCGAGGGTGCCAACATGGTGGTCACCGATGTTTGGGCCAGCATGGGCCAAGAAGAAGAACAGGCGCTGCGTGCCAAAGCCTTTGCCAATTATCAAGTCGATTCCAAACTGATGGCAGCGGCAGCGCCAGAGGCTTTGTTCATGCATTGCCTTCCCGCCCATCGTGGTGAGGAAGTTTCAGCCGATGTCATTGATGGTTTGCAAAGCGTCATCTGGGATGAAGCCGAAAACCGTCTTCATGCCCAGAAAGCATTGTTGGAATTTCTGATGACCCCCGCATAGGCATTTATTTTTCATCCACAAATTGCCCGGTCACGAACATTGGCGATTCTGGTAGAATTGATGGAACTCACACTGTGTTGAAGGGTATCCGCTTGAATAAATTCCTGTGTGCCGTTTTATTGTCCGTCTGTGTCGAAGCAGTCGCAAACACCTCTGTATGGATTGTCGAGAAAGCTGACCAGACCGATAGTGTTACCGTGCAAATGCGTGCCGGACCAGGCAAAAAACATAAACCACTCAAACCTTTGCAAGTAGGCACTGAACTTTTCATTGTCAAAGGCAGTGCCGAGAAGAGTGGATTCACCAAAGTCATGGCAGAAACTGGCGAAGTGGGTTGGGTGGAAACCCGTTACCTAACTAAAACCCCAAATTCCACCGGGCAGAAAGCGGAAACACAGCAAGCCAACCCACAAGGATTGGCGAGTGGAACAAAACCTAAGACGGTTGAGGAATTGACCGCCGAAAACGCCCGCTTGAACAGCGAAATCATCACCATACGCCAAGCATCCGCCAACGCATTGCAAATACAAATTGAGCGCGACAAACTGACCGAAGACAAACGATCCTTAGTCAGCGAAGTTGAAATGCTCAAGCGTGAAAAATACGCCATGGACACCAACGGTAAACAAAACTGGTTCATGATAGGTGCTGGGGTACTGTTGGCTGGCATCGCGCTCGGCGTAGTGCTACCTCGTTTGAGTTGGCGCAAAAAGAACAATTGGGAAACGTTTTAGGAATTTCAATCAGACAAATAATTATTAATAGAAAATAATCATGCAAACATTGACTGAGTATCTTCCGCTATATGGTAAATGGATACGGGAACAAGATAAAATAATTTGCTCCAGTTCCCTTGAAGACGATAATCATGGTTTTGCATTGTTTGGATATGATTTGGAAGACGGGGAAATTGAAGCTGAGATTTCGTTGGGAGGCGACATTCTGCAAGGAGGTGCAATGATTGTTTTCAGGGCTAACGGACATGAGCTATATTATGGTGCAGGAGTAGGCGTTTGGGATGATGCATATGAGCTAAGTGAAGGAAAAAAATTCCAACTCACTCGGCTTGTAGGTGTTGGCAGCAGATCAAATATTGAACCAAATCGCATTTATCATTTCAAGATCGTGCTTGAGGGGCAGAAAGTTGATGTTTATGTCGATTCGGTCAAGGTGATAAGTTACCAAAATCTACCAAGGCAAACAGGTACTAGCGTTGGCTTGTTTTGTCATAGAAGGACTCATGCTTCTTTCAGTAATGTCAGAGTTGTCTCGGCTCGCCCCAAAGCTTTTGTCGCCATGCAATTCTCTGAACCCTATAACGAAGTCTATAGAGATGCTGTTGAGCCTTTGGTCAAGGAAATTGGTTTCGAACCGCTTCGTATTGATGATATTTATGGTCCAGGCATCATCATTAACGACATTATCAACAATTTATCTGAGTCTACAATAGTCCTTGCGGAAATTTCAGAGAAGAATGCAAATGTCTATTATGAACTTGGACTGGCCCATGCTTTTGGAAAGCCAACATTGCTCATGGCGACAAAAGGCACGTCCCTTCCGTTTGATGTAGGTTCTCATCGCACCATATGTTATGAAAATACTATTGCGGGCCGGACTAAGTTGCAAACATCTCTGAGGCATAGCCTAATGAGTTTGTTAGGCCGCAGTATCAATAATTAGTTTTTTGCTAGTTATAGGCTTCAACCATTATTAGATTTAATAATGGTTGTTTGGAAAAAACTTATATTCAAATAATTTAGTATACTGAAGGATATTATTATATGACCAACAAAACCCGCCAATTTTCCTCCCTCGTCGTAGACGGCATGGAACGTGCCCCTAGCCGTGCCATGCTCTACCCTGTGGGCTTCACTGACGCTGACTTTAAAAAGCCGCAAATCGGCATCGCCTCGACATGGAGCATGGTCACGCCCTGTAATATGCACATCAACCGGCTAGCCGACGATGCGGCAAGAGGGGTGGACGGGCATGGCGGCAAAGCCGTGGTGTTCAACACCATCACCATCTCCGACGGCATTTCGATGGGAACTGAGGGAATGAAATACTCGCTGGTGTCACGGGAAGTCATCGCCGACTCGATAGAAACCGTGGTCGGTTGCCAAGGTTTCGACGGGTTGGTTGCCATCGGCGGCTGCGACAAGAACATGCCCGGGTGCATGATTGCCATTGCCCGGCTCAACCGGCCGGCAGTGTTCGTTTATGGCGGCACGATCCTTCCCGGCTGCCATAACGACAAGAAGCTGGATGTCGTTTCCGTGTTCGAAGCCGTCGGTGCAAGGGCCAATGGCAAGATAGATGATGCCGAACTCAAGGCCATCGAATCCAAGGCCATTCCCGGGGCTGGTTCTTGTGGTGGCATGTACACGGCCAACACGATGGCTTCAGCCATTGAGGCGTTGGGCATGAGCCTACCCGGCAGTTCCGCACAAGCCGCCATTTCCCAAGACAAGACATTGGATTGTGAACGCGCAGGCGAACAAGTGGTTAAATTGCTGGAGCTAGGCATCAAACCCAGCGACATCATGACCAAGAAGGCGTTTGAGAACGCCATCACGGTCGTTATCGCCCTAGGCGGTTCCACAAATGCGGTGCTACATTTGCTCGCCATGGCCTATGCCTCCAATGTCGATTTGAGCATAGACGACTTCACCCGCGTCGGACAGCATGTGCCGATGCTGGCCGACCTCAAGCCTAGCGGCAAATACACAATGGCGGAATTGGTTGAAATCGGCGGCATTCAACCGTTGATGAAAGAATTGCTCAAAGCCGGGCTGTTGCATGGCGACTGCCTGACTGTCACAGGCCATACCATGGCGGAAAACTTAGCCAAAGCCCCGGATTATCCGGTAGGCCAATCCATCATCAAACCCTTGGACCAGCCCATCAAAAAAGATAGCCATTTGGTCATTTTGCGTGGCAACCTCGCCCCTGAAGGTGCGGTCGCCAAAATAACCGGCAAGGAAGGCTTGCAATTCACGGGTACTGCTCGGGTGTTTGAATGCGAGGAAATGGCCTTGAAAGCGATACTTGACGGCACTGTGGTGAAGGGCGATGTCATCGTCATCCGCTTTGAGGGGCCAAAAGGCGGACCTGGCATGAGGGAGATGCTCTCCCCCACCTCTGCGGTGATGGGCAAGGGCTTGGGGCAGGAAGTCGCATTAATCACCGACGGTCGCTTTTCCGGCGGAACCCATGGGTTCGTGGTCGGACACATCACCCCGGAAGCCTATGTCGGCGGACCTTTGGCAGTCGTCGAAAATGGCGACAAGATCACCATTGATGCCGAATCCCACGAGCTAAGCTTGCATGTCGAACCAGAAGAAATCAGTCGGCGATTGGCAGCTTGGCAACAACCCAAACGTCGCTATACCCACGGAGTATTGGCAAAATACGCCAAATTGGTCTGCTCGGCCTCGGAAGGCGCGGTGACGGATAAGTATTTGGATTGATTTTTCAAAAGACCGGCTCGGTTTTTAAACCGAGCCGACCTGACTACCTAATCCCTCTCACCTTCCTTGTGGTCATACCGGGCGGCATTGGGGGGCAACAAATCGAATATGGGGTCTTTGGGAAGCCCGAATGTAGGCGGATAATATACCCCGCCTAGATACAAACCATCCGAAGGGGCAGTGACACCGCCCTGCTTGCGATCACGCACAGCCAACAATTCCCCAGTCCAGTCCGGTTCCCGCTTGCCGCTACCAATCTCCATCAACACCCCGGCGATATTGCGCACCATGTGATGGAGAAAAGCATTGGCTGACAATTCGATGATGACCCTGTCATGTTCCCTGCTCACTCGGATAAAATGCATAATCCTGCGCGGACTCAGCGACTGGCAACCTTGGGCACGGAAGGAAGTGAAATCATGATCGCCAACCAAATGATTGGCCGCTCCCTGCATTTTAATCTCATCCAAAGGATTGAAACACCAAGTGACTTGCTTGCGAAACAAGGCGGATTTCATCGGACGGTTGAGGATGACATAACGATAATAGCGGGCGATGGCACTAAAACGGGCATGGAAACTCTGATCCACCTCCCTTGCCCACAATACCCGCACATCATCGGGCAAATTGGCATTGCCACCGAGTAGCCATGCCCTGCTTTCCCGTTGGACGCAGGTGTCGAAATGAACCACTTGTTCCAAGGCATGAACCCCGGCGTCGGTGCGTCCCGCGCAATGAACCGTGATTGGCTCCGCCGCGACTTGGCTTAACGCCTCCTCGACGCAAGCCTGCACATTGCGCTGATTAAGTTGCCACTGCCAACCGACAAATGCCGAGCCGTCATATTCCAAGCCTAGGGCGATGCGGGGCATAAGTTATCAATCACTTGTAGTCCAGAAAAAGCCCATTCTGAGCGGGTGTTTCGTGTAAATATAAAATCTGTCACGGCAGTGATTTTCCAGATGCTGGAATATAAACGGGAGATACTAACCATGCGCAGCACCTAGCCCACATTAAAATAATCGCTTGATTGGCAATTCAAAGCAACGCATTGAATTGTATGGCGGAAAGCCCCGCATCCTTAACAATGCCACCCATCGTAAATGCCTTAATTGGATTGTGACGGGGAATTGTCAACATTCTTTCACCGTTACTCATGACTATATGCTTGCCTTGCCTGATTACCCGAAACCCTGCCTTTTCGAGTGCGCGTACCGCGTCGAGATGGTTGATGCCGGGAATTTTGGACATAATCAAGCCGCAATGTCAATTTCATAGGTTTCGAGTTCTGCACTAAGGTCTTGTATCCCAGCGAGATAATCCTGAATCGCATCCTGAATATTACGCAAGGCTTCTTCCTCGGTGTCCCCTTCCGACCAGCAACCCGGCAAGCCGGGAACAGAAACAGAAATTCCATCCTCATTACGATGGAAAACAACGGTATATTTCATTATGACGACCTCGCAAATAATTAGAACAACCCGCTAATCTTCCCCATCTCGTCAACATCGATGCGTTCCGCCGCAGGGTTTTTAGGCAAACCCGGCATGGTCATAATGCTGCCACAAATCACCACAACAAACTCCGCGCCATGGGCCGGGCGGACTTCACGTATGGGTAAAATGTGGCCGGTCGGCGCACCTTTGAGCGTGGGGTCGTGAGAGAAGGAGGTTTGCGTCTTGGCAATGCACACTGGAAAATGGCTGTATTCCTCGCTGAGTTCCGCCAACTGCCTACGCGCCTTGATGTCGGCGGTAATGTCGGCAGCGCCGTAGATTTTAGTGGCGATGGCTTTGATTTTGTCCCATAACGGGGCATGTTCATCATAGAGGAATCGAAAACCCGTCTCGCCTTTGTCCAATATCGATAGCACTTCATGGGCCAGGTTTTCAGCCCCTTTGCCGCCTTCAGCCCAATGGGTGCAAACAATCGCTTTGGAACCGAGCGCCTCGACCTTCTGTTTCAGCAAATCGACCTCGGCGGGCGTGTCGGATACAAAATGATTGATGCCCACCACGCAAGGCAAACCAAATTGTTGCTGGATATTGGTCAAATGTCGTTCTAAATTGACAAAGCCACGCTCCAAAGCTTCCAGATTTTCCACACCCAGATCTTTCACCTCCACCCCACCATGGGATTTTAACGCCCTCACCGTGGCGACCAGCACCACTACATCGGGTTGGATGCCGGCTTTGCGACATTTGATGTCGATGAATTTCTCCGCCCCCAAATCCGCGCCAAACCCTGCCTCGGTGACAACAATGTCAGCCAATTTCAACGCTGTTTTAGTCGCAATAACCGTATTGCAACCATGCGCAATATTGGCAAACGGTCCACCGTGGACAAACACCGGGTTATTCTCCAAGGTCTGGACCAAATTGGGCAATAGTGCATCTTTCAACAAGGCCGCCATCGCACCGTGGGCTTTCAGGTCACGGGCAAAAATGGCTTTATTATCACCCAAGGTGTATCCCACCAAGATATTGCCGAGCCGCTCACGCAATTCTTTGATGGAGTTGGACAGGCACAGGATTGCCATCACCTCGGAAGCGGCAATGATGTCAAAGCCGTCTTGACGGGGAAAACCATTGGGGGCACCGCCCAAGGCAACGACCATTTCACGCAAGGCCCGGTCATTCATGTCGATGACACGCTTCCAATGCAAGCGACGCACATCCAAGTTAAGTTCATTGCCTTGATGGATGTGGTTGTCGATCATCGCCGACAACAAATTATGGGCTACGCCAATGGCATGGAAATCCCCGGTGAAGTGCAAGTTGATGTCCTCCATGGGCATGACTTGGGAATAACCACCACCGGCCGCCCCGCCCTTCACTCCAAAGCAGGGACCCAGTGCGGGCTCGCGCAAGCAAATCATGCTTTTATGCCCCAGCCGGTTAAGGGCATCACCTAAACCCACGGTGGTCGTGGTTTTGCCCTCACCGGCGGGTGTGGGGCTGATGGCTGTCACCAATACCAGTTTACCGTCGGGCCTGTCCTTCAGACCTTCGATAAACTCCAATGACAATTTGGCCTTGTAACGGCCATAAGGGTCAAGATGTTCCGCATCAATGCCTAGCTTGTCTTTGGCTAGGCTAATGATCGGTTCCATTTTGGCAAGTTGTGCGATTTCAATGTCGGACATGTGAACTCCTAGTGATTTGGCATCTTCATGGCGCTAAACGAAGGGAAGCGAGAACCCGACGCTGATATGGCGTTTGAAAATAGGACTATTTTATCAGCGAAAACAGCCATTCACGACTAAAACAGTAAAAAGACTTTGACCATGTTGTACGTGGCGGTTTACGCAAGCCTTTCTTCGGAATTAAACGACTTGAAATTTCTGCGCTACATTTGCCAGTTTCTTGCATTTCGGCTAAAGTCGCTATTTTCAAATAGTATTTGGACGACATGAGCAACCCATTATTTGACTTAGACACCCTCAAAGCTGAACTTGCCGACCATAACCCCCGCGCAGTCCTAAGCGCAGCACTGGAATATTTTGGCAACAACCTTGCCGTGTCCTTCAGTGGTGCGGAAGATGTGGCTGTGGTTCACCTTGCTTCCAGACTGAAGCCTGGAATCAATGTTTTCTGCTTGGACACTGGACGCCTTCACCCGGAAACCTACCGTTTTATCGAAAAAGTGCGTGAACAATTCGACATTAACTTGGAAGTGTTAAACCCGTCAAGTCAGGAGTTGGAAAATTTCGTCAGGGCCAAGGGATTGTTCAGCTTTTATCAGGATGGACACACGGAATGCTGTGGCATACGCAAGGTTGCACCTTTGCGCCGTAAGCTTGCCACAGTGGGCGCCTGGGTGACTGGTCAGCGCCGCGACCAGAATCCAACTAGATCGGACTTGGAAGAAGTGGAACTGGACACCACCTTTTCAACGCCCGAAAAATCACTTTACAAATTCAATCCCATGGCCAAATGGACTTCAGCCCAAGTGTGGGACTATATTGAAGCCTACGAATTGCCCTACAACGAGTTGCATACCAAGGGTTTCATCAGCATTGGCTGTGAACCCTGCACCCGCACTGTGCTGCCTAACCAACACGAACGCTCCGGGCGTTGGTGGTGGGAAGATGCCACAAAAAAAGAATGCGGACTCCATGCCGGGAATTTGCATGAATCATCAAACGGTCATTGACAATAATTAGTAGGCCGCCATCGCCATGCCAATCACGAACTGGCTACAGCCTTGGCAGCAAATACTTGCTGCCAAATGGATAAGAACGTCTGAACCTAGTTCACAAGAACTGAATCCATGAATCAGACTATTCAAAGAAACTCAGATTTCGGGTTGATGGATAAGATTGCCCTACCCATAGCCATCATCGCGCCACTGATCTATATCATACTATGTGCGATGATTGGGGCATTATTAGCCTATCCTCTCCATTTTATTTTCCCTGCATCGTTTGAATATCAAGCCTTAGTCTATAAATCCGCAGAATTATTGATGGCCTTAGGCTTATTTCCCCTAGGACGTTGGGCAGGAATGGGCAAAGCAGATATAGGACTTGTTGGCCCGATTGGATTGCTGCTTCGGCAAATAGCTAAGGGGTTTGGCTGGGGTGCGTTGATGCTAGGCATTCATGTACTGGTTCTAATAATTTTGGATGTGCGCCTGCTCTACCAAGATAAACTATACCTCGCTAAAATTCTCAGCTTGTCTTATAAAGGGGTATTGATTGGATTGGCAGTGGCCTCCTTGGAAGAGCCGATATTTCGGGGGTTTCTATTTGGGTACATGCTCAAAAAGACCAACCCCTGGAAAGCGGCCTTAATCGCTTCATTTTATTTCGCAGCCTTGCATTTTCTGAGTACCGATTTAAACCCTGAATTTTCCGATATTCGTTGGAATACGGGATTCATTATCGTCTTGGATGCGTTTAAAAATCTGTTTCACATTCATTTTGACTCGTTCTTGGCATTATTTGCCGCTGGTGTTTTTCTCAGTGTCATCAGGCTATATTTTTCCGATTCAGGGCTGAGTTATTGCATAGGCATTCATGCTGGTTGGGTTTTCGTCATCAAAGCCACCAAGCCTTTGAGCGAACACAGTATCATTTCCCCGTATACGAATTTTGTCAGTGATTTTGATGGTAATATTGGGTATCTGTCGGCCACATGGACGACTCTATTGACTGTTTTGTTAATCAATGCCATGAAAAGGCGAGCAGAGCACTCTTCCCAAACTGCCGCTATCATTGCGGTGACCGATAAGCCAGCCTCTTTGAACAGCCTAGGCGAAAAATGGATGATTATTAAATACTGGCTGAAACAAGCGTTATCTCACTGGTGGAAAATGCATAACTATTCAATTAACAATATTTCTAAAATTAACTTGGCAATTGGCAGTGTTCTGCTATTAACTCTGATCAGGTTATTGTTGGCGGGTAAAACCGAACTGATACCCGAAGAGAGTTATTATTGGACCTATAGCCAGCACCCCGCTTTAAGTTACTTTGACCATCCACCCATGGTGGCATGGATGATTTCAATCGGTACGGCAATTTTCGGCAATACGGAACTCGGCGTTCGCTTTGTCGCGATTTTACTCTGGCCGTTTTCTGCATTATTGCTATTTTCAACCGGTAAGTTATGGTTTGACGAAAAAGTCGCTGCCATTGCCGTTTTGCTATTCTGCCTTTGCCCAGTGTTTGTCGGTGTGGGTTTTATCGTAACTCCGGATTTCCCCTTGGTGTTTTTTTGGTTGCTGACCATGAATGCCATCAGTCGGGCACTCTTAACCCATCGTAATGGTTTTTGGTTATTGGCTGGCATCGCTTTTGGTTGTGCCATGCTATCGAAATACACGGCAGTCATGTTGTCAGCTTCGCTATTATTGTTTTTATTGGCATCACCCAAAGCCCGATTCTGGCTACTGCGCCTTCAACCCTGGTTGGCATTGCTGCTTGCCTTTGTCGTGTTTAGCCCCGTCATTGTCTGGAACTCGCAACATCAATGGGCATCCTTCCTGTTTCAATCCAACCGCACGGAAGTGGGGAACAATGACCCGCTCCGCGTGGAAGTGGGTATGTTTTGGCTCTATCAACTTTGGGCTTTGACTCCATTCATCTTCGGTTTATTTTTCTATACGCTCTTCCCTGCCATTCGCCGCGCATGGACACAACGCGAAGACCGATGGATTTTCACGATGTCTTTTGCGCTCCCACTTTACTTGGTGTTTGTCTTAGCCAGCTTCAAAACCAAAGGTCACATCAACTGGACCGCACCTGCCTATTTGTCTTGGTCCCTAGCCGCTGCCGCCATTTTCTGGCAACTCGATAAAACATGGCTCAGCTTACGACCTATTGCTTGGCGATGCATAATCGCCGCAACGGTACTAATAGCCATTGCCGCCAATACCTTGGTCCATACCAGTTTGGCTTGGGGTTTCCCACAAAAATATGCCCTGAAAAGTGCTGGTGGTTGGCAAGGTCTCGCCTCCGCAGTCGGCAAGGCCCGTGAAGAACTGAGCCAGAATACCGGCAAACCGGCTTTCATACTGGGTATGGACAAATACAATATTGCCGCAGAAATGGGGTTTTATTTGCAAGAACCTGTCGATATAGTCAATGATTATGCCTTGGGTTCTTCGGGTTTGGGCTACCGTTATTGGGTGGACTTGAAGAACCTGGAAGGCCGTCCGGCTATCGCCATCTTGGATCATAACAAAATTGGCCCTTATTCGATTCTTTGGCTACAACAACATTTTGACAGGCTGGATGAATGGATTCCAATGGAAATTCAAGGGGATGGACTGCAAAAGCGCAAAGTCTATTTGGTGAGAGCTTATGGTTATAAGATTTGAAGCAAAGCACAAGAAATATGCCAATCGAGCTTAATTTCACGGTAGTGATGCAATGAAGATGGTGTCCGCATCCCTTTCCAAACCCGGTGGCAGGGAAATCAACCAGGATTCGCTTGGTTTCTTGCCTCCAGAGTCAGGCTTGGGTTGCTGGGTCCTGGCTGATGGACGTAGCGAGATTGCCTCGAAGTCGGCGGTCAAAGTGATCTTGGAAAACTTTGCCGGCAACCCCGCCATTTCCCAGCCCGCCCTATTGCGGGTCATGGAATGGGCGCAGACAAAGACCCTTGATTTGCAAAGCGCACAACCCATGAACCGTTCTGTCTATTCCTCGGTTGCGATGTTTTGCAGCGGGGGTTTGTCGGCGATATGGGCGCATGTGGGCAATGTCAGAATTTATGCTTTCCGTGACGGTGAAATTATTTCCCAAACCAAAGATCACAGCATCGCTCAAGCCCTTGTTGATTCCGGCCAACTGAAGTTCGCAGAAATCCGTAGCCATCAGGAACGTAAAAGCTTGCTTCGTACCTTGGGTGGTCTGGGTGGAATGCACCCTACTCTATTGGAAAGCCGTTTTAAGTTGCAAACCGGTGATTTATTTCTAATTTGTACAGACGGTTTTTGGGAATATGTCACCGAATTGGAAATGCAGGCTGACTGGTGCAAAAGTTCCAACTTGGCGGATTGGTTGGAAAGGATGGAAATGCGCCTATTGTCAGTGGCCCCGACTGACAATGACAATTACAGCGCCATCGCTTTGATGGCGGAAGCATAAGCCAAATGACCGACCTACGTTTAGGCACTGCCCAAATTCTCGGTGAACGGGAAGAGCAACAGGACTCGTATGGTCACACCTCACAAGATGACGATGCAATCGCTACCAATGGCGGAATCATGGCAGTGGTTGCCGATGGTATTGGCGGTCATGCGCATGGTGGGGATGCCAGTCGGCGAGCGGTTGCTGCATTTTTGGAGCATTACCAAAGCGGACAACTGCACAATGACTTGCCTAACGCTCTTTATCATGCCTTGATCCAAGCCAATCACGCAGTGTTGGATTTCGCGGAAAGCCAAGGGGAAGTGGAAAATTGCGGCACTACCTTGATTGCGATGGTCATGCATCACGAATCGCGCTGCCTGCACTGGATTGGCGTTGGCGATAGCCGTTTGTATTTGTTAAGGAATGGACAATTGGCACAGTTCACAGCCGATACCAATTTCGCCGACCATCTCGCCAAGAAAGTCGCTCGCGGAATCGCAAGCAGGAATGATTTATTTGCGGAAGAAAATCCCCATCGGCTGACCAGTTTTCTGGGTTTGAAAAAACTCGGCAAGATTGACCGTAGCATCCGCCCTTTCCCGCTCCATCAAGGCGATGTGGCGATGATCTGCACCGATGGCATCTACAACGCCCTTAGCAAAGAAGAATTGTCGCATTGCCTGTCAGAGGAACCTCAAACAGCTTGTGATCGCATCATCCAATCAATCCTGGAAAAACATCACGACCATCAAGATAATGCCACAGTGGCCGTGCTCGCCTTTGGGTTCAAGGATTTAAACAAACATGATTTGCCAGTGTCGAAAGTTTCTGTTGCAGATCCCAATACAACGGAGTCAATTGATTCCGGTGAACCAAGCGAAATTAAACATCCGGCAAAATTACGTCTTTTGATCTTGGGCATTCTGGCTTTAGGCTTGATGATTTTGCTTGGCTTTCTTTGGCTGCAACACACACAAGATGTTAATCGGGTCGAGCAAAAAATTGTCGAGGAGACAAAGCCAATTGAGCCAGAATTGAAGATTATAAAAAAACCGGAACAACCCCCGCGCAAAACCAACCAAAAAAATAAAGTTAAATAATAATGTTAGGGGAGAATTTATTCGCCATGACGGCACTGTTAATGGGCCAATGAATTGAGTCCATTCTTTATCACCCCCCAATCAACTCCAACCACTCTTGCTCGGTAAGGATTTTCAAACCCAGTTCACGGGCTTTCTTTGCCTTGGAGCCCGCATCCGCCCCCACAACGACATAATCTGTCTTCTTTGACACAGAACCCGCAACATTGGCCCCCAATGACTCGGCTCGAGCTTTGGCCTCATTCCGGCTCAGCGTCTCCAAGGTTCCGGTGAACACCACTGTCTTCCCCGCCATCGCCGAGGCGGCGGCCGGAGGGGTGAAATCAGTCACTGTCAGCAATGCGTCTTGCCCATCATTAGGCAGCGTTAATTGGTTCAAGACTTCGAGATTCTTCGGCTCACGGAAAAAATTCAATAAATCCTCCGCCATATTCTGGCCCATGCCATTGATTGAAACCAATTCTTCATACGCTTCTGAAGCTTGGTTTTCGGCCAGATCCATGCATTCACGCCAATGCCTTAAACTTAAATAATGCCGTGCCAATAAGCGAGCCGTGCTTTGCCCAACCTGGGGTATGCCCAAGGCAAAAATAAAACGCTCTAACGGGATTCTGCGTTGGCGTTGAATGGCATCGAAAAGCTTGCGGGCCGACACTTCGCCCCATCCCTCCCATTCTCGCAACGGGGGGTGGCTCTCGCCATCCCTAGCCTCCAGCGTGAAAATATCCACGGGACTATGCACCAACCCTTTGGCGAAAAAAAGTTCAATATTCTTGATTCCCAACCCTTCAATGTCGAAGGCATCTCGCGAGACGAAATGAATGAGCCGCTCCATGGCTTGGGCAGGACAGTTCAATCCATTGACGCAGAAAGTGTCAGCCTCGCCTTCGTTGCGCACTAAAGGCTCGCCACATTCCGGGCAAGTCTGGGGAAACACATAGGGATGACTGGCTTCGGGTCGCTTGTCCATGACGACGCTCACGACCTGTGGAATCACATCGCCAGCCCGTTGGATGACAACCGTATCGCCTTCTCGGATGTCCTTACGCTGGATTTCGTCTTGATTGTGCAAAGTGGCACGGGAAACCAAAACCCCGCCGACATTGACCGGGGCAAGATTGGCTACGGGTGTGATTTTGCCGGTGCGACCCACCTGCACTGAAATGCTTAGCACCTCAGTCATGGCTTGTTCGGGCGGGAACTTCCAAGCTATCGCCCACCGGGGTGAGCGGCTGACAAAGCCAAGGCGGGACTGCCAGTCCAGCCGGTTGACTTTGACCACTACGCCATCAATTGAAAAGCCAAGTTTGGCCCTTTTGTCCTGTATCGTCTCGTAAAAGGTGAAAAGTTCGGCAAAGTCTTCACCCGTGACACTGAATTTGCTGGCAGGTTCATTAAGCTTAAACCCCCAAGCCTGCAACTTTTGCCTAGCCTCCCATTGAGTGACAGCAAAGGGTTCGGAAACCTCACCCCAAGCATAAGCAAAAAAACGCAAGGGGCGTTTTGCAGTGATGGTGGCGTCAAGTTGACGCAGACTGCCGGCTGCCGCATTTCGAGGGTTGGCAAAGGTGTTTTCACCCGCTTGACTCTGGCGTTCGTTGAGCGCCAAAAAGTCATCATCGCTCATATAGACTTCGCCACGAACCTCAACCACAGTCGGCCAGTCTTGCCCGATAAGTTTGGACGGAATATCGACGATAGTCCGCACATTTTCCGTCACATCTTCGCCTTCCATGCCGTTGCCACGGGTTGCCGCAGTGACCAGTTGCCCCCGTTCAAAACGGATGTTCAATGACAGACCATCCACTTTAGGTTCGGCAACCAATTCGATAGCCATCGCAGGGTCATTGAGTTCGCGCATGAAATTGCGCAGTCCCTCGGCAAAATCTCGCATGTCTTGCTGATCGAAGGCATTTCCCAATGACAACATAGGCACATTGTGCTTAATCTTGCTGAATCCACTGGCAGGGCTTGTTCCGACCCGCCGGGAAGTGCTGTCTTCGCGGACAAGTCTGGGAAACCGAGCTTCAATGGCATTGTTGCGACGCACCAATGCATCATAGTCTGCATCGGAGATAGCTGGTTGGTCTTGACCATGATAAAGCTCGTCGTGCCACCGCAATATCTCTGCCAATTCGGCGAGTTCCGCCTCGGCTTGAGGTTCGGTCAGTGCGTCAACTGTGACATTGGAAAATGTGGAATTTGTCCTTGCCATTTGCATTACTCGCCTATCATTCATCAGCGATGGAGGGTTCTCCCCCTTCGTTATCCAACTGAAACTTGGGTGGCGTTGAAAAATGATCCCTGCCCCCTGCCCCGCCCAATTTGATCATCAAGCGGACTTCATTTTGCGAGTCAGCGGAATGCAAGGCATCTTCGTAGGTAATCTTACCCATCGTATAAAGATCGAATAATGCTTGGTCGAACGTTTGCATGCCATGTTCGCGCGAGTTTTTCATCAACTCCTTCAATTTATGAATCTCGCCTTTGCGTATCAAATCGGAGATTAAGGGCGTGGCTATGAGGATTTCAACGGCAGGATAACGGCCCTTTCCGTCCGAGCGTTGAATCAATTGCTGGGCAACAATACCCTTCAGGTTCAAGGAAAGATCCATTAATAGCTGAGAATGCATTTCATCGGGGAAGAAATGCAAGATGCGGTCTAGCGCTTGGTTGGCGTTATTGGCATGTAGGGTACTGATGCAAAGGTGGCCAGTCTCGGCAAACGTGATGGCATGTTGCATGGTTTCCTTGGCCCTAATCTCACCAATCAGAATGACATCGGGGGCTTGTCTCAGGGTGTTTTTCAACGCCACTTCATACGACTCGGTGTCGATTCCCACTTCACGCTGACTGACTATGCATCCGGCATGGGGGTGCATGTATTCCATAGGGTCTTCGATGGTGATGATATGGCCTTTGGAATTTTCATTGCGATACTTGATCATGGCCGCCAATGACGTGGACTTGCCCGTGCCAGTGGCCCCCACAAACAGGATCAAGCCACGCTTGACCATGGCCAAATCATTGATGATGGGCGGCAGGTTCAAATCCTTGACAGTCGGTATGTTCAAACTGATGCGGCGCAACACCATGCCTGCCGTATCGCGTTGAATATAGGCACTGACACGAAAACGCCCCAAGTCCTCTTCACTGATTGCGAAGTTGCACTCCTTGGTTTTGACGAACTCATCCAATTGCTTGGGTGTCATGATGCTGGTGACTAATTCCATGGTCTGTTCGGGTGTCATTTTGACCTTGGACAAGGTTTCAATGGAACCGTCCACTTTAAGGCAAGGCTCCTTTCCGGCAAGGATGAATAAATCGGATGCCTTTTTTTCCACCATCAACATGAGTAATGAAGAAATCTCCATCGTAAAATTCCTCGGTTGCAGTTACATCAAAATGCCGCTTTATTGACCGCTTTGGTCCGGGCAATTTGGCGGGAGATAAAGCCCTTAGTGACCAACTCATCCAGATGCTGATCCAAGGTTTGCATACCATCTTTGCGACCGGTTTGGATGGCAGAATACATTTGGGCGATTTTCGCTTCGCGGATCAGATTGCGAATCGCCGGTGTGCCAATCATGATTTCCCATGCCGCCGTTCGCCCACCGCTAATTTTCTTCATCAATGCCTGTGAAATCACGGCTTGAAGCGACTCTGACAACATGGAGCGAATCATGTCCTTTTCCGCCGCTGGAAATACGTCGATAATACGGTCTATGGTTTTTGCCGCCGAGCTGGTATGCAGGGTTCCGAAAACCAAATGCCCAGTTTCTGCCGCCGTCAAGGCAAGGCGAATGGTTTCCAAGTCACGCATTTCGCCCACAAGGATGATGTCAGGGTCTTCGCGTAGCGCCGAGCGCAATGCCTCATTGAACCCCAAGGTGTCGCGGTGGACTTCGCGCTGGTTAATCAATGACTTCTTGCTTTCGTGCACAAACTCGATAGGGTCTTCGACGGTCAATATATGGGAGTAATCATTGCTATTGATATAGTCGATCATAGCCGCCAGGGTAGTGGACTTGCCAGAGCCAGTGGGTCCGGTAACCAGAATCAGTCCGCGTGGCTTTTTGGTGATCTCTTGGAAAAAGGGTGGGCATCCGAGTTCATCCAAGGTCAGAACCTTGGACGGAATGGTTCGCATCACTGCTGCCGCCCCTCGATTTTGGATGAATACATTGACTCGAAAGCGGGCGACACCGGGCAATTCAAACGAAAAGTCTGTTTCCAAAAACTCTTCGTAATCGCGGCGTTGCTTGTCATTCATGATGTCATAAATCAAAGCATGGACTTCTTTATGCTCCAAGGGAGGCACATTGATACGGCGAATGTCGCCATCGACGCGAATCATCGGCGGGAGTCCGGCGGACAGATGAAGGTCGGACGCTTTGTTTTTAAAAGAGAATGCGAGCAGTTCTGTTATGTCCATAGTTCACTTCTGTGTAGAATTGAGAAACTGGGAGTCTGACAACTAAACCTGACAATCTTATTAGTATAAACAAAGGCAGAGGCATTAATGAATGCAATCTCAGAAAATTTATCTCTAGTACGGCAAAGACTGCGTGAAGCTGAGCAAAGAGCCGGCAGGCCAGAGGGTTCTGTGGGCTTGGTTGCGGTCGGGAAGACCTGGCCTGCGACCGCACTGGAAGAGGCACATCGGCTCGGACAGCGGGATTTTGGCGAAAATTATTTGCAAGAAGCCATCGCCAAACAAGAAGCCTTGAGCCATTTGGCTATCATCTGGCATTTCATCGGCCCTATCCAATCCAACAAAACCCGCCCACTGGCAGAACGCTTCGACTGGATTCATGGCGTTGACCGTTTGAAGATCGCCCAACGCTTGAGCGAGCAGCGCCCTGAACATTTGCCACCACTCAATCTCTGCATCCAAGTGAATGTCAGCCAAGAAGCCAGTAAATTCGGGGTCGCACTGGTCGATTTGAAACCCTTGGCCGAAGCCATTAATGAATTGCCAAGGATCAAGCTCAGGGGTTTGATGGTCATACCAGCGCCAAGCGATGATTTTGAGGAACAGCGGCAGTCTTTTCGCATTTTGCGAGTAGCGCTTGAGCAATTGCCTATTCCAAGCATGGATACTTTATCCATGGGCATGTCGCACGATCTGGAAGCTGCCGTCATGGAAGGTGCCACTTTCGTGAGGATAGGCACGGCTATTTTTGGGAAAAGAACACGTAATCCCAATACCTTGGAGGGTTGATTCTGTGAAATAATCATCATTACCCACTTCCCATCCCCTTAAACACCACCCTCACCCTCAACCCGTTCGGCTCGGCATTGCTCAATTCAATCTTCGCCCCATGCCGGTCGGCAATGGTTTTGACGATGGCTAACCCTAAGCCAGTGCCGGGTTCGGTCGTGGCCTCGCCACGATAAAAACGGTCGAACACACGGGCTTGGTCCTTGAGAGGTATGCCCGGTCCAGTGTCCGACACCTGAATGACTGGGCCGCCATCCTCGCAACTGACATGCACATCGACCTGCCCACCCATAGGCGTGTAGCGGACGGCATTTTCCACCAAATTAGCCAGCAGGATTCGCAAACCTTCGGTGTCACCTAGGACGATTGCTTTTTCATTCGCTTCTTCAATGCCTAAGTCTATGTCCTTGGCACCCGCCAAGGCGATTTGGTCGCCCACCACACTCTTGGCCAATTCGGCAAGGGAAACCGATACATGGGGTTTGGCTGCCATGTCCGGGTCTTGCCGGGCCAAGGTCAACAGTTGGCTTACCGCATGGCTGGCTCGCAGAATGCCCGCCTTAAGGTCTGCTATGGATGTCAGGGCTTCTTCTTTCGACCCTGCACGCTCCACCAATTGCGCTTGCAGTTGCATCGCGGCAATGGGTGTGCGTAATTCGTGGGCGGCGTCAGCGATAAAAGCCCGCTGCGCGGTCAGCGCTTCGGCGAGTCGTGCCAGCAGGTCGTTGAGGGAACGCACCAAGGGCAATACTTCCTCCGGGGCTTTTTGCTCAGACAAGGGTTCCAGCGCTCTGGGGCTGCGGGTGGCAACCGCCTTGGCAAGCCGGTCCAAAGGGGCAAGTCCTCGACTGACCAAAATCCATATCAAAAGCGTCAACACCGGTAGCAATGCCCCCAATGGCATCAATACATGCATGGCTGTCCTTAACGCCATTTGGTTGCGAACCTTCAAAGGTTGGGCGACTTGTATCACTAGCGAATTCAGTTGTGCAGCGAACACACGCCAGTTGCCTTCCGGGGTGGTGATGGTGTTATAGCCAATTTGCACCAAACCGGGCAGGGTCTTATGCGGGTGGGAGTAATACACTCGGACACCTTCAGGGCTCCACACTTGGATGACAAAATCGAAATCCTCGGCCACATCCTCCGTTGCAGGGGCAAAGGCATTATGGTATGCCTGATCGCGCAGGGAGAGCGCCAATTGGCGCAACTGATAGTCGAACAAGTCATCGACTTCCGCAAGTGTTGAGCGGTAAATGACAAACGCACCCAGTAACAGCGCTAGGGAAATAGTCCCAAGCAGCGCAACCAAAAGTTGGTGACGGATGGATTTCACGTCACTTGGGGATTAGGTAGCCCACGCCACGCACATTGACGATCAAACCTTGACCGAGCTTGCGCCGCAGGGAATGGATATAAACTTCCACGGTGTTGCTTTCCACCTCTTCACCCCAGCCATATATGCTTTCCTCCAACTGGCTGCGCGATAGTGGGATTCCGGGCCTTTCCAATAATGCGTCCAGCAGAGCGTATTCACGAGAAGACAAGGTGACCGGCACACCACGCAATTGGACTTCGTGAGTCACCGGATTGACGGTCAGTTCGCCATGCTCAATCAAAGGGGCAGACCGGCCTCCCTGTCGGCGGACCAAGGCACGGATGCGGGCATTCAATTCATCCAAATCAAACGGCTTGACCAAATAGTCGTCCGCCCCGGCATCCAAACCTTTGACACGGTCGGCGACCGCGTCCCGCGCCGTCAATATCAACACAGGGATGGCATTTTTCTTGGCGCGCACACCAGCCAACACCTCCAAACCAGACTTGCGTGGAAGCCCCAAGTCCAACAACAGCAACTCATAGGAACCGTTGGCAAGCGAAAGCTCGGCCGCCACCCCGTCTCGTACCCAATCGACGGCATAACCTTCCCGTTTCAAGCCAATCTGGACACTTTTGCCGATCATGGTATCGTCTTCAACCAGTAAAATTCGCATATTTCCCGTCCTTCAAATCGCCGACACACAATTTCTGCCAAGGCTTTTGGATCGATACAGCATTGCATCCGCCTGTTGAAGAAGACTGGTAAAAGTACCCATGTTTGGATTGCCTCCCATCGTCGCGCAACCGATGCTTACGCTGACCCGAGGCCCGGTGCTAGACAAGGCATGGGGAAGATTAAGGTCAAGGATCAACTTCCGCAAATGTTCGGCAATTTGAAAGGCTGGCTGGCGGTCAGTCGAGGGAAGGATGACAGCAAACTCCTCCCCCCCGTAACGAGCCACCATGTCCCCCGGTCGGGAAACGCCCGCCATGAGCGTCTCGGCCACACGGCACAGGCACTCATCCCCGGCACCATGCCCATAATGATCGTTGAAGTCTTTGAAATGATCGATGTCGATCATTAAAATTGACAAGGGCATTCCTTCCCGATGGGCTCGCTTCCATTCCCTTTCCAAATTTTCATCCAAACGTCGGCGGTTGGGGATTTTGGTCAACGGGTCAATGAGGGATAACTTTTGCAATGAATCCGCCTTCAACTTCAAAGCAATATGGCTACGCACCCGCGCCTTGGTAATGGCGATGGAAATCGGCTTGGTGATGTAATCCACCCCGCCCAGCCTAAAGCCGGTTTCCTCGTCGGATTCAGATGTCTTCGCAGTCACGAAAATGACGGGTATTCTGCTCGTGGCCGGATTTTCTTTCAAACGGCGCAGCACTTCGTAGCCATCCATCTCCGGCATCATCACATCCAGCAATATCAGATCGGGCTGAGGTTCAGACTGGGCAGCCACCAAAGCCTCGGCTCCGCTAATGGCAACCTTGATAAGATATTCATGCCGCAAAGCTTCCGCTAGAATTTTAACGTTGGCCGGGGCATCATCAACCACAAGGACAATGGGCTTATACTCAGGATTTTGTTCCATCACCGATACTTAGGCGTTAGTATTAACTCTCCGTTAGCCGTATTAGGGCTTCACGGGCTTTCTTATAGTCAATTTTGCCAACATGGCGCTTGAGCTGTTGGTAAAGATCGAGCCGGTCTGCCGGTGTCACTGCTTCAAGTTGTGACATCAACTCGTCGGGTATCAAATATTTTTGCGCCAAAAGCTGATCGATGCGGGCCGACTTATGCTTAAACTCTTGTTCGCTTGCGATTTGGGAGGCAATGCCATCAGCGGTTCGCTGCAAATCATCCAATGTCATCCTAGCGGCTCGAAAAGCATTGCGCAAAAGGCCAAGCGTCTCGAAATTGTAGAAACCCTGCTTCAATTCTTCGTCTAGCTTTTGACTGGCCTCACTCAGATTAATTGCACCCACATTGCCCGCCGTGCCTTTAAGCTGGTGCAAATGCCACTCGGCACTTTTCAAATCATTCGCCGCAATGTTAGCCTCAATCTTTTCCATGGTTGCCATCACATCTAGCCGGAATTGCAACAACAGGCTGATAACGGCTTCCTGACTTCCCAAGCCGTCTTCTAGTTCTTCCAGATCGAACTCCGGTAATTGTAGCGTATTGCCTACTTTATTGTGGTGCAGCGGTGATAACCCAGACCATTCTTCCGACATTCTAGGTCTAACCCAAAGTTTCAAGGTATCGAGTAGTTCTTCGGGTTCAATGGGTTTTGCGATGAACCCATTCATGCCACTGGCTAGCGCCCTTTCACGCTCAAGCTTCGTCACCCCGGCAGTCAAGGCAATGACAGGCAAATTGGTGTAACGGGCATCCTCGCGCAACTGGCGCGTTGCTTCCAAACCATTCATTTCCGGCATATTCACATCCATGAGCACGGCATCGAAATGCTCACGCCGAAGCAAGGCCAACACTTCATAACCATTGGAGGCGGTTCCCACTTGAATACCCACCCTTTGCAAAAACTCACAAGCAACCTGCCGATTGATCGGGTGGTCTTCCGCCACCAGTACCCTGATTCCGCTCAAGTCTTCCATGCGCTCAACGGCATCGCCAACTACACGAATTTGTGGATGCTGGATTTGCCGCACAAGTTGGGCCTCCTGGTTGGACTTGGCTAGTTTAAAAGCTAGGTCGAATTTAAACACAGTACCCTTCCCCGGCGTACTCTCCACCTGGAATTCGCTGCCCAACAATTCTAGCAGTTTGCTGCTAATCGCCAAACCTAAACCCGTGCCGCCAAAGCGGCGGGTTATGGAGGCATCCGCTTGGGTGAAGGGTCGAAATAAACTGGCGACAGCTTCTTCATTCATCCCAATGCCAGTGTCTGCGACCTGAAAAGACAATATCACTTTATCTTGATCCATTCTATTGAAAGCAACCCCAAGGGTGATACCTCCAGTTTCCGTAAACTTCAAGGCGTTGCCCAATAAGTTTGTCAGCACTTGTTGCAAACGAAGAGAGTCCCCGTTCAACACACGCGGCACATCACTGGCTATGACAAGGTCTAGTGAAAGGGATTTTTCTTCGGCATGGTAAGAAAACAGATTGCGCAAGTTTTCCAGCATTTCACCCAGGTCAAAAGTGATGTCATCTATCGACAACAATCCGGCTTCAATTTTCGAATAGTCGAGTATGTCATTCAGAATTCTGAGCAAGCTATCCGACGAACTGTGGACCTTTTCTAAATAACTCCTCACCTTGGGCGACAAGGCTTGATCTAGGGCTAACCGTGTCAACCCCAAGATGCCGTTCATCGGTGTTCGGATTTCATGGCTCATGTTGGCAAGGAAATCAGATTTAGCCCTAGCCGAAGCATGGGCGGCATCCCGTGCCGCGATCAATTCCTGCTCAATCTGGTGTCTGTCCGTGATGTCAATGAAGAGCGAGACATGGTTTGTAATCTCATCATTGCCATTCCTGACCGTGGAAATAATCTGCCATACCGGAAAAATTTCCCCATTTTTTCGCCGGTTCCAAATCTCACCCTGCCAATTGCCATGGGTTTTCAACTGAGCCCAAAGTTCCCGATAGAATGCCTCCCCGTGCAACCCGGATTTAAGCAGACGTGGATTGTTGCCAATCACCTCGGCAGCCGAATAGCCAGTGACTCTAGTAAAAGCTGGATTGACCGATAAGATTCGATTGTCGGAATCCGAAACCAAAATTGCCTCGCCGCTGCTCTCGAAAACCTGGGCCGCAAGCCGAAGTTGTTCCTCGTCCTTCTTTTGCGAGCTGATATCTTGCAAGGCCGCAATAAAGTAAAGCGGTATTCCGAGTGTGTCCCTCAACAAATAAATCGACGCTATCACCCAAACGATTTCGCCCCCTTTTTGAACAAGCCGCCTTTCCATGACTGAACTATGGCCTGCGTCATCAACCAATTCCTGCACGGATGACATGCTAGTTTCAATGTCTTCAGCATGAATGATTCGTTGAAAACTGATCCCTTGGGACAATGCCTCTTCCTGGGAATAACCGATGATTCGACTGAACTCTTGGTTAATTTCAAGAAATTGACCCTCTAGGGAAACCCGTGCGATTCCCACCGCTGCATTTTCAAAGACAGCGCGAAAACGCTGTTCATTTTCGGCTAAAGCGTCCTCAATACGCTTGCGCTGTATGGCCGATGAACAAATCAGTGCAATCTGTTCGACCACCGCCAAATCATGATCTGCGTAATCGAAAGCTGGATTGGCAAGAGCGACCCGCCCCATCAGGCGGTCTTCAATCAAAGCAGGCACTGACAAAATGCCATGAATATGCCTATTTTCGCCGTGAAACTCCTCTAAACCAGCGATAGTTTCTGGGTGGTTGGTGAAAAACGCTTTTTCCGTCAAGTGAGTCAATGACCAAAGCCTATGAAAAATATTATCCTGTGTGTGGCGGATAGCCATGTGATCCCCTTCTCCTTCTTGGGAAAACTCCATCTTCAATGCTTTCCCATTCACTTGGGAATGTCTGCTCTTGAGTGTTTCCGGATCGACAATCGATACATATCCGCTTTGGCTCAGGGTAAGTGAAAGAGCCACCTCCAAGCTAGTATCCAATATCTCTTGCACGTTCGCCGCTGGCTTAATCATGGCTTGGGACAATTCGGCCAATGCGGCATTCACCTTGACATCGTAGGCGAGGCGGGCTTCCATTTTCTTTCGTTCGGTAATGTCTTGGAATGACCCTGCCAACCATTCCATAGTCCCATCCTTTCCCCTTTCCGCCTGCCCTCGTGCCACGCAATGGTGAATCTCCCCATTGGCTTGAATTGCCCGCAGTTCGATCTCATAAGGCAAACCCTTGTCAATGGCATTTTCAACAGCGATTCGGAGTTGTTCCATGTCTTCAAGTGGAAACATAGCCGGATGCTCTGCAAATGAAGGCGGACTCTTTGAGGGGTCGCGCTGAAATAAGCGGTACAATTCGTCAGACCAAGTTACCGTATCGTCCTTCACTTGCCATTCCCAACTGCCAATTTTTGCAAGGGATTCGGTTCTCGCTAACATGGACTCCTTATGGCGTAAAGCCCTCTCCGCCAGTTTCCTTTGGGTAATGTCTCGCCCTGAGCAATAAACCAGGGATCGCCCCCCAATTTCCACACCCACGGCATTGATTTCGACTTCAAGCACACTGCCATCACTACGGCGGTGTAGGGTTTCAAAGGTTGCATCCCCGTCAAAGAATGTAGAAATAATCCTTTTCAACTCGTCCGGGTACCATTGCGCATCCCATTGCGCCACGTTCATGGTTTGCATTTCTTGCTGACTGTAGCCAAGCATCCTACAAAAAGATTCATTTACCTGAATGACATTCCCGTCTAAATCCAGCACATGGATGCCATCCCCCGCCGTGCGCAACAGGGTTTCATATTTCTTGCTTTCCAGCATCAGCACTTCTTCCGCCTGTTTGCGCTCGCTGATGTCCATCATCATGCCGATAAAGTAGTCTGGCCTTCCTTGGGAGTCCCGCACACATTTCACCACCAAATGTACGAAAACGACATGTCCGTCTTTATGGATGTAACGCTTCTCCAATTGGTAGGAATCGATTTCCCCGCGAATGGCCTGATCCAGCAATGCTTGATTAGCCGCCAAATCATCGGGGTGAGTCAGCTTACCCCAGTCCAACGCTTGCATTTCCTCCTTGGTGTATCCAACCATGTCGCAAAAACGCTGATTGACATGGATTGTGCCTTTGGTATGTTTGGCCGTTAACATTCCAATGAAGGGTTGTTCAAAATAATGCGCCAATTCGCCTTCCATCGTCTTGATGCCATCAGATTTTGCGTAGGATTGGGCATTCAAAGGCTCTACAGAAGCAAGCTGTGACCTAAGTTGGGCCAAGGCATCTGACAATTCAATAGTGCGCAAGCTCACAGCACGTTCGAGGTAAATCAGCCAAAGCTTGCGGACGGACAACCCCACCAAAAAAGCGGCAAGAAGGGAGATGAAAAATAACTCAGTCACAGTGCAAACCGGTCCGGTTTGGTAACCACTGGCCTTTGCCCAATGGAAAACCTGTCGCCAAGGAATCCCAAGTGAATTGTTGAGCTTGAAGACAGGCAAGCTCCATCGCCAACCCATTGGCAAGTCCCGCTGCCAATGCCGACGCCAATGTGCAGCCCGAACCATGATATTCATGAGGCAAACGGGGCCACTGCCATGACTTCATGCCTTGTGGCCCATATAAGCGATTGACCACTTCAGCGCTGCTGGAATGCGTCCCGGTGATGAACACCTGTTGGCAACCAAAGCCCATCAAAACAGTTGCGCATTCGTCAGGGGATTCCATGACAGACAACTGCCGTGCTTCAGGAATGTTGGGGGTCGAAACGAAGGTCAAGGGCAATAATTGATGCCGGATAATATCCAACAAATCTTCCTTTGCCAGCGGTGTACCCCCGCCAGCGGCCAAAACGGGGTCAAGCACCACCGGTATGCCCGTCAACTCGGCTTTTAATAATTCGACGACCGCCATGGCAATTTCGGAGGAACCCAACAAGCCGATTTTAACCACGCTGACGGGCAAATCCGCTATCAATAAGCGGGACTGTTGTAGAAAATCGAATTTATTTTGGGGTAAGATCGTCACTACATTGGATGTGTCTTGGGCTGTCAACGCCGTCACCACCGTGCATGGACGGCAACCGAGTGCAGACAGAGTTTCGATGTCGGCCTGCAATCCTGCGCCACCCGTAGGGTCGTGGCCGGAAAAACAGAGTACTATGGGTGGCGGGTTGGGCATAAGTCGGAAGGTAAAATTGTCATAAATTGCATACAGTATAACGATTGCCCATCAAGAAATGAAAAATCAAAATAGTCATTTACTGGTAATATGTCTACCTTAACTCTGCGACATTCGCAAACACAGGGCAAACCACGTTTAGCTTATGAAAATACTCCCAAAACTCATTTTATGCACCTTCTTCTGTCACTTGTCCGCGATCACAATGACACCCTTGGCACAAGCCGATTCTTCAGACTATGGCGCGGCCTGCGAAGAATCCGGCGATACCCGCATTTGGGTTTCGCCTCTCAACCCCAAGCCTTACAGCGCCACGAAGATCATGGCCGTGGCAACCGACGGGGCCATTTCTGACTTGTCAATTGTAGAGAGTGATGGCAGAAAAATACCGCTACCCTCCAATTCACGAGGTGGACCCCCTTGGAGCCTGTCATCGGTCGTAGACAATCTAGCCGATGGCGATTACCGGATCGAAGCCCGCCGAAACGGCACTTTACTCGCTTGCCATCCTTTAGTCTTAGGCGGTCGTAATGCCCAAGAGGGACAATCTTTAGGCTGGAATCTTGCCACAGAGGCATTTTATTCGGCTTGGATAGAAGAACTGTTTGGCGCACCCGTCGAAGAAAACCTGAGCTTCCCGTCGTTGGAGCCCGTGCTGCGCGACCCTGAGCGAAACTTTCTCTACAACCATCTTGGTCTGAACGAAGACCGAAACCTGCCTTCCACACCGGATTGCGCAGATTTGCCTTATACCCTACGCGCTTATTTTGCTTGGAAAGTAGGCTTGCCAGTCGGGTTCAGAACGTGTAGCCGTGGCTCTGCCAATTCGCCACCGCGATGCGGATCTGCCACAGTGAAAACAGAATTCACCCATGGCATCGCATCCCAAGGTAATTTTAGGAGTGTCTACGGGCAATTGACCAATGCGGTCCACTCCGGTTCTGCTCGCACTGGGTTGGATGATGAAGCCACCGATTTGTATCCCGTCCCTCTAAATCGCGAGTCTTTGTGGCCGGGAACCGTCTTTGCAGACCCTTACGGTCATGTGCTGGTTCTGGCCCAATGGGTTCCGCAAACGGCTGGCAGGCCGGGGATGTTGCTCGCTGTGGACGCACAACCAGACAATTCGGTCACCCGCAAACGTTTCTGGGAAGGCACTTTCCTGTTCGCCAACGTAAACAGTGCAGGCCCTGGATTTAAAGTTTTCCGCCCGCTGGCCCGCTCGGGTTCGGGAGCATTGCGAACATTTTCGAATGGCGAGTTAGTCGACAATCCAAGCTATGCCCCCTTTTCCATGGAACAGGAAAATCTGACACCGGAGGACTTCTATGCCCGCATGGACAAGTTGATTAATCCAAAGGGCTTGCAGCCAAAACAGGCTTTCGACACCACCTTGGATGCCTTGGCAGAGCAAGTGGAAACGAGGGTGACCTCCGTGGAAAACGGCGAGTCCTATTTTAGAAAAGGCCACGGCAGCTTCATTGCCATGCCCAGCGGAGCGAGTATCTTTGAAACCATCGGGCCGTGGGAAGATTTTGCCACTCCATCGCGTGACATGCGGCTCATCATTGCCATCAACGTATTGAACGGCCTTCCCAATAAAATTGTCCGACACCCGGAATTGTTTGTGCTTAATGGACAATCACCCCAGACCCTGAAGGCCGAAATCGAAGATTATCAGGCCCAACGCTTACAAGAGCGTAGAATCCGCTATATCCGCAGCGATGGCAGCTCTTGGGAATTGTCTTTGGCCGATGTATTGGCAAGGAAACAGGCGTTCGAAATGGCCTACAATCCCAATGATTGCGCTGAAGTTAGATGGGGGGCAAAACCCGGCACGGATGAATATTCCACCTGTCGCCGCCACGCACCCAGTGAACAACATGCCAAGATGGAGCAATACAGACCTTGGTTCCGCGATGCCCGGCGACCAACCCGATAAAACAGTCAACAAATTTAAACTATGATCAGATCATTTGCATTTATCCTTCTAAGCTTGGCGCTGACTGGTTGCGGAAGTTCAGCAAAGAAAAAACCTGTCAGCGCTGTCGAAACTGTCGCACCGCAGACCAGCTTGAACGAAATACCCGTCGATTCTTTAAGATATAAAATCATAGAACTCTTGAAAGATGAATGGGTATTTTTCGGTCAGCAGAAAGTGGTCATCGAACAAGCCGAGGAAAGCATACCCCATGTCGGAATATGGGAGGATGATGATTTGGCGCATAGCGAACGGATCAACCAATATTGGAGAACTGTGGGCATGTCCAGGCTCTCAGGCATGGATTGCAGACAACCTTGGTCTGCCGCCTTTATCAGTTGGGTGATGCGCGAAGCAGGAGTCCCTAACTATCTGTTCCCATCGGCACCATCCCACCGGGATTATCTGTCCCATATTATCAGTGTTGGACGCGGCAATCCTGAAGCCTCTTTCGTACCCCATACCATACAAGAGTACAAGCCTAAACCGGCGGATTTAATCTGCGCAAATCGTGGGACGGGCTATTTTGGCGAAGTGGCTGAGGAACTGCCTTCTTCCTTAAATGCGAAACTTCATTGTGATATTGTCGTTCATGTTGATGGGCGGAATTTACAGGCAATAGGCGGCAATGTCCGTAATTCGGTTTCAAAAAGCTTATTGACGCTATCACCCGATGGCTATCTGCAATTGACTCAACACCGGCCTTGGTTCCTGATCATTGAAAACCGGCTGGATTAAGCGGTTCTTTATGTACCCATTCGACGAGTTTGACGTGGATAGCCAGCTTCGTCTTAAGCGCATGTTGATAGGCGGCTGTTTCACGCAATTGTTCATGTGACCAGTTCAGCCAGCGGGTAATGGTTTGATAGAGTACCGCAAACCAACCAAACGTCATGAGTTGCTCACGGGTAATGTCAAAAATCCATGAAAGTATCATGGTGGAAAATACCTGGCTAACAATATGCAAGCTTATGCCTTCCACCACTTGTCCGCTGGAGGATAACGACAGAGCCGTAAACTCGACGGGCAAAAACAGCAAGCTGGGAATGAAAAAAGCGGAAAGGGCTACCCATGGAGGTGAATTGGCCAGCCAGCGTTCTAAATTTTCCAGATGGTACCAAGCTGTGAGGCAGTGCTCAAAATCGGTGAGCAAATCCCAAAGCCACTCTTCCAACAACACAGAAATCGCAAGGATTGAGAGGAGTACTTTTTTCGTGGTTTGAATTAAGGAGTCGAAACTGATTCTAATAAAGTCCATAGTCTGATAGCCTTTGCCCAAGGTTTATGCCAATTAAAACCCCCGAGTCTAGATAAGAAACGGGGGTTTTAGGGGTCTACGTGTACGCTTTTGTATTAATGTAGCTCAGCCGGTTCACCCACTGTGTCAGATTCATCAACTTTACCGAATCGCGTTCCCTTGCCATTTTCTCCAGTATTGGAGGGAGTATTGTCCTCCCAGTTTTGAGGAGGACGAGGGGCTTTTCCTTCCATAATATCGTCAATCTGTAGGCGATCAATCGTTTCGTATTTGATTAGGGCATCAGCCATGACATTTAACTTGTCGATATTTTCTTGCAATATCCGCTCAGCCCTTTCGTAGTTACGATCAATCAAAGACCGAATTTCTTCGTCAATCACATGAGCGGTTTCCTCGGACACTGACTTGTGCTTAGTCACGGACCGGCCCAAGAACACTTCACCTTCCTCCTCGCTGTAAGCAAGTGGGCCAAGCCGCTCAGACAAACCCCAACGGGTCACCATGTTTCTAGCGAGTCCTGTGGCCCTTTCAATGTCATTGGATGCACCAGTCGTCACTTGGTCTTTGCCAAAAATAAGTTTCTCCGCAATGCGACCGCCGAACAAACTGGAAATCTGGCTTTCCAATTTTTGCTTGCTGGCACTGTAGTGATCCTTTTCCGGCAAAAACATGGTGATGCCTAAGGCACGTCCACGCGGCATGATACTCACTTTGTAAACAGGATCGTGTTCGGGAACCAAGCGTCCGACGATGGCATGACCCGCCTCATGAAAAGCCGTGAGTTTCTTCTCTTCGACGCTCATCACCATAGAGGTGCGTTCGGCCCCCATCAGGATTTTATCCTTGGCCTTTTCAAAATCATCCATCTGCACTTCGCGCTTGTTTTTACGTGCCGCGAACAAGGCCGCTTCGTTAATCAAGTTGGCTAGGTCGGCCCCGGAGAAACCCGGCGTACCACGGGCCAAATACTTGACCTCCACATTGTCGGCACAAGGAACTCGCTTGATGTGAACTTTGAGTATCTGTTCGCGCCCGCGCACGTCAGGAAGCCCTACCACAATTTGGCGGTCAAAACGTCCAGGCCGCAGCAATGCGGGGTCCAGCACATCAGGCCGGTTGGTGGCGGCAATGACAATGACCCCCTCGTTGCCCTCAAAACCGTCCATCTCCACCAGCAATTGGTTGAGTGTTTGTTCACGCTCATCGTGTCCGCCACCCAAACCCGCACCACGATGACGGCCAACCGCATCAATTTCATCGATAAAGATGATGCAAGGTGCGTGTTTTTTGGCTTGCTCAAACATGTCACGGACACGGGAAGCGCCCACCCCGACGAACATTTCAACAAAATCAGAGCCTGAGATTGTGAAGAATGGCACTTTGGCCTCACCGGCGATGGCGCGAGCCAGCAAGGTCTTGCCCGTTCCGGGCGGACCCACCATCAACGCACCACTGGGAATTTTGCCGCCCAACTTCTGAAACTTGCTGGGGTCTTTCAGAAAATCCACCATTTCAGTCACGTCTTCCTTGGCTTCGTCACAACCCGCCACATCGGCGAAGGTGACTTTGACTTGATCTTCCTCCAACAATCTGGCTTTGCTCTTGCCAAAGGACATGGCTCCCCGTCCGCCAGCGCCTCCACCTTGCATTTGCCGGATGAAGAAAACCCAAACGCCGATAAATAACAACATGGGGAACCATGAAATCAAAATCTGCATTAACAAAGAAGGCTGCTCTGGGGGCATAGCCTTCAGTTCCACATGGTTCTTTAGAAGATCATCAACCAAATGAGGGTCATCAGGCGCAAAGCTGGTGAACTTGTCACCCGTATTTAAAATTCCACGAATGGTCTGGCCCTCAATGGTGACCTGTTTGACTTGCCCGTCATTCACCGTGGCGATGAATTGCGAGTAAGGCATATTATTCGCTTCGACCGATTTTCTCGCGCCAAAGTTGTTGAAAACAGCCACCAGCACAACGGCTATGACCACCCATAAAATAATGTTTCTTAGCATATCGTTCACTTCTCACTCCCTTAATGGATGAGTATCCGAGTCAATACTTTTAGTAATCTTATCAGGATAAATCCCAACCGGCATTGTTTTCCTTATCGGCGGGTTGAAATTCGGTATTTTTCAAGTCTATTGCATGGGTTGATAGACTACCACTTGTGCTGGTTGGTTCCAGCAAAAATCAAGCTTTGAAGCCTTTGCCGATCAGATAAACCTCCCGGCTGCGATCTCTCGATGCTTTGGGTTTGCGGTTTGCAACGCTGGCGAAGGACTGCCTGACTTCTTTTTGATATTCATCGAACCCGGCTCCCATGAACAATTTGGTCACAAACGCACCGCCGGGAGCCAAGACTCGCCGCGCCATGTCCAAGGCCAGTTCGGCCAAAACCATGGCCCGTGATTGATCCACCACACGGGTTCCGCTCATGTTCGGCGCCATGTCGGAAAGCACGAGGTCCACTGGCTCGCCCCCCAAGGTTTCGAGGAGTTGGGCGAGCACCTGTTCGTCCATAAAATCACCCTCGATGATCTCCACTCCCGGAATTGCTTCCACTGGCAGGATGTCCAGCGCTATAATTTTGCCGCGTTTGCCGATTTTTTCTGCCACGAACTGCGACCAACCTCCGGGTGCTGCCCCCAAGTCCACGACGGACATGCCGGGCTTAAGCAAGCGGTCACGTGAATCAATTTCTTCCAACTTGAACACGGCACGCGAACGGTAGCCCCGCTTCTGCGCCATTTTCACGTATTCGTCGGAAAAATGCTCGCTTAACCAGCGCTGGCTACTTCCGCTTCTCGCCATATTTATTTACCATGACTTTTTAATTCAACAGGACAATCGTTTGAAATCCGAACTCAAAAAACAACTGCGCGCCAAGGCTCACGCACTCAAACCAGTGATTATAACCGGACAAGCCGGGATTAGCCCCCCTGTATTATTCGAAATCAATGCCGCACTTGACCATCACGAATTGATTAAAGTGCGTGTCAACGCGGAAGACCGTGACCAGCGCAAGGAAATGTCTGCGATGATTTGCACCGAAACGGGTGCAGAATTGATACAAGCGATTGGTCATATCATTACGCTTTATCGGGAAAACCCAGACAAAAACTAACTGTGGGTTAAGGCATCTGTACGCCAGATTGGCTGACAAACTCATTCCAACGCGCCTCCATCCATTCCAAATCCTTTTTAAATTGCACATGGTTGGGAAAGGCTTGCCGCAACTGGCGGCGGAGATCGAGGCTTTCGCGGTAGGCGGCGCGGGCGGGTTCGAGCTTGCCGAGTTCGGCCTCGACTTGGCCCACGTTGTTGAGCGAAATGGAGAGGTCGCGCAGGGCTTGCGGGGTGTCGCCTAGGCTGTCGCGCAACTGGCGGCTGAGATCGAGGCTTTCGCGGTAGGCGGCGCGGGCGGGTTCGAGCTTGCCGAGGTCGGCCTCGACTTGGCCCACGTTGTCCAGCGAAATGGAGAGGTCGCGCAGGGCTTGCGGGGTGTCGCCTAGGCTGTCGCGCAACTGGCGGCTGAGATCGAGGCTTTCGCGGTAGGCGGCGCGGGCGGGTTCGAGCTTGCCGAGGTCGGCCTCGACTTGGCCCA
>CAIYXP010000016.1 GCA_903930145.1 uncultured Methylococcaceae bacterium
CAATGATTGATTTGACATGGGTTTTAATAAGCGAAGCTTACTTCGCTTGTCAAAGCAAGCTTTGACGCTCCATTTTCACACCCTTGCGTAACATCAGTTAATAACACCTATTCAATATCCCACTTGGCTAACATGATCCAATACAATTGGATCATGCGTTACTACAACCTACCGCTTTGGCTCGTTACATAATCGCTACAATCTTCGCCATTCCTTTGCGCGAGACAATCGCAGCCATTCAATAGAAGGGCGAAATGCATTCTTTTGCCTTCGGGATCACAGCCAATGCTGACGTGAAGAGGGCTAACCGTTAGAATAGGCAGATATTTCAACTGATGGAAAAACGAACCCATGCGCACTAGCCAATTTCCCTTGAACACTGTGAAGGAAACCCCCGCCGATGCTGAAATTATCAGCCATCAATTGATGCTGCGGGCGGGATTGATCCGTAAACTCGCCGCTGGGCTTTACACCTGGCTGCCGCTGGGCTTAAAAGTGCTGCGCAAGGTGGAGCGGGTCGTGCGTGAGGAAATGGACAAAGCCGGAGCTTTGGAAGTGTCGATGCCGGTCGTCCAGCCTGCCGAGCTTTGGCAAGAATCCGGGCGTTGGGAAAAATACGGCCCGGAACTAGCCCGGTTAAAAGACCGGCATGAGCGCGAATTTTGTCTAGGGCCGACCCATGAAGAAATCATCACTGATCTGGCTAGGAGCGAGATTAAAAGCTACAAGCAGTTGCCGATTAATTATTACCAGATACAAACCAAGTTTCGTGATGAAATCCGCCCACGCTTTGGGGTCATGCGGGCTCGCGAATTTTTAATGAAAGATGCTTATTCTTTCCATTTGAACCAAGAATCCTTACAGCACACCTATGATGCCATGTACTTGGCCTACAGCAATATCTTCACGCGACTGGGTCTGAAATTTCGTCCTGTGCTGGCCGACACGGGTGCCATCGGCGGCAGTCACTCGCATGAATTCCATGTGTTGGCGGATTCCGGCGAGGATGCTATCGCCTTTTCCAGTGAAAGCCAATATGCCGCCAATGTGGAACAAGCCGAAGCGCTGGCATTGGAGCTACCCGCAGAAGCCCCCGTTGAGTTGGCTTTGGTTGACACCCCCGGACAACATAGCATTGAGGCGGTTGGTGCATTTCTAAAAGTAGCACCCAATCGAATTTTAAAGACATTATTTGTGGCTGGCGAGGAACAACCTGTTATTGCCTTATTACTGAGAGGCGACCACGAACTGAACGCAGTCAAAGCGGCTAAATTGACCGGGGTCGCATCGCCGTTGCGCTTCGCCACTGAGGCGGAAGTTCGTGCCGCTGCCGGCTGCTCTCCGGGTTCTTTAGGCCCAATCGGACTGAAAATACCCATGTTTGCCGACCGAAGCGCGGCAAGACTGGTCAATTTTGTTTGTGGAGCCAACCAAGACGGCAAGCATTATACGGGTGTCAACTGGGGCCGTGACCTGCCTAAACCTGAAACTGTGGCCGATATTCGCAATGTCGTCGACGGAGACCTCAGCCCGGATGGGCTTGGCACTTTGAGCATAGCGCGTGGCATCGAAGTAGGCCATATCTTTCAGTTGGGCACCAAGTATAGCGAGGCGATGAATGCCACTGCACTGAATGAGGAAGGCAGGGCACAGATGATGATTATGGGCTGTTATGGCATCGGCATTACTCGTGTCGTTGCCGCTGCCATCGAGCAAAACAATGATGCCAAGGGCATCATTTGGCCTCAAGCCTTGGCCCCGTTTGATATCGCGTTATTACCCATGAACATGCACACCTCCCCTAAGGTCATGGAAAAAGCCGAACAACTCTATGCCGAGCTTAAAGCAGCCGGTTTTGACGTACTGTTCGATGACCGCAAGGCCCGCCCCGGCGTGATGTTCGCGGACATGGAACTGATCGGCATTCCCCACCGCATCGTAGTCAGCGACAAGGGCTTGGATGCGGGAACCTTGGAGTACAAGGGGCGAAAGGATGGGGATAATCAGCACATAGCCATCGGCGAGATTGTCGATTTTCTCCGTGCATTGTCATAAAAAAGCTTGTTGAACCCTTGAACGCTTAAATCAAAGCGAGCAACTTTATGAAGATAATGAAAATAATTCCACCTCCGGCCCACGCCCTGCTCATTCTACTCATTTGCAAGGGCTTGGACATGATCTTACCCAGAGCGGTAGACATATTTTTACCCACCTTTGGCGCTGTTATCGCTTTGCCAGGGTTAATATTCATTTTTTGGGCTTGGATTCACTTTTTCGTGAATAAGACGACCCCAATCCCAAACGGAGAACCTAGTGCGCTGGTGACTGGCGGGCCCTATCACTACACACGCAACCCTATGTATCTAGGATTGTTGATAATATTGGCAAGCGTTGGCGTAGAACCATCTGGATTAAGGATAGTTTCCTGCATACGACCAAAAGCATCAGTAGCCGTCCTAGCATTTTCTTCAAGCGAACGACCAGTACGATTAGGCAAGTTGTTCATGTCGTCGATA
>CAIYXP010000017.1 GCA_903930145.1 uncultured Methylococcaceae bacterium
CTCCTCGCATCCAATAACTCCGGTAAAATCCGAGAAATCCAGTCGCTCTTGTCTGATCTGGACATTGAAATCCTACCACAAGGCTTGTTCTTTAAAGAAGAAGCCGAAGAAACGGGAAAAACATTCTTGGAGAACGCTCTGATCAAAGCCCGTCACGCCGCCCAATTGAGCGGTTTGCCGAGCATCGCCGACGATTCCGGCTTGGAAGTGGATGGGTTGGGTGGTGAGCCGGGTGTTTTTTCGGCTCGCTATGCAGGCTCCAATGCCGCTGACCATGAAAACAATGCAAAACTGCTCAAAACAATGGAAGGTTTGGAAAGCAGCCAACGCACGGCACGTTTCCGTTGCGCGATGGTGTATGTCCGTTCTGCCATGGATGCCAACCCGCTCGTCGCCGAGGCATCTTGGGAAGGTCGCATTTTACACGAACTGACTGGAAAAAATGGTTTCGGCTACGACCCCTTGTTTTATGTGCCTAGCCATGCTTGCGCGTCCGCCGAATTGCCGCCAGACCTTAAAAACCAACTCAGCCATCGTGGGCAAGCATTGAGAATACTAATGGCCAAGTTGATCTCCTTGGGAACAGAAAATGCAAGAGTTGAATTGTGAAATGGAGCAACTATGACTAACGCATACCGGATTCGTATCAGAATTCGTCCCAATCTGCAATAATTGGCTAATTTATTTTGAAATAGAGTGACAATCCGCTTAAAAGCCTATGATTGAAGACCTAAAAGGTGACGAATCTTGGCGCATGTTCCGTATCATCAGTGAGTTCACTGAGGGTTTTGAGAAGTTGGCGAATGTGCGTTATGCGGTTTCGGTGTTTGGTTCGGCTAGGCTCAGGCCGGGTTCCCAGTTTTACAATGCCGCCCAAACCATCGCCGAACTGCTTGCCAAAAATGGCTACTCCATCATAACTGGCGGAGGACCGGGCATCATGGAAGCCGCCAACAAAGGGGCATTTTTGAAGGATTCGCCTTCCATCGGATTGAACATCGAATTGCCCCACGAACAGAGGCCAAATCCGTATCAGAATTTGGACTTGGAGTTTCGTTATTTCTTTGTCCGCAAAGTCATGTTCATCAAGTATTCTATGGGCTACGTGTGTTTGCCGGGGGGGTTCGGCACTTTGGATGAGTTATTCGAGGCGCTGACCCTGATGCAAACGCACAAAACCCCACCGATGCCGCTAATATTGTTCGGCTCTGAATATTGGTCGGGGCTGATGGCTTGGATCAAAGACACTATGCTGTCAAACAAATTGATCGAAGCGGATGAACTTGAATTGATCTCTATTACTGACGACCCGCTTGAAGTGGTCGCCATCATGAACCGACATCGTGACCGGAATCAACACCCTGACTCCAATCCACCCTATACGGGTAAGCTTGGCAGTCTTAGGCCCCCTGATTCCGTGGCTTAAGTACAAGACTAAGAGGAATTTCCAGCCATGACTATCATTGACCCTTTGACTTATTTAAAGAACGTCCTTGCCAGAGACTTCGAAGCCAAAACCCACGCACACCGCAAACCGCAAGAAGACCATCACTCCATTGTCGTCACCATCTCCCGTGATTACGGGGCATTGGGTGAAGACATTGCACAGAGATTATCCCAATCCTTAGGCATACCCGTCTACGACAAGGAAATTCTCGACATGGTCGCCCAAAGCGCTAAGACCGATAAGTTCCATTTCGAGACCCACGACGAACAGTCCAGTGCGGGTCTCAGCGCCTATCTCTATGGCCTGGTCAGCGGCAATCCCGCCACTTTACATGATTACCGCAAACATCTTTGCCAAGTTGTCACCGAGCTTGCCCGCAAAAACTGCATCATCATTGGAAGGGGGGCACATTTGATTCTGGCCGGCAAGCCAATCTTCCGCGTCCGCGTCGTTGGCTCAAAGGTAGTCTGCGCCCAACGCATTGCCGAAGAGTTTGACATACCCTTGATGCAGGCCGAGCATAAGGTGTTTGAAATCAACAATAAGCGCCATAAGGCAGTGATCGACCTGTATAACGATAGGATCGAGCATTGTTCTTTGGAATTGGCGAAGAATTTCGATTTGGTTGTCAACACCGATCATATTCCGGCTGAAGGTGCCACCGGGGTGATCTTGCTTGCCATGCGAGAGGCGGGATTATTCAAGGAGATTCCTCTATGCAAGCCATAAGCCCAGACACAAGAAACTTACTGCAAGTCGAAATAGCCGATGTCGGGCAGCAGATTTATTCGGGGCAATGCATTAGCTTGGTGGCCCCGGCGGCGGATGGGGAAGTCTGCATTTTGCCTCGTCATGCCCCATTTCTCAGCAAGCTTAATCCAGGGGAAATCAGGATTCTGACTGTCCAAAACGAAAGCCAATTGTACTATGTGTCTGGTGGATACTTGGAAGTGAAGAACTCCACCGTCACCGTGCTAGCCGACCAAATGCTGCGCTCGAACGAAATTATTCGCAGTGCCGCCGAAGCGGCAAAGGCCAGAGCCGAACAAGTGCTCAAGACCAGCCCAATCGATTCTGTTCGAGATGTAGC
Organism: uncultured Methylococcaceae bacterium; assembly: GCA_903930145.1. GTDB lineage: Bacteria > Pseudomonadota > Gammaproteobacteria > Methylococcales > Methylococcaceae > Methylumidiphilus. Next base: position 2,538 of record CAIYXP010000017.1, read on the forward strand.
CAAGCTCGAATTAGTCAAGGCACTCGCCCAGTTGCGGGTGCTGGAACATACCGAAATGGCCAAACTACAAAATAAACACAGGTGATATGCCTGTTCTATGGCCAATCATCACTCAACGATCTTTTTAATACTAGGAGAAATCTATTATGAGTAAGAAATACGTTTTCGCATTTACGGAAGGCGATGGTAAAAACAAGCATCTGCTTGGAGGCAAGGGCGCAAACCTTTGCGAAATGACTCAATTTGGCTTGAATGTGCCGCCGGGTTTTGTCATCAGCACGGAAGCTTGCTTGGAATATCAAGATTTGAAAGGGTTGCCGCCGGGCGTACTCGACGAAGTCAAAAGCCATATCAAAGCCGTTGAACAAAAAACCGGCAAAAGCTTTGGCGGTGCGGAGAACCCCCTATTGGTATCCGTGCGTTCTGGTTCTGCGATGTCCATGCCCGGTATGATGGACACCGTCCTTAACCTTGGCCTGAACGCATCAACCCTGCCCGGCCTGATCGCCCAAACTAAGAACGAGCGCTTTGGTTATGATGCTTACCGCCGCTTCATCCAATTGTTCGGCAAGGTCGCATTAGGCGTACCCGACGAACTGTTTGACGAAGAGTTCGATGAAGTGAAACGCCATGCAGGCGTCAAGGCTGACATTGGCTTGAATGCAGAGCATCTCAAAGAGGTTAGCGAGCGGTTCCTGAATGTCGTGCGCAATCACACTGGCAAACCCTTCCCGGAAGACGTTTTCGAGCAGCTTGAAATCGCTATCAAGGCCGTATTCAACTCATGGATGGGCAAGCGCGCCGTCGATTACCGCCGTGAATTCAAGATCACCCCGGCCATGGCTAACGGCACTGCCGTCAATGTGCAAACCATGGTATTCGGCAACTTAGGCAATGATTGCGCCACTGGCGTCGGTTTTACCCGCAACCCCGGCACGGGTGCAAACGAAATGTATGGCGAGTACTTAGTCAACGCCCAAGGCGAAGACGTGGTGGCCGGCATCCGTACACCGAAGCCAGTGCATGAGATGGATAAGGAAATGCCGGAACTCTACCGTCAGTTGGTGGAGTTGCGCAACAAACTGGAAGAGCATTACTCAGAAGTCCAAGATTACGAGTACACCATCGAAAAGGCCGTGCTTTATTGCTTGCAAACTCGCAATGGCAAGATGAACGCCACGTCCTTGGTGCGCACTTCCGTGGAAATGTTCAACGAAGGGCTGATTTCCAAAGAAAAGGCTCTGTTGCGTGTCCAACCGAATGATCTTGAGCAACTGCTGCACCCAAGGCTAGACCCGAAACACGGTCAGAAGCCATTGGCTCAAGGGCTACCCGCTTCTCCCGGCGCGGCCAGCGGTATCTGCGTATTCGATGCGGACAATGCCGAACTTCGCGGTCGTGCTGGCGAAAAAGTCATCTTGGTTCGGGAAGAAACCAAACCGGAAGACATTCACGGATTCTTCGCCTCGCAAGGTATTTTGACCAGTCGTGGCGGCAAAACCTCACATGCCGCCGTGGTGGCACGTGGCATGGGCAAGGCTTGCGTCGCAGGCGCGGAAGGCATCCATGTGGACACTCGCGCCCGCATGGCAACCATTGGCGATCTGTCCTTGCGCGAAGGTGATGTCATCACCATTGACGGCGGCACTGGCAATGTCTATCTGGGTGAAATCCCCACCATACCCCCGATTTTCTCCGAAGAATTGAAGACCCTGCTTGGTTGGGCGGACGAAATCGCACGCCTGAAGGTCATGGCGAATGCGGACACCCCTGAAGCAGCGCAGAAGGCGGTCGAATTTGGCGCAGTTGGCATTGGCTTGTGTCGTACCGAACGCATGTTCAACGCTTCCGAAAGATTGCCGTTAGTGGTTGACATGATTTTGGCTCGCACCGTCGAAGAGCGTGTCGAAGCCCTGAACAAGTTGTTGCCAATTCAGCGCGAAGACTTCAAGCAAATCTTCACCGCCATGGCTCCGCGTCCGGTGACTGTGCGTCTGCTCGACCCGCCGATGCATGAATTCCTGCCCAACGAAAGTCAGTTGGTTGAAGACATTGACGACATCAAGCACTATCAGAAGGTTGTCAAGGGTCATTTGGCGGCCGGCGGTTCATTGTTGGGCGGCGATTTGACGCCTGACGAACTCAATGCCGCCTTGGAGAAGAAGGAACGGATGCTGCGTAAAGTGCGCGAACTGTATGAAGTCAACCCAATGCTTGGTCATCGCGGTGTGCGCCTAGGCATCACCTATCCTGAAATCTACGAGATGCAGATTCGTGGTGTGCTGGAAGCGACGGCCGAATGCTTGAAGGCCAAGATTGACGTGCATCCTGAAATCATGGTTCCCCAAGTCATCAACCTTGCCGAACTGAAGCAGGTTAAAGTGTGGGTGGACGAAATTACCGCTGAAGTGGAAGCAAAGGCCGGCATCAAGTTGAATGTGAAGTTTGGCAGCATGATCGAAACCGTCAGTGCCACCGTCCGCGCCCATGAATTGGCGGAAGTGGCCGAATTCTTCTCCTTCGGAACCAATGACTTGACCCAAGCCGCACTATCGTTCTCGCGTGAAGATGCCGAAAACAAGTTCCTGCCGCTATACATTGAACAGGGCGTCATCAGCGACAACCCCTTCGAGGCATTGGACATCAACGGCGTTGGTCCGCTGATGGAAATTGCGGTCACCAAAGGCCGTCAAACCAAGCCTGATCTCAAGGTAGGCATCTGTGGCGAAGCAGGCGGTCACCCCGAATCGATCTATTTCTGCCACAAAGCTGGCTTGACCTATGTGTCTTGCTCTGGTCCGCGTGTCCCCGTTGCCCGTCTGGCAGCAGCCCATGCGGTACTATTAGAGAAATAATCAGCTCTAGTAAGATGGTGCGGGAGTTTTAAGCTCCCGCGCTGAAAAAAAATCAAAGCCGGCTCGGAAGACTTTCCGAGTCGGCTTTTCGTTAAATGACTGCCATTTTCAACTTTCTAATACAAACCTGAATTCTTTCCTTGCTCGTCTACGTCAATGCGGATAGAATCTAACCCCATTGATTTTGCAAGATATGAGCTTCTCAAGGCGATAATCGGTTGCTAGAACCCTTATGGTATTATTGAACCAATTCCCACTCATACTTCAGTGTGTAACTAGCTGAGGGATGGGTGAGATTTTCCTTGCGCTTCCCACTTTTGCGTTGCCCTCCTGCAAACAGGGTCCGCACGTCGGGTAGTGATAAGGTGACGGTTGTCGGCTCGAATACATCATCCTCCAGTGACGCGAATAGAAAGTGCGCGATGAGACCGATGGCAGCCCCAACCACAGCGCCGATAATCAAACCGACGGGACCGCCAGCCGAGCCTACCGCGATGCTAGTCCCCACCCCGGCAATGACGGCGGCCACAACAAGCTCCTCCACCACTTCATCCACAGCATCCCACAAGGCGCGTAGCGCATCCAAAAACGCACCTGAGGCGTCCGATTCGGCCATGAGAAAAGTCGTGCTGAAACGCCGCGGCCAGGTTCCGGGACGGGTCAGATCAAACTCGACAAACTTGCGATTCGGATTGAAGCGTTTGACTTCGCCCTGCTTGAAGTCGCCGACTTTGAACCCCTGAATATTCCGCCGCTGACCCGTGGAGTCGGCACCCAGCCCCCCAAGTCGGATGTCGTCCTCAAGAAAATCAGTGAATTCAAGACCGACGTCGTCATTGCACTTCACCCGGTCGATGTTAAGGATGAGTTTCGTAAAACCTGCGGGAGGTGCGGCTGCAGATGCCGTAGCGGCCGCGCCAGGGATGATAGAAAATGCCAACCCGAGCGTATCTAACATCTTTTCCGTGTTTTTCGTAGCCACTGCGTCCTTGATTGCCGCAGCGGTCGTAGCGTCGAGCTTGAAGGCTTTAACTGCCGGTGCCATCGCTCTCAATTCGGCAAGAATGCCGTGGCCAGCCAGGTTCGGCTGTGCGCGTAAACGTGTGACCAGCGAGATTGGCGCAGGTGTTGTAGGAACCGAAACGCTGCTTAGCTTCGCAACAGAGCGTAATTGCAAGGATTTCATCTGCCTGGGTTTCGCTGTCTGCCGCTGTTTTAACACTCCAAGAGAAGCAATCTCTAACGCCGCATTGACGGGCATTGGGAATTTTACCGGGTCGCGCATATGCGCAGCCGCACCTTCAATTGCGGCAATCGAAATGCGTGCTGCTTCATTAGCGATAGCCTGTAGATCGTCTGGCAGGTCTTTATCATTGCATGTGATTATGTTCATTCGGTTTTCTCCATTGAGATGGAAACGACCATCTCTTTCATTGCAGCATTTAAAGGCGATGCCGCATGCGCCTAAAGTGGCTTGTTCATCGTTATGAAACGAAAGTCACTATTACCCTTGGCGAGAACTCGCAACACTTCATGCCCAAGCCCTACCGCGCCCCTCCCCTCTTCAGCCCATTGCTGCAAAGAATTGCCTTGGCCCCTCGCATCTTGACCTTGCGTTTGATTAAGGCTATTTCTGCAACAATGTCTAAGTTAAAATGATTGATTCCGACTGCCGTGGACAGGCAAAGCTTCCCGTGCAGATTGTTGAGTTGCCGTTCCAGATCGCTACCCCTTCTCAACAACTTATCGGCCTGCCCCCACTGCCCGACGCTGAGGCATCGCCACTGGCGAGAATGCACAGCGATTCCTGCTGTTTTGCACGGCATCCTCACATTGGGCATTGCCACAAACCAACTTGAGCGTGGCTGAACATTGGACATTGCCTGGGCGTGGCAGCTTGCGGACGAAGGCCGAACGGGCAATGTGATAGGCGGGGTCCTCACCCCAAAAATTCTGGTTCATTTCTTCCAGTTCCTCCATGCGGTATTGCTCCAACGGCTTGATTTTCTCGTCCGCCTCGCGAATTTGCCTTTTCTGTTCCAGCAGAGCGGCGTAATTTTCAGCTTGGGCCAGTTTTTCGGCAATGCGTACAATCTGCTCCTGAAAACCAGTAAAGTTGCTCGGACAACAGCCATCTTGGATGATGATATCGTCGATCATGCCAATGGACTTGGCATATTCGACGCTGATGGGAAGGCACTGCTCGGTCAATTGTAGTGCCAATTCCTGCCCGACTCGCTTAGGCAACGAATAAGTCCAGTATTCCGAACCGTACAAGCCTCCCATGCCTTTGTAATGCGGGTTGAGTACGATTCCTTCACGAGCAAATACCCGGTCTGCGGCCAGCGGCAGCATCACGCCGCCGGCTCCGGCGCTGCCATAAAGTGCGGCGATGACATAGTGGTCGGTGGCGGTCAGTATGGACAGGACTAGATCGTCCATTGCATTGATGTTCTGCCAAGACTCTTCAGCCGGGTCGGCGGCGGCTTCGATCAGATTCAAGTGGATGCCGTTGGAGAAGAAATCCCGACCACCGGATAGCACAATCACTTTAGTGGGTCGGCTTTTGGCATAGTTCACGGCTTCGGTTAAACGTTGGCAATGCTCGGTACCCATCGCTCCATTGTAAAATCGGAAATTAACATAGCCGACATCGTTGCGCTCCTCGTACCAAATGTCACGATAGGTGCGGGTGGGCATCGAATAATGCAAGGGTACTGGCACTTCCGGCACATTGTCCAATAAACTCCCGAGTACATCGGTGGCTGGAAGCTTAATAAAGCCATCGGCCTGCCGACCCTTGGGCCTGAGATGGGAAATCCATACGGCCCCATCCACCGCAGCACGGCAGATCGCCCCGTGCCGCTTGGCGATGATATCGCCCGGAATGCCAATAAGAGTCCCTTCTTCGTGGGCGCCATGGAGGTAAAACGGCTCGCCGCCAATCTCATCCAACAAACCGGGCTGTCCGTCGGCTGAGCAGATTTTCTTGATGATGTCTGCCACCCGGTCGTTTTGCCAGTCAACCTGCCTCTGGGCGGGCTTCACCGCCGGACGATAACGCCCACGCACTTCGGGACGGGAATAATCCAGCGGCGCGGGCACGAATAAGCCGGTCTCGAAACGATGCACCGCCACCATCATCGACTGCATGGCGGCTTGGGCCACTTCGTCACGATACAGGCTACTCTTGCTGCCCTCGCGCATAGGGAAGTGATAGCTGGCCCAGAGAGCGCCAGAATCCACATGCTCCTCTGCCTGCACGGCGATGACACCCCATTCCTTTTCCTCATTCAAAATAGCCCAATCCAAGGAGTTCGGCCCACGATCTCCGGCAATACCGGGATGTATGATGATGCAAGTGTGATTCTCCCATATATCACTTGGAATGACCTGTGCCAGCATGGGGCACAGGATAAGGTCTGGCTGAAACTGCATCACCGCTTGGCGCATGGTCTCGGCTGTGGTCGCAGTCGCCACGGCAACTTCGTAATGACTGGACTTGAGCCAGACATGGGCAAGTTGAGTGAGGCTGTTGTAGGCGCTGGAAAGCAGCAGAATTTTCATAGTTTTCTCCTTAGATTTAGGATTAAGATGAATCGTCACGCTGGAAACAACCCTTATATTTCCACAGTGTTATGGTCAACAATAACGACACGCAAAAAGATCCGCCCTCTGTTCAACGAAATCAATCAAGTCAGGTGAAATTGAAATCTTTCTCGGTAGTCTTGCGGACTAACTTTCAAATGCCGCTGAAACACCCGGCGCATCTGCTCGTCACTTCCGAAACCGCATTGCTCGCTAACCAGCTTCAAAGGCAGTTTGGTTTGCTCGATTTTGCTGCGGGCGACATTGAGACGGACTTGCTCGACGAAGTTTGCCGGGGTTGTGCCGACCTCCTTTAAAAAAACCCGGGAAAAATTACGTGGGCTCATCGAAAGCCGTTCCGCCAAGGCTTCCACTGAGAGGTCTTCGGTAGGATTGTCGATAATCCAGCCTTGCAACTCGCGAACATCCATGCGGGTCTTCGCCTCCACTGGGATGAAACTGCTGAATTGCGACTGTCCGCCGGGACGGCGGAAAAAAACCAACAAAAAACGGGCGACACGATTGGCGATTTCACTGCCCCAATCCTCCTCGACCAAGGCTAAGGCTAAGTCGATCCCCGCCGTGATGCCGCCGGAGGTGTAAATGGTTTTCTCCCGGATAAATATGCGATCAGGCTCAACCTGAACTTCTGGGTATTCCTGTGCAAATTGGTCGCAGAAAAGCCAATGGGTGGTGGCACGGAGGCCATTCAGCATCCCGCATTCCGCCAGCAAAAATGCCCCGGTGCAAATGGAAGCGACGCGCCTTGCGGTCAACGCCCGCTGCCCTATCCAATCGATCATTGCGCGGTTTTCCCTAGCCGATGGAGCAATTGCCCCGCCCGCGATAATCAGCGTGTCAAATTCGTCTCCTGCTTCGTTGAAAGCGCGGTTGGCTACCAGTTGCACACCAAAAGTGGTCGCCACTGGCCCTGCCTGTTCGGCTAATATCTCAAAGGAATACACTGGCTTTGAGGTTTTGCCTAGCTGTTGCAGGATGACATTGGCGTAAGAAAAAATGTCCAACGGCCCGCAGACATCCAGAATCTCACAGCCAGCGAACGCCAACATGCCAATATGGCGACAAGTTTGATCGTGTTGAAAAAGCGTTTTACTCATCATGTACCCCGCCTAGTTGCCCAAAAAGCACTGAAAATGAATCATCATACAATCTTTGGCTCTCAAGCTAGCTAACAGTATGAAAATTCGGAGGCTTTGGGTCATTCTCACCTCTTTTGTTCGTGTCAGCAAGGACAAATACACCTCTTTTTCGGACAAAAACGTTTGCCTCGTCCATCTTGATTGTGCGGCTTAAGGGTTGCCCAATAAAGAATGGGTTGACAGCGCCTCCTAAATCTGTAATAAGCACAGGATATGCAGTAAAAGAGACACCACCATGATGAACCGATTCAAACTAGCCACTATTCCATTGCTGACGATTGTTATGTTAGCCGCCTGCTCGTCGAAACCGCCTCGCCCAAGTATTGCCAAGGGCGGTTGGACACCCCAGAGTTCAAGCCAAAACCGGCATTATCCGCTGTACACGGATGATGGCTGGGAAACGGGCCGCCGGTCCTATTCGCAAGAATTCCCCAGACCCCCGGAAATCGAACCGCAAGTGGCTTTCTGGCGCAAGGTCTATTCAAAATGGGGAAAATCCCAAGTCGCCATTCATGACAAGGTTCACATGGGCATCATCTACGATGTGTTTGATGTGCCGGGGGGCGATGCCGATACTTTTTCGGCATGGCAAAAAGATTATATTCAGCAACGCCTTACTGATTGGAAGATACGCTTGAGTGCGCTTGAAGATAAAGTATCCTCCGGCATGGCACTGGATTCTGATGAAAGGGAATTGGTTCAACATATCACTGAAAAAACCGGTCACAGAAACGCCATCCATGGGGCCAGCGAGCGACTCAGACACCAGCGAGGAATGAAGGAAAGATTCATGCGCGGCTTGGAAATTGGTCGGCGCTACGACGACCAGTTCAGGCATATTTTCCGCAATGCCGGTTTGCCTGAAGACTTGGCCTATCTGCCCCACGTGGAATCTTCATTTCAATATAATGCCCATTCTTCGGCGGGCGCCTTGGGGATTTGGCAATTCACCTCCGGCGCGGCCAAGATGTTCATGAACGGCAATTCCAGTGCCGCAGCGAGGCTTGACCCGATCAACTCAACCCATGGCGCCGCACGTTACCTAGCCTATGCCTATGATAAGTTGGGCAGTTGGCCTCTGGCGGTGACTTCCTACAACCACGGCATCGGTGGAATGCAAAGGGCAAAGAATGTGCATGGACATGATTTCGTGAGCATCGTCAAACATTACAATGGCCCGGCATTTGGATTCGCTTCACGCAACTATTATGCTGAATTTTTGGCCGCAAGAGACATCGCCAGCGACCCAAGCCGCTATTTATCCGATACGTCGGATAATGAGCATTATGTAGCCTTGTCAAACACCCAGCCTGTTGACAAGACTCCTGTCGCCGCCCCTGCACCGGAACCAGAACCGCAAGAAATAGCAACGCCAGAAACAAGCTCTGAGACAATGCCGTCTGAGCCTACTTTGATTGCGTTGGAAGAACCCGCAACCGCTAAAATTAAACCCGCTCGTTATACACCCAGACCCTCCCAACCTAATTATCAAGCCGAGGCCATCGCTGCCATTCCCACCTCCGTCGCAGAGGCAACCCCAGAAACAAGCTCTACGACTGTGCTGCCTGAGCCTACTTTGGCTGAACCCACTTTGATTGCATTGGAGGAGCCTGTAACCGCTAAAATTAAACCTGCTCGTTACATACCCACACCGTCCCAACCTAATTATCAAGCCGAGTCCATCGCTGCCATTCCCGCGCCCGTAGCAGCGGTATTTCAACCGGAACCCGTTCCTGCTGTGGCAGAATTGAGCAATACAGAATCGTCTGAAGCAGAAGACCTTGAAGCGAGTGACGAAGAAGCCAGCAGGGTCATTCCTGCAAAATCAACCAAAGTTGCTGCCAACGCCCACAGAAAACCCGAAAAGCAAGCCATTCCGTTTGAACCGAAGAAGACACCTGAGACAACGACTGTCACCGACCCTAAGAAGCCTACTCTGGTTAAACCGCCTGTTGATTCCAAGAAACCCAATAAGGCGCTAGTGTTCACCGATACCAACAAAGCTTCCAAAGTCGTAGAGGCACCGACCAATACGAAAACTGCCGCCAAAAGCCTTCACCCGACAGAACCCAAGCTTGCCTCCAAAACCTCTACCGCTATCACTGCGTCCAAACCACAGGCCAAAGTGATGGCCTCAGCTAAAACCATTCAACCCACTCACGTCAAATTGAGTCAAGAAAGCAAGCAAAAATCAAGCGCCACCAAGCCAGAAGCGAAAAAGGGCGCTGAAAAAATTAACATCGCAAAACGTTAATTTTCTGTGCGTTAAAACCACCCGGTCGGGTTTTACCAACCCGACCGAAACCCCCAAGCTACCTTTTTGTGCATTGCTTTTTTTGGAGCGTCAAAGCTTGCCTTGACATGCGTAATTTTCTCCGACTATCAAAGCAAGCCTTGAC
>CAIYXP010000018.1 GCA_903930145.1 uncultured Methylococcaceae bacterium
CGATCTGACCCTTTTTGGATTAATTGGCGATATGTTGCCGAAAAAAAAGGCTGGCTAGAGTGATTCCAGTCCAACCGCAACCCGAACCTAATTCATTCGACCAAAAAGTGAGGAAACCCGGGCAGGCTTGGTTAAATAAAAATAGTTTTCCCCTCGATAGGCCGTTACCCAAAAAATCCAAACCTGAGCCGTTTTGGACAGAATGCCTAGACGACTTATATTATGGGTATAATGGTATATGCGCCTATCTGGCAATTTATATTGAAAAGGCAACTGGCGCAGTTTCGGCAGATCATTTTGTAGCTAAATCGACTAGCAAAGCTTGCTTAATTTATGAATGGGGCAATTATCGTTTAGCTTGCTTAAGGATGAACACCTTAAAAAATAAATTCGATGATGTATTAGACCCATTTACCATGGCTGATAATGTGTTTCACCTTGAATTAATTTCAGGGCATATCTACGTCAACCCAGCCATAGCCATAACTGATAAAAAGCTTTTTGATGAAGCCAAGAATACAAGAGATAGGTTGAGATTAGACAATGGAGAAAACTGTGAGATGCGTAGAAAACATTTTGAATACTATGTCACAGGAAGAATAAGCGAGTATCATTTGAGAGAAACCTCCCCATTTGTTTGGAGAGAAGCCCAACGTCAAAACCTACTGTAAATTCCATAGTTAAAATCTAATAGCATTTTGAGTTTCATGCCCAACCTCTTCACCCTTGCCGAACAAATTCTAACCACCCCCGATGTGGAAGCGAAGCTTCGCCTTACCCACCACGCTTGGCAATCCAATCTACAAAATGAATTGACCCTTGAGACAACCGCACTACCTCCCCTGCCCCCGGAATCCGCCCAATTCCCAAATAAGCCTGTTTTGGTCGATCCCCGCGAACTGCCGAAGCGTAAGCTAACCAGCAATGAGGGCAAAGCGGCTTTGCTCCACTCGATAGCCCATATCGAATTCAGCGCCATCCAACTGGCTTGGGACCATCTTTACCGATTCCGGGACATGCCACAACAATATTACTTAGACTGGCTAGGGGTGGCTGAAGAAGAGGCCCAGCATTTTGAATTGCTTCGTGGAAGGTTGTGGGAATTTGGCATGGAATACGGCGATTTGCCTGCCCATGCAGGCTTGTGGGGCATCGCCACCGAAACGGCTTATGACGTATTGGCAAGAATGGCCTTAGTCCCCCGCTTCATGGAGGCAAGGGGTTTGGATGTGACACCGGGGATGATCGCCAAGTTGAAAAATGTTAAAGACACCGCCAGCGTTAAAGTCCTAGAGCGTATTTTGCATGACGAGGTCGGCCATGTCGCCTTGGGTTCGCATTGGTTCCAGTGGATTTGTGGGCAGCGAGGCTTGAACCCCGAACAGGAATATTTCAAGCTGATTGAACACCACATGAAAGGCCAAGCCCGTGGTCCCTTCAATTTGGAACTGCGACGGCTGGCCGGTTTCAGTGAGGCGGAATTAATCCTGCTTGACAAAGCCCAAGGATTTGCCTGATTCTGTTAGAATA
>CAIYXP010000019.1 GCA_903930145.1 uncultured Methylococcaceae bacterium
CGCAGGGGGGCAATGCTGTTGAATTAAGCCATTCGCAAACTGTTCCCCGAGCGAAGTCGAGGGGGGAAGTCGAAGCGAACAAGCTGGCTTCGACTCCGCTCAGCCAGCGGAATGGATTAAACTCAAGCGTTAATCCCACACAGCATTGACCCCATGAACCCCCCTACATCAAAACCCTGCAAGCCAATTTTGCAAAGCTTCTACGACTCAGTGAGTAACCAAAGTGGATAATTTTACACCTTCCGACCTAAAAGCCATCCTACACTCCAAACGCGCAAACATCTACTATCTTGAACACTGCCGGGTCATGCAAAAAGACGGGCGGGTGTTATACCTGACCGAAGCCAAGGACGAAAACCACTATTGGAACATCCCCATCGCCAACACCACCGTCGTCCTGCTCGGCACGGGAACCTCCATCACCCAAGCCGCCATGCGCATGTTAGCGAGTGCCGGGGTGTTGGTCGGTTTTTGCGGCGGCGGCGGAACCCCCTTGTTCAGCGGTTGCGAAATCGAATGGCTCACCCCCCAAAGCGAATACCGTCCTACCGAATATGTCCAAGGCTGGCTGAAATTCTGGTTTGACGAACCCCAACGCCTTGCCGCCGCCCAACGCTTCCAACTGGCCCGGCTGGATTACCTCAGCCAAACTTGGGCCAAAGACCGCGAACTCAAAGCCGAAAACTTCTACAGCGACGACCCGGAAATCGCCCAAGCCTTGGAAGGCTACCGAGCCGCCATCGGCCTGGCGCAAAAACCCGGCGACCTGTTGCAACGCGAAGCCCTGATGACCAAACAACTCTACCGCTACACCGCGCACACCGTCCAATACGGCGACTTCACCCGCGACCACCAAGCCACCGACCTCGCCAACGGCTTCCTCAACCATGGCAATTATTTGGCCTATGGACTCGCCGCGACCACGCTCTGGGTGTTGGGCATCCCGCATGGCTTCGCCGTCATGCACGGCAAAACCCGGCGCGGAGCCTTAGTGTTTGACGTGGCCGACCTCATCAAAGACGCGATAGTCTTGCCATGGGCGTTCATCTGCGCCAAGGAGAAAATGAGCGAACAAGAATTTCGCCAGCAAATCCTGCAAAAATTCACCGAACACAAAGCCTTGGATTTCATGTTTGAACAGGTCAAACAAACCGCCTTGCAGGAGTCGCAACCATGATGGTGCTATTCGTCAGTCAATGCCAGAAAAAGGCCCTCAACCGCACCCGCCGCGTATTGGATGCCTTCGCCAACCGCATCGGCGACAACACTTGGCAAACCGTCATCACCGAAGACGGCCTGATCGCCGTCAAAACCCTGCTGCGCAAAACCGCCAGCAAAAACACCGCCGTCGCTTGTCATTGGATGCGTTCCCGCAGCCGCAGCGAACTGGTGTGGATTGTGGGGAATCGCAAATGTTTCAATGCTGAGGGGATTGTGCCGGTGAATACTACGCAAAAAAATATACTGAATACCCAATGGGAAAGTAATTGGACTTATCTACCCGCGATAAAAGCCTTAGTGGCTATTTCTGCTTTATTGCATGATTGGGGCAAGGCTACCGCATTATTTCAAAAGAAACTTAAAGACAACTCGTTCAAAGCTGATCCGATACGCCATGAATGGATTTCCTGCCTACTATTAAACGCTTTAGTTCGGCAAGCCGGGAATACTGATGAAGCATGGTTAAAGCATTTGAGTGAGGGGAAATGGGATGAACAGGGATTAAAAAAAACAGTGGCTGAACAATGCAAAAACCCTTTGCATGAATTACCCCCGATAGCCCAATTGGTGGGTTGGTTGATTATGACTCACCATAGGCTTCCATCTATTTATAGTGAAGATGATCGTAAATGTTGGAGTGATAATGGTAAACCAAACTTAGCGAGTATGTTAAAAAGCTTATCAATGACTTGGGGTTATCAAAATCCAGAGAATGATAAGAAACGGCTTGATGCTTGTTTCGAGTTTCCCGAGGGCTTAATGAGTCAATCCGGGGCGTGGCTTAAGCAATTACAAAAATGGTCAGGCAAGCTATTACAAGAGCAAGATCAAATTAAAAACTTGCTGGACAATGGTGCTTATCGGCTATTGCTACACCATGCGCGACTTTGCCTAATGTTGGGCGACCATTATTATTCGTCATGCAGTGCCGACCAAAACTGGAAAACCGCGCTAAATTTAATCGCCAACACGGATAACCAAAAAAACCCCAAACAAAAGCTTGATGAGCATTTAGTGCGAGTTAGTGGCTATGCGTTGAATATCAGCCAGACTTTATCCCATTTTAGTTCTGAGATGAATTTGGCCTATGACATCAAGGGGCTAAAACAAAAAAGCCCGACAGGTTATCAATGGCAAGACAAAGCAGTGGAAGGCATTTCAATATTCAAGGCTCAACACGAGTCATTGCAAGAACAAGGTTATGGTTGGTTTGTCGTGAATATGGCCAGTACAGGGTGCGGAAAAACCATTGCCAATGCCAAAATCATGCGGGCATTGTCGGATGACAGCAACAGCCTACGCTATATTCTAGCCTTGGGGTTACGCACTTTGACCTTACAAACCGGCAACGAATACCGCACACGGATTGGTTTGTCCAATGATGAGTTGGCTGTGTTAATCGGTTCGGCAGCAGTCAAAGAGTTGTACGACAAAACTATCCGGGAAAATGACCAGCCACCCAGTTTTGAAGAAGTAGGTTCTGAATCTCAAGAATTATTACTGGATGAGTATTTGGATTATGAAGGTCTGCCGGGTACTGAATTTCTGGATGTGTTGTTTCCCAAGCATCTACCCAAATTAGCCGAAAAGCACAAAGCATTCCTCTATAAGCCCGTTTTGGCCTGTACGATAGATCATGTTATCGCCGCCACTGAAACCTTGCGCGGCGGGAAATATATCTTACCCTGTTTAAGATTGCTTTCATCGGATTTGGTGATTGACGAAGTGGATGATTTTGACGGTACTGATTTGATCGCCATTGGTCGCTTGATTCATTTGGCCGGAATGCTAGGCCGCAAAGTGATGATTTCCTCCGCCACTATTCCGCCTAATCTAGCCGAAGGTTTTTTCAACGCTTACCAAGAAGGCTGGAAATTGCATTGCCATTTTATGAATGCACATGCCATGGTGGCCTGTGCTTGGGTTGATGAATTCAGCACTCAAGTGGAACGGCTGGACAATTCAGATTCAGAAAAACGCTGCCAAGACTATCAAAATGTGCATCGTCAGTTTATTGTCAAGCGGGTTGCCAAACTGCAAAAACAAATCGTCAAACGCAAAGCCAAGATAATACGCTGTGACGAGCTATTAGCCCACAAAAACAACCCGTCACTTCAACGGCAGCAATACTTTGACAAAATCAAACAAACTGCCATAGAGTTACACACCCATCACCATACTGTCGATGCCAAAACCGGCAAAAGGGTATCTTTTGGCGTGGTGCGCATGGCAAATATTCCGCCTTGTGTCGCCTTGACTCAATATTTGCTGGAAGCTGACTGGGGCGATGGCATTGCCCCGCGAATCATGGCCTACCACAGCCGCCAAGTGTTGTTACTACGCAGTGAACAAGAAAAGCACTTGGAAAAAATTCTGCAACGTAAGGAAAAAACGGGTGAGGTTCCTAATGCCTTTAAAGACGATAAAATTCGCCACCATTTAGACCATACCCAAGCAAACGATGTATTGTTTATCTTGGTTGCCACACCCGTTGAGGAAGTTGGACGCGACCATGATTTCGATTGGGCCATCATCGAACCTTCGTCGTTTCGTTCCATCATTCAATTGGCGGGGCGAGTCCTGCGCCACCGACGCATTGACTCAGACATCGAACAACCGAATATTGCCGTGATGCAATACAACCTAAAAGCCTTGCGTCAAGGCACCGGACCAGCCTTTTGCAGGCCCGGTTATGAGAAAAATTCCAAGACACTAAAACTGACATCCCACAATATTAGCGAATTGATAGACGAAGCTGCCTTAAACCAAGCCGTCAACGCCATACCCCGCATTCAACATGCCGAACCTTTACAGCCCACACAACGCCTAGCCGACTTGGAGCACGAAGCCATACATGAAAGCCTGACCAACTACCAACAACAAGGCCCAAAAGCCCTGCAAGCATGGTTCAGCGAAAATTGGTGGATGACCGCCTTACCACAGCAGATCAACCGCTTTCGGGCTAGTAGCCCGGAGATTACGCTGTATCGGGTTTGGCAGGACGGTAAAGAAGTATTTTGCGAAAAAGGCGAGCGGGGGGAATTCATTCCTCTCCAAGCGATTTACAAAATCACAAAGGTAACGCCTTTGAAAGATGCAGAAAAAGCCAAACTATGGCTAAACAGAGACTACGAAATCGTTCTACGCCGACATGCAGAGGCAGAGCAAAATTCCGAAAACAACGAGATTGAGCCAATCATGCAGGAAAAATCTAAACGATACGGAGAAATTACTCTACGAAACAACAAGGATAGCAATGGTCAGCCCAAGGATGACCGTCCTTGGTTTTACTCCGACCAGCTAGGTCTTTTCCAGTTGATGAACTAACCAGCCAGAAAGCAAGCTGCCTGTGCGGCAGATAAAGGCTAAATATGAAGACTATTTTCTAAGCCATCTGTGCGATGTACGATCCATTTTACCCTAAAAAAGCGGCTGTCGATTTCCAATGCAGCCTATTTTTACATTAGGTGGGAGTGGCTCTAGCCAAAAAAACACAGTACACGGCGAGTGGTCACCGGATTGTCAACTTTCATCGTTTGCCGCCTATCAAAACAACACAAAATTTTCCAAACCCGTCATGTTGGCATGGATGCCAACATCCATCGTCCATGGACGGCAAACCAGCCTAAGGCGCATTGGGTCGTCTACCGTCCAACCTTCAATATTACTAAATACGAATACTATGGACAAAATTAATTTTCTAGCTTACACTTCCTCACACTTACAAACGGAGACCAAAGCAAATGAACCAATCAATTGCTACTTTTTTAGACGAACGTAAAGCGGTTTGGCTTAAAGCCAAGCAAAAAGCAGCGACAAGTGAAGAAGAGCAACTCGCCATCCAACAAAAAGCGGATGAAAAATTTTCGCTATCCACTTGGTTGCCAGATGCCGCAAAACGGGCAACTTGGCTCTCGATAGTGAGTCATCCGGCTAAATTCAGCCACCCGAGTGCAAAAACCAGTTCAGTGATTGCCGAAGCTGTGCGAACGAATGACGGTTATCTGCGTACAGGCAATATTGGCTATGATCTTGATGTGTTCGGCAATGCCGCCGCGATGGATGTTTATAAATTTCTTTGTTTGCCTTTGGATGATAGCCAAACGGTTCTGCAACATTTGGAACAAGACAGTGCGTTGGTTAAACAGCTATTCGACATACCAACATTCAATTATGAAAGCTTGCGCTCGGATTTGCTTGCCGTAAAGCAAAGCAGTGGGGGAAAAAGTACGGATGCACTCGTCAAGCAAGTTTTCTTTCCGGTCCATGCCAACTATCACCTGCTTTCAATCCTGACCCCTTCTGGTTTGATGACCCAGGCCAAAAATCGAATCGACTCCATGCGATTTTCCGAAGCTAGCAAACAAGCCAGAGAATGTCGGAGAAAGGACGAATTCCATGCCGACGGCTATGATGACATTATGGAGTTGACCGTCACAGCTTATGGCGGAACGCAACCGCAAAATATAAGCGTTCTAAATAGCCAAAATGCTGGAAGGGCTTATTTGTTGATGAGTGTGCCACCGACACTCGAACGTCGCCAAGTGCGTTTGCCTGTCCGTTCATTTTTCAGAGACAGCCTACCTGTCCGTCGGTTAGGCGATAATTTCCTGACCTTGGATCGCTTAATTCACAGTGGCATTAACAATTTAGACATTCGGACTGGCATCAACAACACCCTAAAATTCATCATTGATTCAGTCTTGCAGCAAGTTTTTAAGATTCGTTCCAGTGGCATCGGTTGGTCTGAGCAAGAGCATTATCAAGGGCTACCGTTGGCTCAACGCATCTGGTTGGACGATAAATTTATCGAACAACGCGAGCAAGACGAGGCATGGGCGGAAGAAATTGCTGGGGATTTAGCCCGTTGGATAATCAATGCTTATGAATATCTATGCAAGGATAGCCGTACTCGATTGAGTGATGACGAATGGCGCGAACTGGCGAACTTGGCAGAAGAAGCCATTAACGCAGATAAGGAGTTTTTCAAATGATGCGACACTTCCTGTTAATTCCGCATTTGAAAATACACAATGCCAACGCCATGAGCAGCCCGTACACCATCGGCTTTCCGGCAATGACGGCATGGCTAGGCGCGGTTCACGCCTTGCAACGACACCTTCATCAAAACCAGTTTACTGACATTAAGTTGAATAGTGTGGCAATTAGCTGCCATCAATTCGATTTGCAAACCTATAAAGGCCCGGGTGATTTTGTGCATTCCATCATCGGTACAGCCAATCCGTTGGACAAAGATGGTAGCCGACCGGCTTTTATCGAAGAAGCCCGCTGCCATTTGGACGTTTCTTTACTGGTTGAATTTAACGGACTGGATAACGACGACCGGGAGCGTTTCGAGACCCTCATCAATCAACGCTTGCCCTGTATGAAATGGGCCAGTGGTGATTTGTTAAAGCTTAAACCCATTGAAATTTATGCAGTGAACGAAGACGACGAACACGACATAAAACACCTACTTAATCGCCTGATGCCCGGTTATGTGCTGGTTGAACGCCGTGACTTAATGATGCAAGCCATGAAAGATGAAGGACTGGACGCCCTTGATGCCTTGCTAAGTTATCTGAAAATCATGCACCGTTCCGAGCAAGACGAAAAAACCGACAAAGTGACGTGGACTAGCAAGCGCAAAACTAACGGCTGGTTAGTACCAATTGCTGTGGGTTTTCAAGGCATATCGGAGTTGGGCAAAGCCACCAATCAACGCGACCACGACACCCCGCACCGCTTCGCCGAAAGCGTCGTCACGCTCGGCGAATTCAAAATGCCCCACAGAATTGAAAACTTGGACGACGTGCTTTGGCAATACCACGTCGAAACCGAACAAAACCTCTATCTTTGCCGAACCTTAACCTCATCAAACCTCACCGGAGAATGAAACATGGCGACTAAAAACGACGCAACCGTATTGGCTTTCGAGAAAAAATTAGTGCCGTCTGATGGCTTTTTATATGGGACGCTTTGGGAAGAGAGGCATAAGAAAACTCCAATCCCTTTAAAGCTAAACGAAAAATCAGTTCGTGGCACGATTTCCAATCGCTTAAAGCCGGCCCTGCAAAACGACCCGCTAAAGCTGAATGCAGAAGTTGAGAAACCCAATCTGCAAACTGTCGATGCTTGCGCACTCGATGAAAACATGGACACCCTCAAACTCAATTTCACGCTCAAAGTTTTAGGCGGAGTGGAAAAGCCTTCTGCCAGCAATGGCCCAAACTTTAACGCCTCCTATCCTGACGTGGCGAAAGGCTATATTGAACGGGAAGGCTTCGCCGAACTCGCCAAGCGCTACGCCATCAATATTGCCAATGCCCGTTATTTGTGGCGCAACCGGGTAGGCGCGGAAAAAATTGAAGTCGTCGTGACAATTGACGAAACCGAAAAATTGGTTTTTGATGCCAAACAGTTTAAGTTGCGCGATTTCAATACCGACAATCCCGACTTACTGAAACTAGCCGGCAAAATTGCCGATGCACTGTGTGGTAAGTTGCCGTATTTGCTGATTCATGTGGAAACCTATGCCTTGGTTGGCAAGGCTCAAGAAGTATACCCTAGCGAAGAATTGGTACTCGACAAAGGCAAAAGCGTTAAAAGCAAGATCCTATACGCGGTCAACGATGTAGCCGCCATGCATTCGCAAAAAATCGGCAACGCTTTGCGCACCATCGACACTTGGTATCCGGGGGGCGATGATTTCACTAACGGTATTGGCCCGATAGCCATTGAGCCTTATGGAGCCGTGACCAACTTGGGCAAAGCCTTTCGCAACCCCAAAGACAAGGCTGATTTTTACACCTTGTTCGACAATTTTGCTTTTGGGGGGAAATTAGCCGATAAGAATCAGGAACATTATGTCATGGCGGTGTTAGTTCGTGGCGGAGTGTTCGGTCAAAGCGGTAAAGAAAGCAAGGAATAAGCCATGCGCTATTACCAAGAAATGACCCTATTGCCCAACCCCGAAGTGAACATTCACTTCCTGTGGTCCAAGGCCATGCAGCAGATTCATTTAGGGCTGGTGGAAATGCAGAATGTTGACCTGCATATTCCCATGGGGTTGAGTTTCCCGCGTTATGTCTTGAACGAAAAGGGCGGTTATATAGGGGACCGTTGCCGCCTCTTCGCCCCCGACGAGTCGGTCTTGGCACAATTCGATGCCGTCAAATGGCTTTCCCGCCTGAGCGACTATGTGCATTGCACGGGCATCCGCACCGTGCCGGAAAAGCTGACGGGGTACTCGACCTACAAAAGGGTCCAGCCTAAAACCAACCCGCAACGGTTGGCGCGGCGTTATGCCAAGCGGCATAACCTAGACCTGGATACCGCGCTAAACGGCATGGTCAAGCTGAGAGGGGAGGGCGATGCGGTTGAATTAGTTCCTCCCCCCGACGGGGGGAGGCTAGGAGGGGGGCGATCAAAAGGCAGCGAAGTAGTTGATTTAGCGAGTCCCAACCCTAACCCTCACCCGTTGGGGGAGGAAGCTGTTTTGCTAAATTCAACAGCAACAGGGGGCGGCGGCACGGTACACCCGACGGCATTCCGCTATTGCGACATGCCCAAGACCGAATTGGGCTTGCCCTACATCCGGCTGAAAAGCCTAAGCGGGGGGCAATCGTTTTGCCTGTGGATAGAAAAGACTACCGCCGTACAACCCGTGGCCGGCGGGTTTAGCTGTTACGGTCTCAGCGCCACAGCGACCGTACCCGAATTTTAACCATTAATTTTCGGCTCTTTAAAAACTTACACTAAAACAAATAGTTGCAACTTGTGCTTGTGGCGATGGTAAAATGACATTTGTCGTCTGCAAGCCTTGTTGCAACTGGCTTTGCGGCTTTACGCCGCCTATTAACTGCCGCACAGGCAGCTTAGAAAATGACATGTTGACATTCAACGACTTACATTTGATTAACTGCCGCACAGGCAGCTTAGAAAGAAGTGCAAGGCTGGATACGCGATGTCTACCCATTAACTGCCGCACAGGCAGCTTAGAAAATCCGTTTCAACTCGGCTTGCGCCTTGGTTTCATTAACTGCCGCACAGGCAGCTTAGAAAGTCAGTTGTAGTTGAACCCGCGCCGGGTTTGCATTAACTGCCGCACAGGCAGCTTAGAAATATTTCAATTCATATAACCTACCGCATTATTGATTAACTGCCGCACAGGCAGCTTAGAAATTAATATCTAAATTTACAGGGCCGCAAGAAAGATTAACTGCCGCACAGGCAGCATAGAAAGACCGATAGCGAGCTGGCTAGATTGGATGATTATTAACTGCCGCACAGGCAGCTTAGAAAATCTGAACCACCTGAACCGCCTGTTCCTCCAGATTAACTGCCGCACAGGCAGCTTAGAAATCCCGGATAGTCTAATAACTGAATGTCGGAATATTAACTGCCGCACAGGCAGCTTAGAAAACCA
>CAIYXP010000020.1 GCA_903930145.1 uncultured Methylococcaceae bacterium
CAAAAGAGTCGAGGCCTGCGGACCAGCCATAAACACCTTCATACCAGCGGACCCATGCATAGAACACGGTGTAAATGGTGAAAGCAAAAGCAAGCCACTTTACATCTAAAAGTGGTTTTTCCTTAACACTTACAGTGCCAATTGTTGTTGCAGCCATATTGATACCTCTTAGTTATGGTTAGTTCTAACTGTACTTTCATGTGAATTCGGCTGAAAATCACATCAAGCACGATTCTATGACCGGGGGCTGAAAAAAAAATTCCTGCATTTGATCAAAATGCAAAAAAAAATTTACTGAGGCTTAAACTAGGTTTATGGTTCACGTCGGGATTTGATGAAGCCGAATCGACTTGAAGCCATAAGATTACTTACAAATCATCTATCTACACACACCCATAGACTTTTAGTCACGCTCCTTGACAACACCGAAGGAAAAAACTGATGTTTGAACTCCATCCACAATTGCAACTTGACTGCTTGGAAATAGGCCGCTTCAGACTTTGCAGGCTGTTGCTGATGAATGAAAGCCGCTATCCGTGGTTTATCCTTGTGCCGGAACGCGAAGGCATGACCGAAATTTATCAGTTGAATGAGACGGATCAAATTTTGTTGTTACAGGAATCATCCCTGTTGGCCCGTGGCTTGGCAGAAGCGTATGCGGCTGACAAGCTGAATATTGCTGCGATTGGCAATCTTGTGCCACAACTGCATGTCCATCATGTCGTCCGTTACCATGATGACTCGGCCTGGCCAGCACCAGTTTGGGGAAGGTTCCCGCCTTTGCCTTATGATGAGGTTAAATTGGCCGAAGTAGTTGCCCTCATTAAAAGTCACTTGCCCGAAGCGTTTACTTGGAGTTTGGCATGAACTGCCGACCCGGTTGCGGAGCCTGTTGCATCGCGTTATCCATTTCCACGCCGATTCCGGGAATGCCTGATGGCAAACCTAGCGGGGTGCGTTGTGTACAGTTAACGGACGATTTGCGGTGTGCAATTTTCACCGACCCTAGGCGGCCGGCTTGTTGCGCGGGACTTCAGCCTTCTGAAGAAATGTGTGGGGGGAATCAAGCCGAGGCGTTGGCTTATCTAGCTTGGTTGGAAGAGGTGACGCGACCGGGTGAGTTGTATCAGGTGCCACTTAATTTAGATTAATCACGCCGCCTTAGTCCGCTTGGGCAGCAAAGTCAGATTTAATTTCACATAAATGTTCCAGAGTTCCAAGGCTTCCGCCCCACCCTGTGTTCATAGGGTCGAAACGATGTCGGATACTTTGTGTCCTTTCGGGAAAGGATGTAAGATAGTATTCAACATCAACCAAAGGGGAACCGCCATGACGGACGCTAACGTTGAAAACCTTGTCTTAGAACATCTCCGCGCCATTCGCGCCACGCAAACAAGGCATGACCAAAAGTTCGAAGACATCCTGAGCCGACTCAACCACCTCGAACGCAGCGTGGCCGTCCTGCGCGTCGAGTTCGCCGACTCGCAAATGGCGACCTTTGGGCTGACGGAAAAGGTAGACCGGCTGTCCAGCCGGGTTGACCGCATCGAAAAGCGGCTTGAGCTTGTCGATTAAGTCCGTTCTGCGGAATTTCTTCGTCCACAGTTAAGGCTATCACTTCAACTCTATGATTTACATAAGACTCCGGCAATTCGATGATGAGTTGGCGGCTTTTAACCTCAATATATTGTCGCTGTACCTGCATATTGAATTTAACCCTCGTTATATGATTTGATCTGATCGCTATGAAGAAATGTAGCCCGTATGAAGCGAAGCGGAACACGGGTTTACAAACTACGAACTTACCGGATTACGCCGCCTTTGCTCGTTCAGGCAGCAAAGTCATATTTAATTCCACGACATCCCAAGGCACAGACAACAAACCTGTTTCGTTTTCTGTGACCAGATCGTGCGACACAAGAACCGCTAAATCTTGTTTTAGTTCACTATAATCCCTACCCGAAAGAACAATCAAATCCCTGAAATGTAGCCCACCTGCTTTCAACAGGGCTTGAAGTATCCGCAATCTCTGCGGTGTCAATTCACGAAATAACTGTTCCATAGTTCCAAAATTCAAATGGTAGTCTGCCTCGGAAGCTTGCTCCCCTGCATCAATGCAACAAGCCATTTCCCGCACACGATTAAATACTGAAACTTGAGACTCTAAACCAATAATCACTTTTCTCACTGAACACCTCTTAACACTTTTTGAATATCACCCTCAAAGTCCGCAACCAACTTTGCCAAGGAGATGAACTGGTAGGGAATTTCGCATTCTGGATAATGCACATGGTCACCTTTCCCCTGTTCATTGTCATATCTAACCAAACATTGTCCAGCACGACCAAAATACAGCCGGTACTTGTAATTGTGTTTACTGGCTGATAAAGGTTTTGATAATTCCCAGACTACCATTTCAATTATCAAATCGCCAATGACAATTTTATCTTTGATAATTTGTAAGGCTTTAATTTCATTTGTTATTATTGCGCCTACTTAATTGTTGACACCTTGCTACCCTTTATGCAAAATTTCCTCAACACTTTCCACCATTTCCATCGGAATATTAAACCGCACATTTTGGTTCATTTTATCAGGCAGGTTTTTCAATACTGGGCCTAATACTTCCTCAAACAGCTTTTTAGTGTCATGGTATTGGCGCTCCTTCAGTTCTTCCTGCGCCCGTAGCAGAAAATGCCCCAAAGCGCCTTCGGTCAACAAGCTGGTGACGGAAAGAATCGCCGGGGCGATGATAAAATCTTGCACACCAATGCCCCCAGTGTGCAAAGCCAGCCCCAAAGCGGCCGCGTCGGCGGTAACCCGGGTGGCTCTTAAGGTGTTTAGCACTGCGGGATGCTCGCGCAGCTTGTCATGAAGTTGGTGGGCGGTGCGTTCGATTTCAGGCTGAAAATCACGCACATGGCGGGCAATGGCGGCAGCGCGGGCAGGCTCGCCCTTTCGGCTCTCAGCTTTGAGCAATACCCCTAACTCTCGCCAATAAGCCGTCATCGCCCCATCCATTCCACCACGATCCAGCAAAGATTGTTGCAAATGGATGAATAAATGCTCCAAAGTTCGGTTCAGAACGGCTGTTTCTTGACCAAGGTTGTCCTTTGAGCCTATCGATTTGCCAATACGGACAAGTTGACGGACCGGCCAGGTGATGAGTTTACGGGCCGCCACCATGCCACCGGCAAAGCCTGGAATTTCCAGCAAGGTCAACAATTCAGCCAAAGCCCGCTGGAATGTCTCGTAATGGTGCGGATGGTCTAGGAAATCGCGTCGATAGATGCTCAGTGCTTCCTTAATCTCCGAGTCCAACAAGCTTTCCCACTCCGACCTCGCCAATAATTCCTGTCGAATGGGTGCCAGCCATTCTTGCCAATGTGCCTTGGCGAGTCGTAATGACTGTTTTTCTGCATGTTTTCGGTTCACCTTGGCGCAGGCTGCCAACAACCTATCCAAGAGTGCCGCGCTTTCATGCCCGGCAACAGCAGCTTGGGGATCATCAAACCACGGTAAAACAACCGGATGGGGTGGCTCGTCATGTCTCGCTGCCCGCCATTTTTCGCGAAATGACCGAACCAGTGTGTCACGGGATAACGCATTCAGTTTGTTGAGGCAGACGACGGTCGGCTGGCCTAAGGGTTCCAGCAGTTCCATCATGTCCCACACGGACTGGTCGGCGTATTTGTCTTTACTAACTACGAGTAAAATGACATCAGCCAAAGCCGCCGTGAGCAACACCGCGTTACGATAGCCCGTCGCATCTACCGAATCGAAATCAGGGGTATCCCATAAAATCGAAGGTGGCAAACGATGGCCAGGAAGGTCTAGGGGTTCGTCCAAGGTGAAAAAATTGTACTGACCTTCGGGCAACTCCTCTATGCGACAGCGGCGGTAATCGCGAAAGTATTCATCTAGCCAATCCCACGTCAAGTGCCCGGTGTTTAGCGGAAAGCCTTGTGGATGAACGGTGTAACCAGCTAACGGGCTGACCCGTGCCCTACCCTCGCCCAGTATCATGTTGACCAGCGAACTCTTGCCCGACTGGGTGGGTCCGATCACAGCAATTTGAACGGGATGCATGGGATTGAGCCGATTGATGTCAGCCTTCTCCAAGAATGCTTCGGTCAAGCGCAGGGTAATCAAGTTTTCCCCTAATCGGCGAGCCTGTATCCCCGGCGTCATGGCGTTAAGCACAGATTCATGGCGCTGGCGGAGTAACTTTACACAAATTGGCAAGGAAGTGGTTGGGTTCACGGTTTGGGAGTTGGCAAAACCAACATTGTACACGATGGCGTTGCGGGGACGTGGGGGGTGAGTATGGGTCACAGCGAGTGTCTACCGAGTATTGGGTGTTTATTTGCTAGACTGACAGGAGGTCAAAGCTTGCTTTGAATTGGGATTGGCAATGCGAAGCTCGCTTCGCCTGACAAAGCAGGCTTTGACGCTCCAATCCTAGTGTAACATCAGTTATTCCGAAGAATCCTTGCCAGCCATCAACTGATCGAACAATCCTAGATAGGCGTTGGCCACTTGTTTGGCGGCTGTGTCCATGATTTGGTATTGGGCCAATATTTTTTCACCGAATGGGGTAAGCCAAGCGCCCCCACCATGACTGCCACCTTTCGCCGTCTCCACCAAAGGGCTTTTGAAGCATCGATTCATCACATCCACCAACATCCAGGCACGCCGGTAGCTCATGCCCATACTCTTACCTGCCGACGAAATGGAGCCGGTTTTGGCAATGGTGGCTAATAATTCCGCTTTGCCGGGTCCAAGGGCAATATCTTCCCCATGCATCAAACGTAAGCTGAGCTTGAGCCTAGGCGATGACGTGGAGGTTACAGTGGCTTTCGATTGTTCGTTCTCTGCGTCAAGGATTTGCAGACTGGGCTTCTGGGTGGCTTCGGGCATTATTTCCCCTTGGTTAAATTCAAATATTTTGAATATAAACTATCATGGTTTTCCACCCGATCTGGGTCTTTCTCAATACAGTCCACCGGGCAGACTTCCATGCATTGTGGCTTGTCGAAATGGCCCACACATTCGGTGCATAAGTTGGGGTTGATTTCGTAAATTGCCTCACCTTGGGAAATGGCCTTGTTCGGGCATTCAGGTTCACAAACATCGCAGTTGATGCACTCGTCATAAATAATCAAAGCCATAAATTCACCTAGGGTGCGTAGAATATTTTTGTACGAGAGCCGTATTGACCCTTTCGGTGACAAACGGTGAAATGTCCCCGCCCAGTCGGGCAATTTCCCTAATCACGGAGGATGAGATGAAAGCGTATTTTTCCGAAGGGGTTAGAAACATGGTTTCCAGTTCATTGTCCAAGTGTCGGTTCATGCCGGCCAATTGAAATTCAAACTCAAAATCCGACACCGCACGCAAACCACGCAAAATGACACCAACGCCTTTCGACCGGGCGCATTCGACCAGCAAGCTGGTAAATCCAACCACCTCGACCCCGGGAATGTCGCTGACCGCCTCCTCGGCTAACTGTACGCGCTCGGCAAGGTCAAACAAAGGGGTCTTGCCTTTGCTATCGGCGACCGCCACGATGACCCGGTCAAAGATGCGGGATGCCCGCAAAACCAAGTCAAGGTGACCGTTGGTGATTGGGTCGAAGGTACCCGGATAAATTGCGGCTCGGCTGTTTATCATCGTCTTATCGTTATCCACTAGCTAATGGCGGTTATTCTGTGAACCATTATACAATTCAACCCGGCCCTATCCATAATGTACCATTTGTCTGCATCTGGATGCTGTTCACTAACAGGCAATGGCACAGTCTAATAGTCGGGTGAGTGATTTCTAGTCCTTAATCCTGACCAAAATCAGCCCGCCCGCCAGTATCAAAGCAACGCCCAAAGGCCAAGGGAATAGTTCGGCACGGGGTCGGAAGTACCGCTTGTCTTTTTCCACCGGTTCCAATTCATTGAGCATGTCATAAATTTTATTCAATTCCTCGGTGTCACGGGCGCGAAAATAACGTCCGCCCGTTTTCTCGGCGATTGCGGTCATAGTTTTCTCGTCCAAATCTTGTGACGGGTTGACCCTTCGGCTGCCGAAGAAGTCACGGATGACCATTTCGTCCGCACCGACACCAATCGTATAAATTTTCAGCTTTTCCTTGACGGCGAGTTCAGCGGCCTGTAGCGGTTGGACTTCGCCGGCCGTGTTGGCCCCGTCGCTGAGCAAGATAAGGATGCGCTGGTTTTCCGGGTTGTCGCGCAGACGTTTGACCGCCAGACCAATGGCATCGCCGATGGCGGTTTTTTCAC
This sequence comes from uncultured Methylococcaceae bacterium, assembly GCA_903930145.1. GTDB lineage: Bacteria > Pseudomonadota > Gammaproteobacteria > Methylococcales > Methylococcaceae > Methylumidiphilus. The sequence continues at coordinate 6,294 of CAIYXP010000020.1, forward strand.
CTGCCAAACCAATGGCAGATTCTTCCAGCAGGGTATGGACGGTCTTGCGGTCAAAGGTGAGCGGGGCTTGCAGATAGGCACGGTCCCCAAACAGGATCAAGCCAATGCGATCCCCGACCCGGCGGTCGATGAATTGACCGGCGACAGCCTTGGTAGCCGTCAATCGATCCACAGCCCGCCCGTTAAGTTTAAAGTCAGGTGTTTCCATGCTGCCGGAAAGGTCCACCGCCATCATTAAATCACGCCCACTCATTGCCAATTCGATGGGTTCGCCCAACCATTGGGGTCGAGCCGAGGCTGTCACCAGCAATACCCATGCAAGGACGGCCAGCCAAAGAAGGCTGCGGGTTGGGGCGGCAATCCGATGTGCCGTAGGCAAGTCTTGCAACTCTTCCAAAAACGGTGCTTTCAATGCCGCTTGGCGAGTGGCATCCACCGCCGGAATGAACTTCCGAACCAGCCAAGGCAAGGGAAGGCAGAGGAACACATAGGGCCACGCAAATTCGATCATGGCTGTTTTTCCTCGCTAGGGCTTGGCCTGGCAAAACGGCTGTAATCTTTTGTGGATGCTTGCTGAATTTCTGGCGATTCCGCCAAGCGATTTTCGAGTTTGTCCTTCCCTACTTCTGCCTCAGCGGTCGAAGATTGGTTTGCTTGCTGACGGGTGGGTTTCGTCCATGATTTGCCTGCCCTTGGCAAGGATTTGATAAACTGCCGACAGAGTGAAAACAGCGCATCCAAGTCGGCTTGAACTTCACGACGGTACGGGGCCTCGATGAATAAACGCCCCGCGCCTTCGCTAAATTGCTTGTCGCCCATAAGGCCGTCAAGAAAACTCAGCCACTGCTCGCCCACCAAGCTGGCGACTTGCTCACGTCGATACACGCTTAAGGAGATTCTGCGCATCAGAATGGCGAGTTGTTGCACTTTTTCCCGCGCATCCGTTTGGCTTTGGACAATGGACTCCAATTCGGCCAAAGCCAGCTTTTTGACCGTTTTTCGGCGAATAAAGCGCCACAGCCATATTGAAAATATCAGCAAGGTCGGAAATCCAATTAACAGCAACCACCAACCAGGGGCAAGTGGCCACCAACCAATCGGGTCGGGAAGATGAATATCGCGTAAGGGAAGATTGGGTTCCATGGTTCAACGGGTCGGATGGCTGATGCGTAGGCTCTCCCGCAACACTGCCAGCGGGTCGTCGGTCGTCAGGCAAGGGATAAAGCGCATACGGTTTTGTCGGGCAATTTGAGTCAGGGATTCCAAACGTTGGGCAAACCGACTGGCATGGACATTCGCGGCGGCAGGAGACGCATCCAGCGACAGTTCGCGGTCACCATGAGCAAAACGGTAACGCCCACTGGTGGGCAATTGACCTTCCAATGGGTCGTACAAAAATACAAGGGTAACGTCACAATGACGCCGCAAGCGCAATAAGCTAAATTCACCGGAAGTGCCAAGCCCCCTAAAATCACTGAACACAAACACCAAGCTACCCGGTCTGGCATGTTGGACTAACCGGGCCAATGCCTGGTCCAAACCTGAATTGGCATTTTCTCCACTGGACGGGGCTGCCTCCACCAGCTTTTGGAACAGGTGCAGAACAGCCCTGCGCCCATGTTCAGGTTTCAACTCAACCCCGCCTGATTCGGTGAATACTTGCCCACCAATTCGGTCACCGTGGCTTTGAGCGCTCCATGCGGTCAGCGCGGCTAAATGGGCGGCTTGCACATATTTAAAGACGCCACGAGTGGCGAAGAACATAGGCGCTCGTGCATCCACGGACAAGAACACCGGCCTTTCCCGTTCTTCCCGAAACAGTTTCGTGTGAGTTTTTCCCGTTCGGGCGGTGACTCTCCAATCGATATGGCGGGTATCGTCTCCGGGCGTGTACAGCCTCGTTTCGTCAAATTCCATGCCCCTGCCTTTATAGCTGGACAAATAATTGCCACCCTGCGCAGCACTAATTTTTGCATGGCGCAATTTCAAGCCACCAGCGGACTGGCTAAGCAGGATCAAACGGGATAGGTTCACGCGGACAGCGTTATCGTTCATGAGGCATTAAGCAGCAATAAATTGATTCAGAATATTATCCAAAAAATTCCAGCCTTGGTCAGTGCAGCGAACCACCCCGTCGCGGCGTTCCAACAAACCGTTGTCCAGACAATGGGTGAGGGCGGGTTCCAACGCACAGGCAGGCAACCCAGTTCGCTCAATGAACAAAGATTCGGCAAAACCTTCCCTGAGGCGAAGATGGTTCATCATGAATTCCAGCGGCAACTCTTCCTTTTTCACTTCATCGCAGCCACCGATACTTGCCAAAGTACCCGCAGTTTCCAAATAGCGAGTAGGATGGCGTGTTTTCCATAGCCTGATAATATTACCAGAAGCATCAGTGAGTTTCCCATGCGCACCTGCGCCTATCCCCAAATAATCGCCGAATCGCCAGTAGTTTTGATTGTGTCGGCAACGAAAGCCCTCTTTGGCATAAGCAGAAATTTCATATTGTCGGTAGCCCGTATCGGCTAATACAGTTTGGCAGGCTTTCTGGATTTCCCAGATGGCATCGTCACTGGGTAGTGCAGGCGGATAGCGGTGAAAAACAGTGTTTGGCTCCAGTGTCAATTGGTAAAACGACAGATGGGTGGGCTGAAGTTCCACCGCTAGTCGTATATCGTCCAAAGCCTCTTCGACGGTCTGTTGCGGTAGCCCAAACATCAAATCCAAGTTAAAGTTGTCGAATCCCGCTGTCTTGGCGATTTCAACCGCTCGAATAGCCTCTGCACTGCCATGGATGCGCCCCAAAGCTTGCAAGTGCCGGTCACTGAAACTTTGCACCCCCATCGACAGGCGATTCACGCCCGCATCATGGAATCCGTTGAATTTGCTGCTCTCCGCTGTGCCGGGATTGGCTTCTAGCGTGATTTCAGCCCCAAAGACGATGGGTATCCGCTCTTTGATGCCCTTTAACAAAGCATAAATGGCTTGTGGACTGAACAGGCTGGGTGTCCCCCCGCCGATAAACACTGTTTCGACGGTTCGTCCTGAAACCCTGGGCGAATCCTGCTCCAAATCGGCTAACAATGCAGAGACATAGGCTGATTCGGGCAAGTCGCCATTCGCCGCATGGGAGTTGAAATCGCAATAAGGACACTTGCGCACACACCAAGGGATATGGACGTAAAGACTCAGGGGCGGGAGGATTTCCCATTTAGTGCAACTGGATGTTGGCATGGTTAAACAATTCAATTATTGAGTTTTTTGCTAGATAATGTAAACGCTTTGGTCAAGCGGCATCGGTGTAGGCCAAGGCTTGAAATTTAGAGTTTCCATCTCGTAGGCCATCACCAACAAATTGTCCATACCTTGTCAAAGCTGAAGTAGCTTTATCCTGATATAATCCAACCAGTCGTCAACCAATAAGGTGTTTTTATATGACTTGGTCCGAAAGTAAACAGGAAAAAGTCTTGGCTATTGTGAGCAAGCATGAAATCAGACAGACACGGTTGTTGCAAATTTTGCGGGAAGTTCAGGATGAATTCCATTGTGTCCCAAAAAATGCGTTGGAAATCGTCGCTGCTGAACTTGGGCTCGCTCGAACCAAGGTGGAAGGGGTGGTTCAATTTTATAGCTTGCTGTCTTTGGAGCAGCAAGGACGTTTTCACATTTTATTTAGTGACTCCATTACCGACCAGTTTCAAGGCAGCCGTGGTTTGATGGACTATCTGTCTGCCAAGCTAGGGGTGAAACCCGGTCAAACGCGCGGCGATGGCAAAGTAAGTCTTGGTTTTACATCCTGCACTGGACTATGCGACCAGGGGCCGGCTGGTCTGGTCAATGGTCATTGGCTATCTCGACTTAATGAATCGCGCATTGACCGCATTGTGGACTTGGTGGAACGTGAAGTTCCTGTCTCCAGTTGGCCTTTGGAATTTTTCCACGTCGAGGATAACATACAAAGTCCGGGACTTCTGCTGCAAAGCCCGATTGATCAGGGCGAGGCTCTAAAACAGTTAGTCCGTGAAGGATTTGAAGAGATATTCATGGAGATTAACCGCTCTGGTTTGCGGGGTCGAGGAGGGGCTGGGTTCGAAACTGCGTGGAAATGGAGATTTTGCGCGGAAGGTCCAGAAGATTATTCCGGCTCGTCATTAGCCGATAAAAATGAGCGTTTTGTGGTGTGCAATGCCGACGAAGGGGAGCCAGGTACATTCAAAGACCGTATTCTTTTAAATAGCTATGCTCACCAAGTATTTGAAGGCATGACTGTTTGTGCCGGCATAGTGGGTGCGAAACAAGGGTTTCTCTATTTACGCGGGGAATACCTTCGCCTACGTCCTCAATTGGAAGCAATATTGGCAAATCGTCGGGCTAAAAATTTTCTCGGAAAAAGTATACTCGGCAGGAATGGCTTTGACTTTGACATTGAAATCCACATGGGCGCGGGTGCCTATGTCTGCGGTGAAGAATCGGCTTTGATCGAATCACTAGAAGGCAAACGTGGAGTACCACGCGTTCGCCCTCCTTACCCGATTGATAGGGGATATCTCGACCAACCCACCGTTGTCAACAACGTGGAAACATTTGCTGCTGTTGCTGCCATAGCCGCTTATGGAGGCGCATGGTTTGCCACTCAAGGCACTGATAAATCAAAGGGTAGCAAGATCATCAGCATCAGCGGAGACTGTGAGCGCCCCGGTATTTACGAATACGATTTTGGCATAAGCATTGCCGAAATTCTCATGGATTGCGGGGCGGAGAATACGCTTGCTGTACAAGTGGGTGGCCCATCAGGGGGCATTATCTCAGGGAAGGAATATCATCGCAAACTGGCGTTTGAAGACTTGGGTACAGGCGGCTCCTTTATGATTTTCAACAAAAAAAGAGATGTTTTGGAAATCGTTCGCAACTTCACCCATTTCTTTGCCCATGAGAGCTGTGGGTTTTGCACACCTTGTCGAGTGGGCACGACTTTGCTGAAAAATGAAGTTGACAAGATTTGCGATGGGCACGCCACTTCTTTGGATTTGGTGGGGCTTTCCAGTCTTGCTAAATTTATAAAAACAGCTAGCCATTGCGGTCTTGGGCAATCAGCCGCTAATCCAGTTCTTGGCAGCCTTTCACATTTCCCTCAAGCGTACAAGGATCGCTTCAAGGATGTAGTGTTTGAACCTGGTTTTGATTTGGACGAGTCCTTAGAGACCGCAAGACGAATGAGTGCGCGCGACGATCCATGGGCACATTTGGAGCAGTAAGGAATATGAGCGAGAATACACTGACAATAGACGGCAAACCAGTCCATTTTGAAGATGGCGATACCATTATGGAAGCGGCGATTCGCGCCGGCATTTATATTCCACACCTTTGTCACGACCCTGAATTAAAACCGCAGGGAAATTGCAAAATGTGTGAAGTCAAGGTAAACGGACGCAACTGCTCTGCCTGCACCTTCCCTGCGGCTGAAGGGCAAAAGGTCTTGAACAACATCAAGGAGTTGAATGAAAATCGACGAATCATCGTGCAGATGTTGTTCGTCGAAGGGAATCACCTTTGCCCCGGTTGCGAGAAGAGCGGTAATTGTAAACTTCAAGCCATCGCTTACTCTGTGGGTATGATGGAATACCGCTTCCCATTGATTTATCCGAAACGGGAAATGGATACTTCGCATCCAGACATACTGCTTGATCGCAACCGTTGCATTTTCTGCGAAATGTGTGTGAGAGCCGGGCGGGAAGTGGATGGAAAGGAAGTTTTTGCCATCTCCGGCCGTGGCATTGGCAATCATCTGATAGTCAATTCCCCCAGTGGTTTGCTTAAAGACAGCCTCTTGGAAGTTACCGACAAGGCTGCCAATGTTTGCCCTGTCGGAGCAATCATTATCAAACGGCATGGTTTCGAGGTGCCTATCGGCCAACGCATCTATGACAAAAAGCAAATTGCTGAAGTGTCAGTGGCTACTGAAAAGGTATTGGAGGAAAAAGTTCATGGCTGAGAAGCTCAAAATAGCGACAACTTCCCTTGGCGGATGCTTCGGATGTCACATGTCCTTTTTGGATATTGACGAGCGCATCATTGATCTTTTCGATCTGGTCGAATTTGACCGTTCGCCTCTCACCGACATTAAGCATTGCAGCGAATACGTTGATATTGGCCTCATTGAGGGCGGGGTTTGCAACAGCGAAAATGTCCACACCCTGCGCGAGTTCCGCAAATCCTGTAAGGTGTTGATAGCCGTCGGTGCTTGTGCCATCAACGGGGGATTGCCAGCTTTGCGAAATTTCATACCCTTGGAAGAGTGTTTGGCAGAATCCTATCTGACCGGGGAAGGCATAGACAATCCTCAGATACCCAGTGATATAGAATTGCCTTTGCTATTAGATAAAGTCCATCCCATCCACGAATTAGTAAAGGTGGATTATTTCCTGCCTGGTTGTCCACCTTCGGGTAATGCATTTTGGCGATTCATCACCGATTTGGCTGCCGGTAAGACCCCGACACTGCCTTATGAACTTGTGCATTACGACTAAATTTAACAAATGAAGTGTAACCACCTATGATTAGCAAAGACCGCCTTGACGAAATATTTGATAGCCTAGGCTCCAATCTTAGAGTTAGGACGCCGGATCTATGTGTCAAAATCCTCCACCAAGTCGCCCGTGAATCCGAGCAAGCCAGCTTGAAGGCTTTGGGCGAAAACGATTTGTGCGCAATCAATTATGAAGACCCGAAAGAATTGATTTGGAGGCGACAACACTGGGCCGATCTAATCTACCGCTCTGACAATGGCGGTAAACTGTTGCCTAGATTGCTGCGCACAGCCATGATTAAAGTGAACATTCACACTTCAGCCTTGGTGGGCCAAGCGGTGGCTTACAAAATTGATTGCAATTGGTATGTGCCACAATAAAGTTTATTTTGGAAGTTTCTCACCGAGTTGGTATCCGGTCAGCAGCCGACCTTGCCATACGAGTTAGTGCATCCCGATTAATACGGATTGGTTAACCTTCCCAAATTTTCGGTGACCGCTTTGAAGTTGCGCGGTTCCCAAGCTTTGAACTCCAAAGCCATTAACTTAACGATTTTTCCGTTCGCCCTGAGATTCGAATGGGGGTGAACGGAAAAACGCAACTGGCTGGAACTTTAGCCGTTCTTGGTTTCAAGAAACTAGAGCTTACAATCGCGTTCCCATGTATATTTAACAAACCGACTCGGTTTTGTCATACAATTCAGGAAAATAGTCCTGAATACCAGCATGAATAAAATATCCGCGTTTTTCCTGCCTTGCCTGCTCATCACCCTATGGATTGCCTATCCCATGCCTGTTTACGCTTGCGAATCACAACCCACAATCCGTGAAGCAAACGCCCGGGACATTCGCTCTTTTGCCCACTCCAAGGGAATGAAAATACTCACATTTGTGGGATACTCCGGGGCGGGATATGAAGATTCTTCGGCCTTGTTGGAACATGCAGGGCAGGCATTGGATAGTTATGACCCAACAAAAACGATTGTAAATACTGGCGCCACTGCCGACGGGATAGGCGCTGTCTACGAACTCGCCAAACAAAAGGGCTTTCTCACCATTGGCATCGTCTCCTCTTTGGCTAGGGAAGAAAAGGCCAAGCTTTCGCCTTGCGTAGACTTCGTATTCTACATACCGGATTCGACTTGGGGCGGTCTATTGCCTGATTCAAAGAAACTTTCCCCAACATCCGCTGCGATTGTTTCCAATAGCAGTGCCGTTGTTGGCATTGGCGGGGGCGAGATTGCCAAGGATGAACTGTTAGGCGCTACGCGATCAGGCAAAACCGTCAAGTTTTTTCCCGCCGACATGAACCATCAAGCCGCCATTGAGAAAGCACAGAAAAAAGGCTTGGCTATCCCGACCGATTTTCGCGGTGAGGCGCATAGTGTTTTCGCAAAGGAGTAATAAGCGGGGACCTTCACTGATAAAACAAATTCACAGAATTTACCGTTCCAGCACCAAAAACCGATAGGTGAAGTCAACCGTCGGATCGTCGGAAATGGTTTGGCATTCGATAATTCGCCAATCCTCCAGCGAAAATTCCGGGAAGAAGGCATCTCCTTGGAAATCGCGCTCAATCAGTGTCAGATAAAGCCGATCAGCATCTGGAAGGAAGCTTTCGTACAAGCTTGACCCGCCGATAACCATCAATTCATCAGCATCCCCCGCCAACTGCATGGCTTCTTTCAGGCTATGGGCAACCTCACAGCCTGCGGACCTGTAATCGGGATCGGTTGTCAGGATGATGTTCTTACGTCCCGGCAATGGGCGACCAATGGATTCATGGGTCTTCCGCCCCATGAGTATGGGTTTGCCCCAAGTGATGGCTTTAAACCGTTTCAGGTCGGCTGACAAATGCCAAGGCATTTGATTGTCTTTGCCTATCACCCGATTGTCTGATGCGGCAACGATAAGGGAAAGTTTCATCACCCTTTTACGCATACGACTTGTTTCAGTGTATGCACCACCTCGACCAAATCCTCTTGGTTGGCCATCACTTGGTCAATGTCTTTGTAAGCACCGGGAATTTCATCAATCACGCCCTTGTCCTTTCGGCAAACGACCCCTTCAGTTTGACGGGCCAAATCGGCAGTGGTGAAGGCTTTTTCGGCTGCGGTGCGGCTCATTTTCCGTCCAGCCCCGTGCGAGCAAGAGCAAAAACTCTCTGGGTTGCCCTTGCCGCGCACGATGAAACTCTTCGCGCCCATGCTGCCGGGAATGATGCCCAAATCGCCCTGCCTTGCCCTGATGGCACCTTTTCGGGTAATCCACACATTCTCGCCATAGTGGTTTTCCTTAGTGACATAATTGTGGTGGCAATTCACTGCCTCGGCGGTGACTTGAAAAGCCGGTAAGTGACGTGCGAGTGCCGCCAATGTCAAATCCAACATGGCTTGACGGTTGGCATAGGCATAATCCTGCGCCCACTGCACGGCTTCGGCATAATCGTCGAAGTGTTCGGTGCCTTCGGGAAAATAAGCCAGGTCGCGGTCAGGCAGATTGATCATCCAACGTTCCATGTCCTTACGCGCCAATTGGATAAAATAATTGCCGATGGCGTTGCCGACTCCCCGGCTGCCAGAATGCAGCATGACCCAAATGCAGTCGGACTCATCCAAGCACAGTTCGATGAAGTGATTGCCTCCGCCCAAACTGCCCATTTGGCGTACCCAGTCGGAAGATTTGCCAAACGATTTCAGCAACTGGGGGTGTTTGTCTGTCATCCGCTTCAATTGAGAAGCAAAGGGCAGCGCCCGGTCGGTCAACGCACGATCCTCTTTGTGTTGTTCGCGTCCGACTGGAACGTCGCGGCTAACTTGGTCGAATATTTTTTTCAACAGCACCTCACTCAAATCATTCGCTTCCAATGATAGGCGACACGCGATCATGCCACAACCGATGTCCACGCCGACTGCCGCCGGAATGATGGCATTGTGAGTGGCAATGACCGACCCGATGGTGGCACCAATGCCCGTATGAACGTCAGGCATGGCCGCCACATGCCGATAAATGAAAGGAAGCGTGGACAAGTTGACCAGTTGTTGCCGTGCTTGAGGCTCCACTTCGTCAGTCCAGATTTTAACTGGCAACCGGCCTTCAGTGATGACTTGTTTGATGGGCATATTTGATCTATGGTTTTTTTACCGCTTATGCTTAAGCAGTGAAATGTGAAAGTCTTCAGCTAAAGTGATAGGATTTCCTTCTCCCGATACATAAACGCCAAAGCCACGGATGAAGCCGATCAAATCGCTTCTTCCGTGGCCTTGAGCAGAATAACAGATCAAGCCGGCTTAGTTTAAACTATTGGCACTCATTTCTAAAGAGACTCCAAACCCTAAAAAGATAAGTGCCTATGCTTTGCCGGCCCCAGGCCCGGACGAAGTGCCTCCTTTTACGAATAATGCACTACGGCCTTCAACCTGCTTGGTGATATAAGCCTGTTGGATGATGGACAAGATATTGTTCACAACCCAGTAAAGCACCAAACCGGACGGGAAGAACGCAAAAAAGAAGGTGAACATGACCGGAAACCATTTCATCACCTGAGCTTGGATTGGGTCTTGCGGCTGCGGGTTCAACTGTTGCTGAATGAACATGGACACGCCGTAAATCAAAGGCAGGATGAAGTAAGGGTCTCTTGCGGACAAATCCTGAATCCACCAGATAAATGGCGCTTGGCGAAGCTCCACGGCTTCCGACAAAACCCAGTACAAGGCGATAAACACCGGCATTTGCACAAGGATCGGCAAGCAGCCCCCTAATGGATTGACCTTTTCCTTACGATACAAATCCATCATCGCTTGATTAAAGGCTTGCTTATTCTCCCCATGTTGCTCTTTCAGCGCTGCCAATTTGGGTTGCAATTTGCGCATATTCGCCATTGAGCGATAGCTGGACTCGGATAGCTTGTAAAACAACGCCTTGATGACGATGGTTGCAAAGACTATACCCCAACCCCAGTTGTTGAATATCTTGTAAAACTGCTCAATGAGCCAAAACACGGGTTGCGCGAAGATGGTCAACTTGCCGAAATCTTCGGTCAGTTGTAAATCCAATGGCGGCGAGCCTTCCACTGTAGGCTTAATGTCTTCCAGCACCCTTTGCAGCTTGGGTCCGGTATATAAGCGGGATTTGAACACAGAGGACTGCCCTTGCGCCACTTCTGTACTCGGTTCCACCACACCAATCACATAATGCTGGTTATCCAGTGATTTCGTGTAAAAATGCAAATCCTCTTGGGCAGGGGGTATCCAAGCCGCCATGAAATAATGCTGAATCATCGCGACCCATCCGTTTTTCCCATCTTGGCTAAGATCCTTCTCCTTCATGTCGTCAAACGTAATTTTTTCGTACTTATTTTCCGGGGTATGAACAACGCCGCCGACATAGGCCCTGTCCGCAGAACTGGCGGAGAACGCCGACCCTGTCTTCTTTTCAGGCTGCTTGCGCTGCAATTGGGTATATTGCCGGGCCACCCAACTGGAAGGCGATTGGTTGGCAACCTGTTGTTCCATATCGATCAAGTAGCTGCCTTTCTTAAAGACATAGGTTTTCGTGACGGTCACGCCCTTGTCATTGATCCATGTCAAAGGCACACGCAACTCTTCTTGTCTATCGCCAAGCTTGTACTCGGTTTGCTCAGCTTTCCAGACGCTGTGGTGGTTGGGGGCCATGTCGGGTTCGCCGATGAACCCGGATTGAGAAATGAACAATTGCTGCGGGTTGTCGTCGAGCAAGCGAACCGGGTCAAGCGGCTTGTCTTTTTCTTTCGGGTATCCAAGCAGATCAACCTCGCGAATGTCACCACCCGTGGCATCAATGACCACCTTCATGACATCCGTGGTGACCGTAATGCGCTGACCTTCTTTCAAAGCTTCGCCGACAATGGCTGAAGCATTGGCGGTAACGGGCGTACCCTGCGCGTTTGTTGTTGCAGCCACATCAATCGGATTTTGTCCAGCCACGACGGGAGCCGGTGGCTTTGGACCATAATCTATCTGCCACTGATTCCATATCTCGTAACTCAGATAGGCAAAAAGAACGATAAGAACGAACCTCAAATTATCCATGTTTGGCACCAAATTCTTCTGGGACGGGATCTAAGCCGCCTTCATGCCACGGGTGGCATTTGGACAATCTTATTATGGTTAAATAAGAACCGCGCAAGGCTCCAAACCGCTCAATGGCGGTTAAGGCGTAACTTGAGCAGGTGGGGTAAAAGCGACAATGATGGCCCACCCAAGGGCTTATCACGTAGCGGTAAAACTTGATCAGTTGCACTAGCAGGAATCGCATCGGTTTGTCAGGATTATCCAGTGCTTTTCAAGGGATATTCTCAAGGTTTTAGAATCGGTCAGCCTCGCGGCCGTCCGCGCCATTACAACAAAGTCCAAATGACCAAGCGCTGCCTGGTTCAATCGAAAGCTTTCCCTAACTAGGCGCTTGATACGGTTTCTGTCCACGGCTCTACGTAATTGCTTTCGGGATATGGCTAAGCCCAACCGGGAATACCCCCGGTTATTGGCTCTGGCTAAAACGGTCAGATAAGCATCTGACGATTTCTGCGCACGTTCGAATACAGTTTGGTAATCGGCGGGATTGCTTAACCGATGGTCGCGAGGGAAGCCGAAGCAAGCCGCAGCCAAGCCTTAAACGCTGACAGTCAGTCTTTTGCGTCCCTTGGCACGACGGGCATTGATCACATTGCGTCCGCCATGGGTTTTCATTCTGGCCCGAAATCCATGAGTGCGGGCTCGTTTGATTTTACTGGGTTGATAAGTTCTCTTCATTACTGTTCTGCCTTAAAATTCGGGTCTGAGGTGCGACATAAAAAGACTCACAATGTTAGGTGATGTGCCTATGCCGTGTCAATGACTTGTCGCATTTCTTGCCATATTCTTCTTGGTTTGTGCTGACTTGTCGATCAATCCAGCATAGACCACTTATATGACAAAATGGTTCAATCCCCTGGAATTTGATGTGCGTTGGTCAGGCAGGGGACGCTAAATCGTGCAAAATCACCGCTTAAACGCAGCGCTGTCAGGTCTTTGCCCCACAGGCAGCCGGTATCCAAGCAATAACAATTATTTTCCACATGGTAGCCCAGTGTGGACCAATGTCCGAAAATGAGCGTCGCCCCCTCGCTCCTGCGGCCCTGAACCCTAAACCAAGGCATTAGATGCGCGGCCTGTGAGCCTAGCCCTCCCTTTTCTTTCATGTCCAACACACCGTTGCGGTCACAGTAGCGCAAGCGCGTGAAACAGTTGGTGATGAAACGAATGCGCGGCCATCCTTCCAGTGTTTCCGACCATTGGTTTGGCAAATCGCCATACATATGATCGAAAAACCCACCCCCGTTCTTTTCACGCAACACAGCCTCCACTTCTTGCGCACATCGAGTAGCGGTGTCCATGTCCCATTGAGGCGGCAAACCGGCGTGAATCAGGTAAAATTTGTCTCCTGAATGCAATAATGGCCGCGTGCGTAGCCAATCCAGCAGTTCTTCCCGGTCCGGCGCGGCTAAAATGTCGCCAAACGTGTCTCGGCGCTTGGTTTTGGACGCTCCACAGGCAACCGCCAACAGGTGCAGATCATGGTTCCCGAGGACAGTGACCGCTGAATCGCCTAAGTTTTTTATGAAACGCAGTGTTTCCAAAGATTTCGGACCCCGATTGACGATATCGCCTACAAAATAGAGGCGGTCAAGGGCAGGGTTGAAGGCGATTTTTTCCAGTAAAAGCTGAAGTTCGCCAAAGCAACCTTGAACATCGCCTATGGCATAGTTAGCCATGGCTGTTAATGCAGCACTCGCGGGACGGCGAGCGTAAACGAGGGGATTTCAGCGTCGAAGGCTTCGCCTTCGTCACTGACTAACAGATATTCGCCACGCATCACCCCTACTGGGGTCTCGATCATGGCAGCGCTGGTATAGCGAAAACAATCGCCCGGAGAAAGATGCGGTTTCTCGCCCACCACGCCCTCGCCCCTGACTTCTTGGATTTTGCCATTGGCATCAGTAATGACCCAGTGCCTAGCCAAGAGGCGGGCAGGCATTTCGCCCCTGTTGCAAATGGTGATGGTGTAACTGAACACATAACGATCTGCTTCTGGCGTGGATTGGGATTCCAAATAATTGGAGACGGCGTCGATTTCGATTTGGTGTTTCATGTTGATGCTGCTTATTGCGGGAGCCAGTTTGGCGATTGATGGATAGTTTAATACTTAGAGCACTGTCAAGGCTATGCTTTAAAGCCACTTGTTGCTCCAAGCGGCATCAATCTGTGAACTGGCGACTATCCGCGATGCGCTGCAAAAAATTGATGTAAGGACCGTAACGGTTCCAGCCACTGCATGGCTTAAATAAATTGCAGCAAGGTTTTTCTAGCCATATCAGGCAATAGAGAAAATCGACTTTTAAGTATTTATGACAATAAGGTAACTAAAGTGCATATACATATTTTGGGGATTTGCGGAACCTTCATGGGCGGTTTGGCCTTGATGGCGCGGGAGTTGGGGCATAAAGTCACAGGTTCGGACCAGAACGTTTACCCGCCGATGAGCACACAATTGGAAAGCCAAGGCATTCTGCTGTACAAAGGCTATGATGCTGCCAACTTGGAGCCACGCCCCGACTTGGTAGTGATAGGTAACGCACTCTCTCGCGGCAATCCAGAAGTGGAGGCCGTGCTAAATCTTGGCCTACCCTACACCTCCGGCCCACGCTGGTTGTATGAGGCAGTGCTGAAGGAACGTTGGGTGCTGGCGGTGGCCGGTACGCATGGCAAAACCACCACGACCAGCATGTTGGCGTGGATTTTAGAATGCTCCGGGGTCAATCCGGGGTTTTTGATCGGCGGTATTCCGTTGAATTTTGGCATCTCCGCCCGTCTAGGTTCAGCCCCTTATTTTGTCATCGAGGCGGATGAATACGACACCGCCTTTTTCGACAAACGCTCCAAATTCCTGCATTACTTGCCCCGCACGGTCATCCTCAACAACTTGGAATATGATCACGCGGACATCTTCCCCGACCTCTACTCCATCCAAAAGCAATTTCATCATTTCATTCGGACCGTGCCGGGCAATGGGCTGATCGTCATGCCTTCCATCGATCAAAACCTAGCCGAAACTATACGCATGGGCTGCTGGACCCGGCAAGAAACCACGTCCTTGAAAAATGAAGGCAACTCCTATTGGCAAGCCCGTTTGTTGAAGCCTGATGGCAGCGAGTACGAGGTATGCAAAGGCGGGAGTGTGCGTGGCACGGTGAAATGGGAATTGACCGGGCTGCACAATGTCCGCAACGGACTCGCCGCCGTCGCCGCCGCTTGCCATGCCGGCGTGGAACCGGATAAAGCTGCCGAAGCCCTGAGCAAGTTCAAGAACGTCAAGCGCCGCATGGAAATTCGCGCAGTAGTCAACGACATCACGCTGTATGACGATTTTGCCCATCACCCCACCGCCATCGCCACCACCTTGGAAGGCTTGCGGGAAAAAGTCGGCAAGGCGCGGATCATTGCCATCTTGGAACCCCGCTCCAACACGATGAAACTAGGGGTTCATGCCGAAACGCTGGCGGGTTCGTTGAAAGCCGCAGACGTGGCCTATATTTATCAAGCCCCCGAACAAGGTTGGGAATTACGCGCATCCGAAGGCGTGGAAGTGTTTTCCTCATTGGACGAAATGGTTGCCAGAGTCGTCAATGAAGCCCATTCCGGCGATCATCTGGTATTCATGAGCAATGGAAGCTTCGGCGGCATCCACGGCATGGTGGAAGAGGCGTTGAGGAATAAAGCTTAATCTTTGGAGCGACAAAGCTTGCTTTGTCAGGGTGAGGGAGCGACAAAGCTTGCTTTGTCAGGGGGGGCGGGGCCTTGCCTATTATGCCCAGCCGTCATACCGGCAGGGATGCCGGTATCCAGGCCATGGACGGTAACTATCAGTTGGCTGAAGCACTTGATTATAACTAACGGGTAGATAATAGCTTGCCATCCATGGACGCTGGATTGGCTCACCCCATCCCTGGGGTTCGGGCTTCGCCACGCACTTCATGCGTCCAAATCCGTTCCCAACGGATTTGTCGGCACCCCTGCCGAAATGACGAGTTTCCAGCACTTGTGTAATACACTGAGCGTGAAAAGTGGGAAAGATAAAATTCGATTCATATTCGAAAAAAGCCTCCATGGAATAACAATATGAGCGCAAAAACGGTCTTCATCAGCTATCGCCGTGACTCAACAGGCAAATACTTTGCCCGTTCCATAAAAGATGCGCTAACTCATAAAGGTTATGACGTGTTTTTGGATGTGGATTGCTTGGATGCAGGGCTTTGGGCAAAACAGATACTAAACCAAGTGCCTGATCGAGCGCATTTCCTGTTATTGCTGACCCCGAATGCCCTAGATCGCTGCGAAAATGAAGACGATTGGGTGAGAAAAGAGTTTCTGCTGGCGGTCAAAAGCCGCCGCAATATCGTACCTGTCTGCGAGGAAAGTGTAGACTTAAAATCTTTGCGCGGTTCATGCCCGGAATGCATGAAAGGCATATTTGAATACCAATCAACTAGTATTCGGCATAGCAGTTATGAAGATGACATTGAAACACTGATTACTCGCTTCATTCCCGAGCACAAAGCCCCTGTTGAAACGACAAAACTCAATACAATACTCCAGCCCGACACCGACCGCATCCTCCGCTACGCCCCGGACAAGCTGATAGGCCGTGAAGCCGAACTCAATCTGCTCAACGACGCTTGGGAGAAAGTACAACAAAACGCCAACCCGCGCCCGCATGTAATGACGTTTGTCGCGCTAGGCGGGGAAGGCAAGACTTCTTTAGTCGCCCACTGGACCGCCGAGTTGGCGAGTCAAGGCTGGCCGGGGTGTACGGCGGCGTTTGCATGGTCGTTTTACAGCCAAGGCACTCGCGAGCAAGCGGCGGCCTCGTCCGACTTGTTTTTACGAGAAGCCTTGATCTACTTCGGCGATGCGGAGATGGCGAACAGCCCGCAGACGGCGTATGACAAAGCCAAGCGCTTGGCCCGTTTGGTCGGCGAACAGCGGGCATTGTTGATTTTGGATGGCTTGGAGCCGCTGCAATATGCGCCCACCTCGCCGCAACCGGGCCAGTTGAAAGACCAAGCCATTGCAGCCTTGTTGAAAGGCTTGGCGGCTTCTAGCCTTGGGCTGTGTCTCGTCACCACCCGCTACTCGGTCACGGATTTAAAAGCCTACAGCCAAACCACCGCGCCGGAAACCAAACTGCTGCGCTTGTCCACAGCCGCCGGGGTGGCATTACTACGCTGCTTGAGTGTGCATGGGCAGCAAGACGAATTCGAGAAGTTGGTAGAGGATGTGCGCGGTCATGCGTTGACGCTGAACTTACTCGGAACCTATCTGCGCGATGCCCATGGCGGCGATATCCGCCGACGCGACCGGGTGAAGCTGGCAGAGGCCGATGCCGAGGAACAGGCCGGCCATGCGTTCCGGGTCATGGATACCTATGTGCAGTGGTTGGAGAACACACCCTCTCCCCCGGCCCCTCTCCCGCAAGCGGGAG
>CAIYXP010000021.1 GCA_903930145.1 uncultured Methylococcaceae bacterium
GGTGCTTGCGTGTGATGTGGCTTCGGTCCAAACCCCGTCGGGCAGGTTTTTAACCAGTTCATGGATTCGCTCTTCCACGGGGACACCCGGATTGACCAAGCCGGCATGGATGGCGGGATGCAGGTCGAAGTTTGGAGCGATGGCCGCCATCAAATAAACAAACTGGCCCAGCGTGGATTGCCAAGTGAAGCCGTAACTTCTAGCTCGCTGTAAAGCCAAATCCAGCAGATGATCTAAGATGATAGAGGAAATGCCGGCGTATTCTGCATAGCTTTGTTGGATTTCTTCGCGCACGTGCTTGCGGAAGCGTTGTTCTTGGTCTTGCTCGAATACCGCCATCTGAAACGGTGTTATTTTCAACATGTGAATTCCATTCAAGGAGAATTAGAATAGTTTATTTCCGGTTTGGCTGTTTGGCAATGCTTCTTGCAAAATTTTGGGGTAGAAACTGATGTTTCGCCGCAGTTTAGGATTGGAGCGTCAAAGCTTGCTTTGACAGGCGAAGCAAGCTTCGTATTTCCAATTCTTTTGTCAAAGCAAACTTTGATTATCAAAGCAAGCTTTGATGCTCCTGTCATTCTAGGAAATTTGCCACTTTCGCATCTGTGTGTAACATCAGTTAGAAAGTTGGCTAGTACGGCTTAAGCGGTTCAATGTCGGGTTTCCGACAAAATCTGGTGTACCGCTTGCCTAGCATTGCCTATAAATGACTGAAATTGCGTGTTCGGCGGTTCCGCATTCAGTGGCAGGGATATTGCTGCTTTATCAACAAGCTCACAGGCGAAACAATGTCGTGGGATTTCAGACTGAAAAACACTCCCACAACCCAATCACCGAAAATCACTGATGAAAACTTTTCTTGACTGGTCGTCCTATGAAGATGCTGGCATGGGCGATGCCTATGCCGATATTCCCAAGACAGGTGGCAATTTTGCCAAGGCGGTGGCGGTTTGCATCCATAGCAAGCTGTGCGAGAACCAAAGCGATAAGGGTGTCATGTGTCCCAGCTACCGAGTGACCCATGAAAGCGACCTATCCACGGGCGGACGGGTGCGATTGCTCAAAGCAGCGCTAAATGGCGAATTGGGCGACCAGCCTTTTGCCGACCCGGTGCTGGATCGGGCGATGGACTTGTGTGTCAGTTGCAAAGGTTGCAAGCGCGAATGTGAGAACTCGGTGGATATGGCACTCATCAAGGTCGAGTATTTGGCCCAACTCAACGAGGAAGCTGGTTTGTCATTGCGTGCCCGGCTGTTCGCCCATCTGCCCATTTGGCTGTATCGTTGGCCTTATCTGCGAAAGCTGATCGAATGGCGCAATAGTTCCAAGCTATTGGCAACAATGGGTGAAAAATTGCTTGGCATTGCTGGAAATCGCCAATTGCCAGTCCCAGCTACAAAAGGATTTAAACTGCCCGAAGTTAGATTACCAACCCAAGCCAATAAACCGGTGGCCGACACAGAGTCGAGAACTGAGGTAGTACTATTTGTGGACACATTCAGCCGATATTTTGACCCGGACATCGCTGAAGCCGCGCTCACTGTACTGCAAGCGGGGGGTTATCATGTCATTGTTGCGGAACCCGCGCAAGCTGACCGTCCTTTGTGCTGTGGACGGACTTACCTCGCCCAAGGCATGGTTGCAGAGGCTAAAGCCGAAGCAAAACGTATGATAGCAGCCTTACTGCCACATGTTGAAGCCGGGCGGACTATCATCGGCTTGGAGCCTTCTTGCCTGTTGACCTTGCGCGACGAATACAAAGCCATGGGATTGGGCGAAGCTGCCAGCAAGCTTGCCGGACAAACATTGTTATTCGAGGAGTTCATCGCCCGTGAACAGACTGCCAAAACCTTGAACCTGAATCTAAAATCCATGGATCAGCCCGTTTTGGTGCATGGACATTGCCACCAAAAGGCCGTGGGCGCAATGAAGTCCATGCGCAAAGTGTTGAAACTGATTCCAAAGCTAGAGTTTGAATTGATTGAATCCTCCTGCTGCGGCATGGCAGGGAGTTTTGGAGTGGAAGCGGAACATGTGGCTACCTCATGGGAAATGGCAGGGCAAAGCCTATTACCCAAACTCCGCGAGAATCCGAATAGTCAGGTGCTGAGCAATGGCTTTTCTTGCCGCCAGCAAATACGCGAAGGTGATGGCAGGTCTAGCCTTCATCTGGCTCAATTGTACCGCGATGCACTGGTTTGATAATCCATTGGAGACGACGATGAATCCTGATTCGGTGATTTTTTACTTGGGCGATGCCTTCCGCTGGTCTCTGATGGGGGACAATGACGGGGAGGAAAATGACGAGGACAGCATTATCAATGATTTGGACTCACGGTTCGCCCATTTTAACGGCCAGTTTCCCGGATTGCATTTCAATCCCTTGGTAAATTGCCGGGGTGAACCCGATCAACCCTAGAATGCGTGTCTGCACGGCATTCAATGCGGTCATGCAGTACCGGTCAACTTCA
>CAIYXP010000022.1 GCA_903930145.1 uncultured Methylococcaceae bacterium
CCGCAACGCTTCCTCCAAATCAACGGCAGTTTGAGCCTTGGCACAAATCACCAAGGCTTTGGCTGGTTTTATTTGATTGAGTATGTCCAACAGACATTTGACTCGCGGATCAAACCGCCACCAAGCAGGGCTGGACCCCGTTCGACGATATAGGCTTTCGGGAAATATCAGCTCATCCAATTTGGTTGCTTGTCCTTGTTGTGTGACATATTCGTTTGGACAATCCAAAGCTTTGGCTTGGACTTGGCGTTCGGGAAACCCTTTCACCGTGGCCCTAGTATTGCGGAATAAAATCCGACCCGTGCCATGCCGATCAAGCAATAATCGAATCAAACTATCTTTGGCCTGAACCCGGGTGCCAGGGTCGTCCATTTGACTCAATAATTCTTCGGCCTTGTCATTGGTCAGCAAAGCCTTCAAACGTTCTAACTGGTCGGCATCCAGTTCCATGTCTTCGACCAGATGTTCAATCAAACGGGCAAGCGGCTCGTATTGCTTTTCCTCGGCGAGAAATGCGTCAAAACTATAGAAACGGTCTGGGTCCAGTAGGCGCAGACGGGCAAAATGACTATGCTTGCCCAGTTGTTCCGGGGTTGCGGTGAGCAACAATAAACCAGGCACGACTTTCCCCAACGCCTCGACAAACGCATAATCCTCGCTTGGGTTGTCCTCCGACCATTCCAAATGATGCGCTTCGTCCACCACGCACAAATCCCAACCGGCTTCCAACGCCTGTTCCCGCCTTTCCGGTTCATCCCGGAAAAAATCAATGCCGCACAACACCAGTTGCTCCCCTTGGAAAGGATTGCCGGATTCGTGTTGGCTATACCGCTCGTCATCAAACAGACTAAAGCGAAGATTGAAACGGCGGCGCATTTCCACCAACCACTGGTGCAATAACGCTTCCGGGACCAAAATAATGACCCTCTCCGCCCGGCCCGTGAGCAATTGGTGATGCAGGATCAGACCCGCCTCAATGGTTTTGCCCAAGCCCACCTCATCGGCCAACAATACACGCGGGGCATGGCGGCTTGCCACTTCATGGGCAATGTACAACTGATGAGGGATCAAGCTCGCCCGCGCACCGCACAAACCCATGACCGGTGAACGATTCAACTCGCCCAGTTTCAGCAAAGTCTTGTAACGCAATTTAAACAAGTCCGGCGTGTCCACCTGCCCGGTGAACAAACGATCTTGCGGTTTGTTGAATTGCATGAAGTGATTCAACTCGACTTCATCCAGGCTGGACTCGACTGAATCCTCGTCCAAACCCAGATAGGTCAAAACCCCCCCCTCCTCCACCACTTCCCGCACCACCAAGGACCAGCCATCGACGCTCTCAACCCTGTCGCCTTTGACGAAACGCACACGGGTCAACGGGGCATTGTCAGCGGCATACATCCGCTTTTCGCTACTTGCGATGAACAACATCGTGACGCGGTTATTCTCGTAGTAAGTGACTGTTCCTAAACCTAATTCAGGTTCGGTTTCACTAATCCAGCGCTGCCCGGGGACAAAGTTTGGCAAAGGAGGTCTCCAGCTTTTTATTTTATTTCATCAAGGCTGGCTATTTTAGCAGATGGGATGGATAGGCGGGGTGAAAAGCAATGCTTGGCAAACCATTGGACATTTTCTTGGGGCTCAAAGCTTGCTTTGAAAGAATTGGAAATGTAAAGCTTGCTTCGCCTGTCGAAGCAAGCCTTAACATTTCTAATCAGAGGGCTTATGTGTCTACCCGTAAAAAAAATATCAAACCACTCCAAATATCCTCGATGCCAACTCCCTGCTTTCGACCCCGTCGACCATCGCATCCACCAATTCCTCGCACCGGCGCTTTTCTTCCGGGCCTAGTTGTCGGTAAATCGGCTGATAAGTGCGGTTGAACTGGAGTATGTCTGCCAGCGTGTAAGGCCGTTCAAAACTGTGAAACAGGGTGAACAGTTCAACAAACCCGGGGGAGTGGATCGGAGTTATTTTTTTTGCCAGCATTTCAATAAGCCCTTGAAGTTAGTTGTGAAGAGGAGCAGGAAGGTTATAGGCATGACTCATGCCAAATTAAATTACTATATAAATCAATGATAAATTAGTTTAAGATATGCCTAATTCTGTCAAGCATGGGTGAAAACACACAGGCATGGTGCATGAAATTCATTTTTCTCCGCAACTAAACTCTTGAGACTCGCCAAGTCATTGTAATTTGTTGCAATGGATTGAGATATGGGTAATTGTACGTAGTGATATGAAAACAGTGATACTGATTCATTAGTAGTCCGCGCTTTCAAAGGCACTCTGTAGTAAACTAGTCACATGGCGCAATATTTCCAAATTCATCCACAGACTCCACAGGAAAGACTGATTAGAAGAGCGGTCGAGGTTATCCGAAACGGCGGTCTAATCGTGTACCCGTCGGATTCTTCCTACGCACTGGGTTGTCAAATTGACAACAAAGAGGCTTTGGAACGGATACGGCGCATTCGGCAATTGGGACAAGAACACCGTTTTGCGCTGATTTGTGATGATTTGTCGCAAATTTCGTCGTTTGCCCGATTTGGCAATGAGGCATTCAGGTTGATGAAAATGCTGACTCCCGGCCCGTTCACCTTTATCCTAAAGGCGACTAAAGAGGTGCCGCGACGGCTTCAACACCCCAAATTCAAAACCATCGGCATTCGCATACCAGACAGCCAAATTGTCCAAGCCTTGGTGAAAGAGTTGGGCGAACCCTTGTTCAGTTCGACCTTGATTATGCCGGGCGAGACTGAGGCAATGTCTGACCCTTACGAGATTAGGGAAAGGTTGGAAAAACAGGTGGATTTGATTATTGACGCAGATGTGGTTCCTTACGAACCGACGACTATCCTCGGGTTTACGGAAGACAACCCGGCAATCATTCGCCAAGGCAAGGCTGTTGTGACATTTCTTCAATAAACTTAGAAATTTCTTACCGATGTCAGAATTAAGCATTATTCAAAAAATTTCCATTTGGGCGTTGCCGGTTTTGTTCGCGATCACCTTGCATGAAGTGGCTCATGGGTGGGTTGCCAAAAAACTCGGGGACAGAACCGCCGAACAGCAAGGCCGTCTGTCCTTGAACCCGCTGGATCATATAGACCCAATAGGCACTTTGCTGGTGCCTGGTATCATGTTGTTGATTAGTAATATGATCTTTGGTTGGGCTAAGCCAGTCCCAGTTGATTTCGGCAGATTACGCAATCCTCGCAGGGATATGGTCTGGGTTGCTTTGGCCGGTCCGGTGGCTAATCTTTTGATGGCAATTTTTTGGGCGTTGATGATACGCGTGGCCGTTCTGTTACATTCAGAATTCATAAGCCAGCCATTAGGCTTGATGGGTCAGGCTGGCATTGCCATCAACATCGTGTTGATGGTGCTGAACCTGTTGCCTCTGCCGCCCTTAGATGGCGGTCGCGTGGTTCTCGGCTTGTTACCCCCAAGATTGGCTTATAAATATAGTCGTATTGAGCCTTGGGGCATGCCGATTTTGATCGTCTTGATGGTGACCAACCTATTATGGGTGTTCATGGGTTTGCCGGTTTCAATTTTCCAGGCACTAATGAACGGTATTGCCGGCATATGATCTTGCTAAAACCATGAGTGATGATTTTGAAATGGTGGTGCAACCAGCGATTGCGATGGTCAATGGCACCCCGTTTACCGAGATGCCATTGGATTTGTACATTCCCCCGGATGCCTTGGAAGTTTTCTTGGAAACTTTTGAAGGGCCTTTGGATTTACTATTATATTTGATCCGGCGGCAGAATCTGGACATCTTAGACATACCAATAGCCGCAATTACCCGGCAATACATTGATTATATTGATTTGATGACGGAGATGCGCATGGAGTTAGCCGCTGAATATCTGCTAATGGCTGCGATACTGGCCGAGATCAAATCCCGCATGTTATTGCCTCGCCCGGAAAATGCCGAGGCTGAAGAAGATGATCCGCGTGCTGAATTGGTTCGCCGTCTGCAAGAGTATGAACGTTTTAAAAAGGCAGCGGAAGAGATGGATAAGCTGCCTCGTTGTGAACGGGATATCTTCGAATTGGGTGGCGTGGACACCAGCACTGTCACCGTGCGCAAGGTTTACCCGGAAGTCGATTTGGAGGATGTTTTGCTCGCGTTCACCGAAGTATTGCGTCGGGCCGAACGTTCCACCCGCCACCGCATCGTGCGCGAGCCATTGTCCGTGCGAGAACGGATGTCCAGTGTCTTGGCACGTTTGAAGGACAAGCCTTTGCTTGCCTTTGCCGAGTTGTTCAATCGCCGTGAGGGCCGTCAAGGTGCATTGGTTTCGCTGTTGGCCATTTTGGAATTATGCAAGGAACGCTTTATCGAAATTATTCAGGAAGAACCCTTGGGCGAATTATATATTCGGATTCCTGACGCCGCGCCAGCCTAAAGGAATTAAGGACAGTGCCGAGCGACACCATGAAGCCCTCCCTACCGTTGAGGAGGCTAAGACGGACACTAGGCTTCAACTTTCTCCACCCAAACGCGACGCTTTCTCGCGCAAGCTCGTCATGGATTTGAAAGACATTGTCGAGGCTGCGCTGTTTGTCGCTCAGAAGCCGTTGACTGTGGCGGACTTGCAAGCGCTTTACCCGGAAGGGGAACAGCCGGAAGCCGTCGACGTGAGGGCTGCCTTGGCTGAATTGACGGAAGAATTCATCAGCCGCCCGATTGAACTTAAACAGGTTGCCTCTGGCTACCGCTTCCAAGTGCGGGAGTCCTTGTCGCCTTGGATTTCACGTTTGTTTGAAGAGCGACCGACCCGCTACACCAAGGCTTTTTTGGAGACATTGGCGATTATCGCCTATCGTCAGCCAGTCACCCGGGGTGAAATTGAAGAGATACGCGGTGTTGCCGTGTCCACCCAGATTATCCGCAATCTGTTGGAACGGGAATGGGTGCAAGTGGTGGGCCATAAGGAAGTGCCCGGTCGGCCCGGACTCTACGCCACCACGCGCCAATTCTTGGATTATTTCAACCTCAAAGGGCTGGACGAACTGCCCCCGCTGCAAACATTTATAGACCGGCTCGGCCCTGTGGCCGATACCGATATGCCTGTTCCCGTAACACCTGCAAGCTACCATGAGCCAACCGAGAAACCCGAAAAACCCGAGAGCGATCCGATCATCCCGCCCGACCCAACGACAGCAGGCACAGGAGAAACCGCCCAACCCGACTAGCGATTCCCCTGCCGCACTCATAGAAGGTGAACGCATCCAAAAGGTGCTGGCCCATGCCGGTTTGGCCTCACGCAGGGAAATCGAGACTTGGATAGAAAACGGCGAGGTCTTACTGAACGGCAACCCTGCCAAATTGGGCGACCGTTGGAAAGAGGGCGACCGCTTGACGGTGCGTGGAAGGCCGTTCAATGTCGAAAAGCGCCACAGTCAAGAGACGAGGGTGTTGGCCTACCACAAGCCCACCGGGGAAGTCGTCACGCGGCGCGACCCGGAGGGTCGGCCCACCATCTTCACCCAGTTGCCTCGTCTGGAAATCGGTCGCTGGATCAACGTCGGTCGTTTGGACATCAACACCCAAGGTTTGTTGCTGGTGACAAATAATGGCGATTTGGCGCACAAACTCATGCACCCATCGCAGGAGATCGAACGCGAATATGCCGTGCGTGTGTTGGGAAACATAGGCGATGACATGCTGGAAAGGCTCAAGCAAGGCGTGGAATTGGACGATGGTCCGGCGCATTTCAACTCCATAGCCGATGCGGGCGGCGAAGGGGCCAATCATTGGTATCATGTCACGCTCAGCGAAGGGCGGAATCGCATCGTCCGCCGTTTGTGGGAGTCTCAAAATGTTGCGGTGAGTCGCTTGATCCGCATTCGTTTTGGCAATATCATCCTACCCCCGCACATCAAGGCGCGAACTTACACCGAATTGACACCCGAAGAGCGGGACAAGCTGCTCGTCATGGTTGGGCTTCCACCGGAAACCCCGCAACGGAAAGCTGTCAGAGTCCACATGAGCGATGGTCGGTGGAGGGATAAATGACCGGTGTACGATAATGTAGTCGCAATTTTGGGAAAAAGGGTGGGTATCGGCATTGCACAATTCGTGTTCTAGCCCATGCCAATGTAAAATACAGGTAAAGCTTATTCACCTCCCGAGCGGAATGGAGCATAATGCCAATCTAGGCCAATCTCTGTGGGTAATGTCATGACGGATGTGCAAATTAAACAATTTCGACAAATTTTGTTTTGGCCGCTGGAAATTGAAAATCTCAGCGCTAGGGTCGATCAACCAGAAGCCGGACTCCGCATGGCGGAGTTTGAAGCGCAGTTGACGAAAGATGGCAAATGGAATCGCTTGGACGATCTGCTTAGCCGAACCGACAAGTCGGTCAATGCTGAAAGCCAGTATTTGATCTACCCACCGCTTCCGCCGGAATCGGATCATGAAGCCGATTATGGCGAACTGATGTATTTCAACCCCTATGTGCGCCGGTTTCTTTATGGATCGGGTGTCAGCGACCCCAACGGCCATGTCACCGGTAAGAATGGAAAGTCTTCCCAGCACTCCTTTAGACTTTATTCTCGCCAAGACATTAAAAAGGCTTCGGTCTCACTGATGGTGGACAGCTTTCACTGTTCGATCAATCTAATCATCAACCGCATTCATTTCTACTTGTTCGACCATGGTGTGGTGCTGTTGGTGGTTGAGGCCAGCGTGAACAGCCCATTGCCATTGGCGCAAGTGGAAGAGTTGCTTGACCGGTTTCGCCATATTTTTCCACCTTACTGGGAAACTAAAAACCGCGAAGCGGGCCATTGTCTGCAAAGGGTTAGATGGAACAATTACGTCAACGCCAAAGGCACGCACTTTGATTGCACCCGGCATTTTCGGGATTTTGCCCGCACACATAACAATCCGATGCCCTTTGAGCATTGGCAATATCTTCTGCAACCGCTAATTCCTTGGCCCGATGAAACCAAACCAGAGAGTTTCATCTATCGGCTCATTGACGGTGAGCGAATGGCGTTCATGGCTTATTTAGCCGTAGATGATCCCCGACTGCTGACGCGGGCGGATTTTGTTCGCTTGTGTTTCGCTGACGGCGGTGGCAAATCGACGCAATTGCCTTATGCCGAAGACTACCTGAAAGATTTCGAAAACAGTTATTGCTACGACCGCTACTGGGACCCCAAGATGGGATACGCAGACTATGCCTTCCATGCCAACCCGGTCAATAATTGGATGACCACGCGAATACTTTGCTGTGGTCATGGTTTTGTCATGGTTGGCAAGGATGATCCGAATTATTTCACTGATGGGAAAAACGGTGCTTTGGCCCATTTTCGCCATCATTATTTCCAGATGGGCTTGATTGCCCATTACAACAAGGCCGCGACTATGTTGTTGGCGGATGCGTTATCCGAAGCAACGGCACGGCTAAACCCTGAGAGCACGGTTGACTATCAAAGCGAAATCAAGATAATCAGCCAACGCTTGTTGACTTTCTGCCATTGCAATTATTTTACCGAAGTGTCGAGTCAGGATTTGGCGCGTGAATTGTTTTCCTTGTGGATGAGGCATTTGGACACCCAAACACTACTGGACCGGGTCAAGCAACAAGCGAGGGAGGCCAATGAGTACATCACCCAGCAGGAACAGCGCCATCAAACCACGACCACGATCCGGCTGACAGTGTTGGCGGCGTTTGGTTTGGCTGCCGGCTTGATTGGCAGTTATTTGACCGTGGATTGGAGCAGAATCAAGGGGCTAGAGGCAAACATCCCCGCGCATTTGGAAGAAGTGCCGATTGTTGGCTATGTGGTCGTGTTGGTGGTGTTCGGCCTGCTATTCGTCGTGGCAAAATCAGCATGGTTGGCGCAACTGTTGGACGGCTTGGCCGATCCTCGCTTTAAATCGTCACGTTGGCTGAAACAAAAACTGTGGCAGTGGTTTAGGGCAATCAAGGCGAATATGTAGCTTATAGCGGTTTACGCCCGAGGAATTTTCCTAATCGAACAGGGCCAATTCGTGGAGTGGCGCTATGGCAAAGACGGTCTGAATAAAAGCAAAAAATAAGACTGTAATTACCTTTTTGAGTAGGCCGGGAAATGAGTTTCACCGGCTTTAAATGTTGAAATAGCTGCTGTTAAATTCCACTCAAAATCGTACATCCAAGCCCATGCCAAGAAAGCTTGGATGTGCCGTGGCAAGAGCGGTCAACCATCCGCCCAGAAAAAGCACGCTGGAAAAAATAGCCACAGCGAACCCGGAGCGATAGAGTATCTCGGCATGATGGCTCGTTGGGCAGTATTGGATTTTCCAAGCGCCCAAGCTGGCAACGGTTAGGGCGGAACCTATGCTCAAAGTCGCGGCCAGCGGGTTCACACACCAAGGGCAATGGGGAGGCGGCCTGTTATTCAGGATTGCGTCGCAAGCCATGAACAACCCCTTCCAAGGCCAGTCGCAACCGCAGGAGAAAAAAAGGCCGCACAGGGGTGTCACGATGATGCCGGCGACGGCCCACACGGTGAAAACGGATTTTGCTTTGCCCATTTTATGAAATCTGGCCTATGCCAAGCGGTAACGCTGGCAGGCTTCATCCAAGGCCGCTATCTGGCCCCGATCCTTGGCGAATGGGCAGCGGACTTCCTTGCACTGTTCAAAATATTTACCGGTGACACCCTCCATTTCCGCTGCGGTGGCGAGCCGAACCGGGGTTTTGGCTCCTTTTTCCGGGGTTTCATGCCCGCCGAAGCCCAAGGCGTTGCTCAAGGTGGAATTGACATCCCCGGAATGGCAGGCGTTGACGGTAATGCCATGGGCTTGCAAGCGTTCCGCAAAGACCACCGTCAACATGCGATTGGCCTGTTTGGACTGGCGATACGCCTGATGTTGATCGTAACGGCGGCGTTTGAATTCAAGGTCGCTCAAGTCCAAGTCACCCGCCCAGTAGCTCGCCACATTGACTACCCTCGCCGACTCGGCTTGAATCAGCCTGTCTTCCAATGCTTTGGTCAGCCAGTAATAGCCCAGAACGTTGGTCGCAAACTGCATTTCAATCCCCTCCGGGGTTTCCTCCCGCGAAGGCGGGGCAATCGCGGCGTTGTTGACCAGCACATGCACCGGCCTGTCCCAAGCAGACGCAAAGGCGTTTATTGATGCCTGCCGGGAAAGATCGACTCGTGCATAGGACACCCAGCGATTGCCAGTGGCTGCTTGAATTGCACCCACTGCAAGTTTTGCCTTGGCTTCGTCTCGGCAAAGCAGTACGAGTTCAAAACCCGGCCTCACGGCGATTAGATTGGCGATGGCAAAGCCTATCGCCCCGGTCGCGCCCGTGACGAGGGCAACTTTGCTATTCGTGTTGGCATTCATGATGGCAAGAATTCTCCAAGCAGTTGGTTTTAATGTCTGACTATTTTCCACTTCATGCCGGTTTTTGCAAACCATGAGCCGGGGCAATGCCAAGGAAGTTTCCAATTTCAATAAGCTTGTCAAACCAAGACGAGAATGGAAGGGATGTGCAAAGCCAAGGGAGGATTGCCGTCAGCGCTTCTCGACCACTTCCTCCCTCAACACGTCGAACTCGTTGAAGGCGAGGTTTAGGCTAAACTTCAAATTGAGGATGCAAGCCAAGGTCGTGCTGGTGAAGATGCACAGCATGATGGCGATTTGGTATTTCACCGCCGTCCACGGTTCGCCGCCGCCGAGGATCTGCCCGGTCATCATCCCCGGCAGGGATACCAGCCCCATCGTCGCCATGCCCGCCAAGGCAGGATTGATCGCCGCCTTGACCGCCTCGCGGAAATAGGGGCGGACCGCCTCCCAGCGGGTGGCGCCTAGCAACAGGTAAGTCAGGTACTCGTTTTCGTTCTTGCGCAACCCGGTGTAGAAACGCTCCAGTGCGATGACATTGCCTTGCAGACAATTGCCAAGAATCATTCCAGTCAGCGGTACGAGGTAACGGGCATCGTACAGCAGCGGCGGCTGGATGACGAGCAGCAGCAAATAGGCTGTTGAAAACACCACGCTGGCCGCCACCGCCATGAAGGTCGCCAAGAAGAAATAACGCCGTTTCAACCCGGCCCGACGCAGGATGGTCAAGTCGGCGACCACCAGCATCACCACGATCCACAGGCCATTCAGCCAGGGGTCGTTGAGGGTGAACAGGGTTTTCAGGTATATACCGACTAGTCCAAGTTGAACCGTCATGCGCAGCAAGCTGACGGCGATGACTTGATTCAGTTTAAGGCCCAGCAGATTAAGCAACAGCCAAGGCAATAGGACAACCCCAAACAGCACCGCCATCTGGGTCATGCCAATATCAAGCGTCCCCATGTTGTTTCTCCTCCATCATACGCCCTGCTTCCAAGTCAAAGACACGACCGCATAGCGAAACCCAATCCGGGTCATGCGCCACCGACAGGACGGTCAGCTTGGGGTCGGCAAACACATCGAACACGGCCTGTTTGCTCTCGACATCCAATGCGCTGGTCACCTCGTCCAACAAATACAGGCTTTTGCCCAACAACAACCCACGGGCCAAGGCAATGCGCTGCTTCTCCCCACCCGATACCCGGTTACATTCTTGGCTCAAGATAGCTTCAGGCAGATGGAGCGTTTGCAAAGCGTCATTCAGGTTGATTCGGAAGGCTTGTTTCCACTATGCGCTTTGAATTGGAACGGCAGCAGCAAGGCATCCCGCACGGTTTCCGCCCCCAGCACTGGTTCCTGACCGATGTAAGCGGCGCAGCGCCGAATCTCCGCGATGACCGACTTATCCAGCGGCTTCCCCTGAAAATAAACCATGCCTCTCGCCAAGGGGTAAAGCCCCAGCAAGGTCTTCAACACCGTGCTTTTGCCCACGCCAGACTTGCCTCGAAACACCGCCTTGTCACCCGCATTCAGGTCAAAGCTAATGTCAATTAAGATGGCTTTGTCGCGAACCGACACGCCAACGTGGTCGAATTGGATTAGGGATTCAATCACTTTTTTGTCAAAGTCTATAGGTATCAGTCAATCGATGCGGTTGTTAGGCCAGATTATTGCGCACGTTACCTAGCTCTAGCTTGGTAACGCTATCCTAGAGGCTCGGCTTTCGCTGATTTGAAGCGGAGCCTCAGAAGATCGGTTTCCAAGCAAAGAGCTTGGGAACCAGAAAAGCCTAATGACTGCTTAGAAGTCGGTCATACTCGCTATGGTGGCCAATCCAAAACCAGACAATATCTTGTCCGTCTTCGATAGCAGCGGCTCGATAATGAATCCCCACTCGAACCGACCAGAACCTTCCAACTTTCTTGAAATGTAGTGACGGATGATAGGGGTCTCGTTTCAGTATCTTATAATTTTCTTTGGCAAGACGCTGAATATTTTCAGGCAATTCAGCATAAAAGCGCCAAAACTTTGGGTTGGCTCGATGTTTCACAGATCAGTACAGCGTCCTTCACGAAGGTCACGCAGTGCCTCCTCTGCAAGCGCATCAAGGCGACCCGCTGCGACATCTGCTTCAAATTGTTTGTCCCAAGCATCAGCATCAAATTCTTGAAACCAATCACGAAAGGCGGAAAGCTCATCGCGAGAAAGTTTTTTTACAGCAACTTCAATCTCAGAAACCGAATTCATCTGTCATCACCTTTTATTAGCGTCTATATAAGATTTTGTGTGTGCAATGATAAAGCCGTTTGCCTACATTCTTAATTCGTTTTCATACCGATACTGCTTCAAATGCAATTTGCATAGGATCATGGGCATTGGCAACCGTAAAATTTAATTTCTCAAAGCCAATTACACGGCCAGGCGGAATAGCGATTTAGCGTATTCCGCCGAAAGTTTCAACTTTCCCATGCGGCGTAATAGGCGGCGGAGCCGCTCGCGCCCTTCGGCCCTGGAACGCCATGTTAGGCAAGCAACTTGTCATATTCCGCATGAGTGCCTATCCAAACCCAAAGAAAACCGCCATCAATCAAAGTGGCAACTGCGCGATAATTGGAACCGACACGGGCAGACCAGACTTTACCAACTTTTTTAAACTGCAAAGAAGGATGAGAAAGATCGGCTTTTAGCAGTTGAAAGTTTTTCTTGGCAAGTCTGCGAATTTCTAAAGGAAGACGTTCATAGCAAGCCCAGAAGCTGGAAGCCGTTTTGTGTTTCAAAGGTCTCTCGTTAGTCCAGCTTCATGTTCGGCGAGCGCCGCATCGATAAGGAAATCTAGTTTTCCAGAATTGGAATCGGCTTCCAATTTTTTATCCCAGCGTGCTTGGTCGAACTCAATAAACCAATCGCGGAACTTCGAAAAGGAAGCGTCATCCAATTCCGCAATGTGCTGTTCTAATAACTCTACTTGAATCATAAATACCTCGCTTTTTAAAAAATCGGGCAACGATAAAGCCGTTGCCCGACCTTATCCGGCTGACCAGTTCTAGAATATTCAGTTTGCGCGGACTTTAGGTATTGCTCTTAATATGATGAAGAGCAATAGTGGCAATGCTGACTATCGGAGAACTAAGGATGAGCATAACTATAATAAAATCTTACGGCTTGTCAGGAAGATTTTTAGTAAGCCCGAATAAAACAAACAGTAAAAGCGCACTGTTGAGAATATATGCTGCTGCTCTAAGTGTTGCCATCTTGTCATTAACCTTGTATTTTTTCGCCTAACGATCCCCGTTCAGTCGCCCACGCGGAAGGAGCCGGAATGAACACGCCAAACGTCCACGCGGGTCGGCTGGAACGGCGGGTTAGGATGGTGGGCAGAGAAACAATGCCGGGGATTCATGGATTTTGCTCTTTTTCTCCATTCGGCGCAATATGCGGAGTATCGCTATTGCGCCTTACGGCCTTGGATTTGGCTCTTTGCCCTTGGTTTTTATTCGGTGCAATACGCGGAGTACAGCTATTGCGCCTTACGGCCTTATTCGCCCACAGCGATCTCAATTATAGTAAGACTATCGGCTTTTACTTCTGCTATCCGTTCAATTGTTCGCGGTGTTTCGCTAGTAGTTACCAATTTAACAAGATGTCGCCCTGGAGTTAGCTCTAATCTGCTCCATGAATTTCCGAGAAACTCTATTGCTGTCTCATTATTCAGCGAAATTTTTAATTTCTTGGGTTCCGCTTTGAACGTTAGTTTTATTTCAAGTGAGCCGGGTAGCTTTGCTTTCTCTTCCGCCTTTGCTGATGCCTCTTGACTGGTTAAACTTGTTCGGATCGCTTCCAATTTCTTGTCGGTCTCTTCTCGTTGAGTTTTAATCATTGTATCCAGCAATGAGATACCCGTATTGAATTCTACAACCCATTTAGTAGTTTCTTCCGCTTGCAGTTTGACAAG
The DNA here is from genome assembly GCA_903930145.1 of uncultured Methylococcaceae bacterium. GTDB lineage: Bacteria > Pseudomonadota > Gammaproteobacteria > Methylococcales > Methylococcaceae > Methylumidiphilus. Next base: position 13,323 of record CAIYXP010000022.1, read on the forward strand.
CTCTTGCTCTAATCCCTTGGCTAGATCGAATAATGTTTTTGCATCGCTCGAATCTATTGGGGATGTTTTCGCTACAAGATACTTCGCCCATTCCATCTGAAATGCTCTTATTAAATTCTCCATAGTTGTGACGGTTGTTATATATCTCATCCATCCACTAGACCATCCAAACACTTTATCTGCGATTTGGGAAAGGCCAGCAATGGCAAGAAAACCAACTGCGAGCTGTGTAAGTAATAATTTCTCCTCCGGTTTATCTTGTATTGCAGCAAAAATGGGTAACGTTGTTCCCAAAATAAGGAGAATGAATGCGATAATCCTAATTACGAATGACGTTACTCGCTTTGAACTTATGCTTGTCCAGTACCAATTGCACATGGATACTGAAGTTACTTCTATATGTGCATAGATAAACTTAGCTATATCTTCAGGGGTTTGACCCTTGTATTTATCCCATTCTTCTAGCTTTTTAGTTGAAATATCTGTTTTTTTTGCCATTATAAAAACCTCCAAAGGAATTTCTAAAGCATAATATGAAAGAGTTATTTTTGCTGCCTAACGTTTGACATAAGGGGCGATGCGCGTCAGCGCAGCGTCCCGCTTGATGGATGGGTTGGGCATCAGCCAGCAAAGATCAGGTTTTCTGGTTGTTCTGTCATCAAAATTCTGACTCCTTGTTCTTCAATAATGGTGTCGAAATGTGTTGAATGAACGGTCGATATGACGGTGACTTTCTCCTGCAAGGTTTCGAGATGAGCCTTAAACCCTTTCCCCGTTCCTCCTCCTTCTAGGTATGCAGCCAAGCGGCGGAACAGTTTAGGCAAAACGACATAGTCCTCAGTCATTGATTGGAGCGACTCCACGTTGAAGCCGGAGTTGGTTACATCGCGCGACCACACGCCCATGCCACCTGAGCGGGCTTGCGTTGAAATTTTCGTTAGTGAATTGCGTATGTCTGAAAAGAGCCCGTTGTAATATGTTGGATATGCCAAACCGCTTCGCAGCATTTCTGCGTTAATGCTTTTACTGATAATAGCTGGTTGGATGTATATGTCGCCTCCGTCCTCTTCGATAGGGTCGCCAATAAAAGCAAATGACACGGGTCGTCCATTTTTTTCAACTTCACGTGCAATTATGAAACCGCGTGTCTGGTCATTTGCCGCAACGACCTTAGTACCAGCTTCGTTCCATTTGATACTATCAATTTCGAGCAAGCCCATGAATTTATTCATTGCTGCTTCTGCGAGATCAAGGGGTTGGTGCAGTCCTTGAAAGTGTGTTTCGAGAGTATCTATTGCCTCAAGTCTAAGCTGCACATGACCTTGGGAATTGATTTTAGATTTTGATCCACCAAGAAATCCCAAGGTCTCGGGCTTATTTGGCATGAATCGAACTGAATCGCCATCGGGGGAATATCCGACAACGTGGAAAGTACCTTCAATGAGTTTGAATGCCATGATTTCTCCTTGGATTATAAACAATGAACAAAAATTGATGCCCAACGCCTCCGTTCAGCCGCCCGCGCGAAATGAGGTAGAAAAATGAGCCAAGCGTTTTCGCGGGTCGGCTGGAACGGCGGGTTAGGCTCTTGGATACTACGATAGGTTTGAAAGGTACCGCGGTGTGGAATGCGAACACACAGCGACACAAAACAGCAGAGTCGGAACCAGTTTTGTAATCCCCAAAAGGGAGATGACCTGACCATATTGATGACTCATTGCCGGGATAGCATCCGGCCCGTACCTTTGAAGCCTAACTTTGATTTAGACACCCCAACAGGCGCATTATTTTGCACCTCATGAGGTGTACAATTCGCACTCTACGCTCTAATAACCTTGTTTGTCAATTTCCACATTAGTAAAAAAACACCCCAATGGAAAAAATGAACACCCCTGTTAATGCAAAGCCGAGTGCTGGATCAGGTGCGCGACAAGATTCGCCTGAAGCACCTGAGCATCCGCACCGAACAGGCATATGTGGACTGGATCAAGCGGTTTATTCTGTTCCAACATAAACGCCATCCGACGGAAGTGGGAACCTCCGAAATATAGGCACCTTGACCCATTCGGCGGTCGATGGTGGATAGATGGCTTTATCGCTTGCCCAAGCCGGAATGGAACCTCAACCCCCGGTAAGGGGCAATGCTGTTGACACAGGTTTTCTTCGTCGTTCCGGCAGGGAGCGCCGGAACCTAGACTCCAGGGATGGCAAGGATTGGAAGCGTCCATGCAATCTGGATGCATGAGGGACAATCCCTGTCCCTCACCCTTCGGGCAGCAAAGCTGTGCAAATCGGCTATCCTGCCGATTTGTCCGGCGATCCATGCCGGAATGACGTCTTAATTCAAGAGTATTGCCGGTAAGGGGTGGGCAAGCAAAAAGACGCTTGCCCACCCGACAAGACTCATACCCCAATCACGCTCACTTCCAAAATCTGGCTCCAATGCCCTACGCGGACATCGCGCAGCCGGTAAATCGCCCGGTAACGCCACAAGGCGACCGTGCCGGCGGCTGGCAAGGGATAATCATCCAAATGGTTGGGAGTCATGTCGATGGTCAGCAAGGCAAAATGACCGTCGCCCCGGTCCACTTCCAGTTCAAAACTATTCATGCCATTCAAGCCGCACAGGATGTAAGGATGACCGCCCCGGAATTCCACTGCCAACACAGGCTGCATGGTGGCAGGGTCCACGCCGGGGGTATGAGCGGGGATGATGTTCAGGGCTTTGCCGATGGCTTCCGTATAAGCCAACTGTAATTTTATGCGGCGGATCAGCAGGCCGACAAAGCCGAAGATGTCGGCAAAGGGCGGGTTTGGCGGTGGCGTTGGGAATACTGGCAGCGACGGGATGTTCAGCACACTGTCGGCTGGCCCATCACGCAAGATACGCTTATTGGCGACGACCGCATCATTGTAGTGTGCGGCCAGGTGTTGAACTTCTAAAATATGGGCAAACCATGCCATGCCGTTGGCGAGTTTGGCAAGCTCGTCGGCCGTCACGCTGAGGATGTCGGCATAGAGCGGCAAGGTTGCGTTTAGATGTTGTAAAAAGGCAAGTTTTCCCGCATCGTCGCGGGGAATCGCGGTCGTGTTAGACATAGTATGTTCCTCCTCAAGGAAATAGGTCGAAAATCCGCAAGAAATAACATGGTATAGTATAGCCGTTTTTTTTGTGGTGGGTTGGCTTTTCAGGCCAAAATTGAGGGGATTTTGGGATTGGATCACCCGTAATAAGCCGTTGTTGCTAACATTTTCTGCCCCAGGATGCTGCTTGCCGGTTGATGCTAACCTCTTAACACTTCATGGTGAGAGGTAATCTTCCCGTGATAACCGCTTAACACGCCGTGGTAAGAGGTAATCTTCCCCTGCTAATCGCTTACCACGCCATGGTGAGAGGTAATCTTCCTGTGATAACTGCTTACCACGCCATGGTGAGCGTTAATCTTCCCGTGCTAACCGCTTACCACGCCGTGGTGAGAGGTAATCTTCCCGTGATTACCGCTTTTCATGACTTGCTAACTGGTGAATTTGGCACGTAAAAATCAAATTTGTCGCCTGATGACGGGTAATCTTCTTTTGCAAACCAGTTATTTTCAGGGCTGACCAGCCAGCGCATTATTAAATGAGTGCCATTGTCTAGGCACATGGAGCCTGATACTGGGCTACGGGTATCGAGCGCTCAATGGCAACGGACTTTCGCAACGCCTTGATACGCTCTATCTCATGCATCGTTTGCGCTGTGAAGTAAGATTCCCCACATTGCGGACATGTCCATAGCGGTAGTTCTTCAATCACTAATAACGAACTTCCCCGACCGAAACTCCGGGTCACTTGGCGCATTTGCACACCCGGTTTGCCGCAGGAGGCACAGAGTTGCTCAGAGGAGGTAGGCGGTAATGACGAAGAGCTTGCCTGTCGGCCCGATTTTGATGACCGCTTCGGTGTGTCGTTTGAATTAGGCATACCTCAAACGTCGTCCTTTCGGTTCTGGAATCGGGTCGCCAAACTCTATGGCGGTGTCTAACCATAGCTGTATAGCCTCTTGTGCATTTACCAATGCTTCGTTTGGAGTTGCGCCATGGGCCATACAACCGGGCAATTCAGGAACATCCACAACAAAGCATTCATCTTCCTTACTCCAATATATGATAGTTTCGTATTTGTGCATATTCATCTTTCCGCCAGATTGAGTTTCAATCTACTCGATTTATAATGGCTTTGCAACCCGCTATCACCAACCTAAGCTCACTCACCAAAAGACCATGACCACATCCCACGACGAACTAGACCTGCCAATCATCTCCGCCATCACCTTGGATCATTACAATCAACGGGCGGAGGATTTTTGGGAAGGGACTCGCGACCATGATGTGCGGCAGAATATCGAGGCATTATTGCAAACCATCGAAGGCGAACCGCCTTATACGATACTGGATTTTGGTTGTGGGCCGGGGCGTGATTTGAAGTCATTCGCTGATTTAGGCCATGTTGCCATCGGCTTGGATGGGGCTTTGCGCTTTGTCGAGATGGCAAGACATTATACTGGCTGTGAAATCTGGCATCAGGATTTCTTGACGCTGGATTTGCCGAATGCTTTTTTCGATGGCATTTTCGCCAATGCTTCTTTGTTTCATATCCCTAGTACTGAGTTGCCTAGGGTATTGATGGAAAAACGGGCCAGTTTAAAACTTAAGGGTGTATTATTCAGTTCCAACCCTAGGGGGAATGACGAGGAAGGCTGGAACCGGGGACGCTATGGGGCTTATTACTCGCTGGACACTTGGCGGCATTATTTATCAGAGGCAGGGTTTGAGGAATTAAGCCATTATTACCGGCCTAGCGGCCTACCTTTGGAACAACAGCCTTGGCTGGCAAGCGTTTGGCGTAAAATCGAGTAAAACAAAAGTTCTTGAAATATGGCATCAAATTCATTGAATCCATGGCTTGATTTTCTCCAGCACCTCTTCCCGCGTGAATATCCCAATTTCGACATGGACAAGCTTTCCATCAGGATCAAACACGGCGGAAATCGGCAGTACACCGGCTGAGTCGCCTAGTTTCTCGGTCAGTTGCCGACCGCCTATGCTGCCATCCAGTACGGGATAATTGATGGGCTTTGCCTTGATGAAATCCCTAGCCGCTTCCGCTTCGTCGTCTGTCAACACGCCTATCAATTGCAATCCTTTTGAACCAAGTTCATTTTGCAGTTTGATGAACTCGGGTATTTCTTCCAAGCACGGTGGACACCAAGTGGCCCAAAAATTGACGATGACGACCTTGCCTTTCCATTCCGTCAAACGATGGGGTTTACCCTCTAAATCGGGGAACGCGATTTCCAGATCAGATTTGCCAACGGGAGGGGTATACAAACCATGTTTGAAGTATATGCCACCTGCCAAGGCCAACAAGGCGACGAATATTACTAGGAGAGTTTTCATTAGCGCAGTAACTGTTGCAAATGCCCTAGAAATTCATCCGGCCCTTTGAACCCGACCAGACGGTATTCTTTGCGTTCCTCACCTTGAGGGTCAAAAAACAAGGTCGCCGGAGGACCGAACAAGCCAAAGCGTTGCAACAAAGCTTGGTCATCATCCGAATTGGCGGTCACGTCGGCCTGTAACAAGACTAAATGATCGATTTGTTGTCGCACCCTAGGATCGCCAAAAGTTTCCTTTTCCATTTCCTTACAGGACACGCACCAATCGGCATAATAATCCAACATCGCCCAACGCCCTTCAGCTTTGATGGTTTTCAGGGTGGCTTCCAGTTCGGCAACGGTGGACACTCGCCGGAATGGGGTTACGGAAGACTTGGTTTCAGAACACGCTCCGCTGGAAATAGTCCCACGCATGGGTTGCAGAGGATCGCCGCTGCCATTCGCCACACCTATGAGCATCAACACGCCATACGCCAACATCGCCACGCCTACCCCTTTCCATAGTTTGCGCCAACCCGACGCACCGGGCGGCAAGGCATCCAAGGCATTCAAATAAATTGCCGGAATAATCAACAGCAAGGCCCAGAGGAACAAGGTGACTCTAGCTGGCAAAATACGGTCCAACAACCATATCGCAACCGCCAACATGCCCACGCCAAAAACTGCCTTGACGGTATTCATCCAGATACCTGCCCTTGGCAGCAGCTTTCCCGCCGACATGCCGATGACCAGCAAAGGAACCCCCATGCCTAGCCCCATCGCAAACAAGGCCAAGCCACCCAACACGGCATCGCCCGTTTGTCCTATGTAAATCAATGCACCGGCCAATGGCGCTGCCATGCAAGGGCCGACGATCAGTGCCGATAAGGCTCCCATGATAGCCGCGCCCATCAAAGTGCCGCCTTTTTGCTTGTGGCTCAATTCTGACACTTTGGATTGTATGAAGCTCGGCATTTGTATTTCGTAAAAGCCGAACATGGACATGGATAAGACGACGAATAAGGCACTGAAACTTCCGATGACCCATGGGTTTTGGAACACCGCTTGCAAATTGCTGCCAAACAAACCGGCTAACACGCCAAACACGGTATAAGCCAACGAGGCTGCCAACACATAACTCAAAGAAAGCATGAAAGCACGGAGCGTGGTGATCTTATGACCATGCCCAACGATGATGCCTGACAAAATGGGGATCATTGGGAAAATGCAAGGGCCGAAAGCCATCAATAAACCAAAGCCAAAGAAACTGGCGGCAACCAGCCATATCGAATCATTTTTTAACGAAGCGGCAATTCGGTCTTGTTCAGCCACCGGGGCTTTCTTGGTTTCCGTCTTAGTGACTGCTGGTGCTGACTTCATACTGGCATCCATAGCGGGAAGCGCCAAGCTGACCATCTTTTCCATGGGCGGATAACAAACCCCCCTTTCCGCACAACCTTGGAACTTAGCTTGCAAGCGGATAGTCACCGGGCCTTTCTCGGTGCGTATCAATGGCAAGTCGAAACCAATCGAATCATGGAATACTTCCCTAGGACCCTCTTCTTCCTGTTTGATCACACCCTGAGGAATCTCATACTGCCCCAATTCCACCCCGGCATTATCCAGCAAGGCGAATTGAAAGCGGTCACGGTAGAGGTAATAGCCAGCGGCTATCATCCAATCCACATGAACCGTGCTGGCGTCCTTCACGTCGGCATTGAATCGGAATGCTTGGTCTGGCGGCAATAGTTTATCTTGTCCCAGCCCTTGGAAAGCTTGGCTGAGCCTGGCAAGCGGGTTGCTTGCTGAAAATTCAGTGGGCGAGGCATCGGTTGCTACCGGCTCAGGCAAATTCAATTGCACCACCTGCTTATGTGGAGGGAAGCAAAGGCCAGCATCGGCGCAACCTTGAGTCGTCACCTCCACGTCCCCAGTATGCACGGTGGATTGTTCACGATTGATCGGCAACGCTATTTCAATGTGTCCCCGAAAAATTTCCATATCGCCGAAATTGTCATCATGCTTTTTTTCGCCTTCGGGAAAACGGGCAGCGCCCAGCACCAAGCCCGGCGTTTTCGAGACAAATTTGAACTTGGCTCGATATAAATAATACCCCGGTACAATATCCCAAGCCATCACCGCTTCGTCGGGCGATCCGGTGCGAACATTCAATGGGTAAGCTTGTTCAGGCGACAAAACATCTCGCAAGTTATGAGCTAGGACGATACCATCAAACCCCAGCGAAACACTCAATATCAGGACTAAGTAGCGGAAGAAAGCCATTGACTAATCCAATTCAAATAATCGGGAAGACCGTGATTGATGTCTATCGCAACAATTTCGGGAAGTTGATAGGGATGGTGCTCACGCAATGCCGTTTCAAGTTTTGCATAAACTGCCCGTTCTGTTTTTATGAGCAAGAGTGATTCCGAGCCGGTTTCGACTTTGCCCTCCCAAGGATAGATCGAAGTCAAGCCAGGCAGGATGTTCACACAGGCAGCCAAATGATTTTCGACCAAGAATCGGGCTAAAGATTCAGCGGGTTCACCGACAGGGCAGGTGGATAAGACCAAACAATAATTTGCATCCATTAATTAAGCCTACTAAACTTCATACACTTGGAAAAATATCGCAGGTGCCATTTAAGTTCCTAAGGAATTGTTGACAAAAGGACTGAACTGAATGCCTTACTCAAGGTAATACGGAATTTTGAAATCATTTTAAACGTAGAGAGGTTTTAATGAACATAGCGCAAGGGCTTTTGGTGGCTCTTTTGGCACTTCCTATACTGGAACTTTATCTTTTAATTCAGATCGGCGGGATGATCGGCTTCATTCCGACACTCATCCTACTCTTCGGCGCAGCCGGCTTAGGCACCTATTTGCTGCAAACCCAAGGCTGGAACACTTGGATGCGACTCCAACAGAGTCTGGCTAGGGGCGAATTGCCTGCCGCTGAACTGGTCAATGGAGCCGTAATCGTTGCCGGCGGGGCTTTGTTGTTGTTGCCGGGGTTTCTTTCCGACATTGTCGGTTTGCTTTGCCTAATTCCGTTGACCCGCCGCTTGATCGCCGCATGGCTGGTGAAAAGCCGCTTGGGGCTAAAAAATGTAGCCCCTAGCTCCCCCAATGAACCCAAAGTGATTGAAGGGGAATACAAACGCGAAGACTGAACAAACGGTCATTCCCACTTCATTCAAGCAATCTGGATTCCGGCGATCCATGCCGGAATGACGGGTTATTGCAACAGCATTGACCTACCCCGATTGGGTCGAGGACATCCTAAGCCTTCGTAAAACGTTCTATAAGAACCAAGCGGCCAGCCGTGACAATCAATGCTCGTGGCTGTGACCACAGGTAGCTGCTGGGGGTTCGTTGGGGTCCACTGTACTCTTGTTCAAACCAGAATAGGCAGGACACCAGCGGGAAAAAGCGGTGTACACCACGAAACCGCCCAAAAACAACAGGGCGATATTGCCTAGAAAGACGGATATCAATAACAATGTGCTGCCAGCCCAATAGCGAATTTGCCGCTCTTTCAGTCCAATATTGACTTCTTTGTGCAAGGCTCTCTTTATATCAAAACTCATGGCTACCTCTCCAATTAAATTGTAAGTAATGGAATTTTGCGGCCTGAATGAAAATTGCGCAAGCCGAATCGTCCAAACAAGCCATTCTATTAGGCTTAAACGCTCTTGTCGATTCTACATCGGCAAGCTTGACAGACAATTTTCGTATCAGCAACTTTCGAAAATCCCCATCCTTCAACGCTAACGCAAAAGTAGATGGCTGAATGACTGGACGAACACCGCCTCTTTCGGCTATGCTTTCCAACTATGCTTACCGATATAAACTTAGACGAACTCGCCAAACGACTGTCTTTAGCCGTCCCCCCCGGATTTTCCGCCGTGGGTGCCGACTTGGACAAGACGTTTCACGCCATACTGCAAGGTGCATTTGAAAAAATGAACCTAGTCAGTCGGGAAGAATTTGAAGTGCAAAAGTCCGTGTTAGCCCGGACTCGCGAAAAACTCGAAAAGTTGGAAGCGCGAGTAGCTGAACTGGATCAACGGATTCCAGGCCCGTAAACCGCCGGAACGGCAGGATGCGATGAGTCTAGCCGTTGTCTATACCCGGGGTCGTGAAGGCATCGCGGCCCCTCTGGTCACGGTGGAAGTTCACTTATCCAATGGGCTACCCAATTTTTCCATCGTAGGCTTGCCTGAAACCGCCGTCAAAGAAAGTAAGGATCGCGTTCGCGGTGCTTTGCTCAACTGCCAGTTTGAATTTCCCCAACAACGCATCACCGTCAACATGGCACCTGCCGACATCCCCAAAGAAGGTGGACGCTTCGACTTGGCCATTGCCCTAGGCATTCTTGCCGCTTCTGGTCAGTTGCAAAAAAAATCCTTGGAAAAAATGGAATGTTTGGGCGAATTGTCCTTAGGGGGCGAATTACGGCCTGTGGTGGGCGCATTGCCAGCCGCCATTCAAGCCAAGCAGATGGGGAGGCAATTGATCCTGCCCCGCGAGAACGCCGCAGAAGCCGCTCTAGCGGGCAATGTGGAAGTCATCCCCGCCATGCACTTGTTGGAGGTCTGTTCCCATCTCAACGGCCAGCGTCGCATCGAATTCCAACCGGAAACCCCTCCCGCTGCCGTGACCTTGGAAACACCGGACTTAGCCGACGTTCACGGTCATTACCAAGCCAAGCGGGCCATGGAAATCGCCGCTGCCGGTCGGCACAATTTGTTAATGTTAGGCCCACCGGGGACTGGCAAATCCATGCTGGCCTCGCGCTTGCCAGGAATCCTCCCGCTACTCAGCGAAGAAGAAGCGTTGGAAAGCGCCGCCGTGGCTTCGGTCAGCGATGTCACCTTCGACCCACACCACTGGCGAGAACCTCCTTACCGCAGCCCGCACCATACTGCATCTGCACCCGCCATGGTTGGGGGAGGCAGCAACCCTCGACCCGGCGAGATTTCGCTTGCTCACAACGGGGTTTTGTTTTTGGATGAGTTGCCGGAATTTGACCGCCGAGTATTGGAAGTGCTACGCGAACCGCTGGAAACCGGCGTCATCACCATTTCTCGTGCGGCGCGGCAAGCAGACTTCCCCGCCCGCTTTCAATTGATCGCCGCGATGAACCCCTGCCCTTGCGGTTATTTAGGCGACGCATCGGGCCGCTGCCATTGCACCTCCGAGCAGGTGCAGCGCTACCGCGCACGCATTTCCGGGCCATTGCTGGATCGGATCGACATGCATATCGAAGTGCAGCGCGTTTCCCATGAAGTATTGAGGGCCGGTAGCCCCGGCGGCGAGGAAACTAGCGCAACAGTGCGCGAACGGGTGATAAGGGCTAGACAACGGGCCGTGGAACGTGGCGGTCATGCCAATGCCCAACTAAGCCCCCAACAAATCAAACGCTTCTGTGCGCTAGAAGACAAGGCTCAAAACTTGTTGGAACGGGCGGTGGACAAGCTGGGCTTGTCACATCGCGCCTATCATCGCATCCTGAAATTAGCCCGCACCATCGCAGACCTTGCCGGTTCGGAAAATATCCAAATCGCCCATGTCAGCGAGGCGGTGTCGTATCGGAAATTGGACAGGGTGCCGGGAGGGAAGTAACGATGTAGGCTTATAGTGCCGAGATAGGTCATATCTTCTGGGCATTATGCCGCTTTTGAACTATTTTGTTCTATTTCTGGTTCCGGGTAGAACTTGCGCCGCCATTTGTTGGCGTAGTTCCCTTCGTTGTCAATTTCCACGCGGGTACCGCCGAACAGTCCACGCAGCAGAACTTTTAACCGCTTTTCGCTTGTGTCTTCGCCCTTGCCTTTAAGCAGGACAATAATTTTTGATTTCAATTGCTCGTAAGTCTCGCAACTTTCATAAAGCTTGTCGATGTCATCTGCCAACATTACAGCCACCCCATTAAGTTAAAAGCGGCACTAATCGCCCGTTCTATTTCAACAAAATCATCCCATTCCCAAAAGTCGTTCCTGTTTGGCAGTGCAAAAGCATTGCTAACACTCGATCATCAAGTTTTTTTGCGGGTTCTACCCCCTTGAAATCTGGCAAAAAGTATAATTGGCTTTTCCCCAAGTTTGAACTTTTTAGTGAACCGCCATTTTTAGCCAGCCATTACCGTTTATCGACGCGTTTGTCGAA
>CAIYXP010000023.1 GCA_903930145.1 uncultured Methylococcaceae bacterium
CAAGTGCTGGCCGAACTTGACCCATCCATCATCAAAGCTCAACTACAGCAAAGCATGGCGAATTTGGAAAACTTCAAAGCCGCCTTGCAATTGGCCGAAAACAACGAGCGGCGCACCCGCGCCTTGATCGAGCGCCATTACGCCTCCCAATTCGATTTGGACCAAGCCATACAAAATGTCTCGGCAGCCAAGGCGCAAGTGGCAGTTGGCGAGGCTCTGGTCAACCGTGACCGGACCAATTTAGGTTACACCGTCATCACCTCCCCGGTGTCTGGCGTCGTGGTGTCCCGCAACATAGATGTGGGGCAGACGGTCGCGGCAAGCTTCCAAACCCCTACCCTATTCACGATTGCCCAAGACCTTAAAGAAATGCAGATTTACACCACGGTGGCGGAGGCTGATGTGGGCGGCATCCGGGTTGGGCAACCGGTTCGTTTCACCGTGGATGCGTTTCCTGACCGGGTGTTTAAAGGCTCGGTCAAACAAATTCGACTTGATGCCAAGTCTTTGCAGAATGTCGTCACTTACAATGTGGTGATCGATGTTGAAAACCCGGATGGCATATTACTGCCCAGCATGACGGCTTTTGTCGGCATTGTGGTGGATGAACGGCATAATGTCTTGAAAATCCCACTTGCCGCGCTGCGTTTCAAGCCGGAAGACTCCGACAAGGGCAAGCCCGAAGGGAAACGTGGCGGCGAAGGCAACAAACCTCCGACTGACAAAACGATTTATCGCTTGGTCAACGGCAAGCCGGTGGCGACCACTATCCAAGTCGGCATTTCGGATGGCAAATCCATTGAAGTCAGCGGCGAAGGGCTGAAAGAGGGGGAACTCATTATCTTGGAGGAAATCACGCAAAAGAAGGACGACAAGTCCAAATCTTCCAGCAGCTTCAAACTCAAGGCATTCTGATGGGCGAGGAACTCATCCGCGCCGTCAATCTGGAAAAAGAATATCCTTCGGCTGGTGATGCTGTCGTCCCCGTGCTGAAAAGCATTAATTTTGCGATCAATTCGGGTGAATTTGTCGCGATCATGGGGCATTCAGGTTCTGGCAAATCCACCCTGATGAATGTATTGGGTTGCCTCGACACCCCAACCCGTGGTCATTATTTCCTGACCGGGCAGGATACTGCAAAAATGTCATCCAACCGCTTAGCCGAGTTGCGCAACCGGGTGATTGGCTTCGTGTTCCAAGGCTTTAATCTGTTGCCGCGTATTTCCATCCGCGACAACGTGGCGTTGCCATTGCTGTACGCCGATGCCAGCCGTGCCGAACGGCGCAAACAAGCCACGGCGATGTTGGCACAAGTGGGGCTTGAAGGCTACGGCGACCGTTTGCCGAATCAATTGTCCGGCGGGCAGCAGCAGCGCGTGGCGATTGCACGGGCCTTGGTCACCAACCCTAAATTGATCTTGGCCGATGAGCCCACTGGCAACCTAGACAGCCAAACGAGCGAAGAAATCATGACATTGTTTCGGGATTTGAATGTCGAGCGCGGCATTACCGTGGTGTTGGTGACCCATGAACCTGACATTGCTTTATCTTCCCAACGCTTGATCCGCATCAAAGACGGGCAGATAGCCGAGGATGGCCCGACTAAGGAATTGTTAGCGGTATCGGGTTAGCTTAAACTGCCAACGATTTGAAGGAGGTATTTGAGATCGTTGGTGAATAAGCATTTTTTGAGATGGGTTGGCTTGCAAAACCCATGAATCACAGTTGCGCCGAAGACGGAGTGCAAGGCTTGCCTTGCAAGGGCTCACAACTACTTGTCAATTCCAGCAAGGCAAGCCTTGCACTCCAGCCAAACGCTTAACCTAATGGCAGTGAAGCGCCGACTGGGTAATCCATGTGAAGTCGATCACCCCTCAAAGCCGGTCCAGCGGGCTGACGACCCCTTTCCCGCCCCGGTTAAGCACATGGGTGTAAATCATCGTCGTCGAAACATCCTTGTGGCCTAGCAATTCTTGCACCGTGCGGATGTCACTCGATCTTCAAGTTTTTACTAGGGGCAAAGGGGATTGACTTTCACAACCTTTGTGTTAGTGGTTCATGCCCTAAGCCGCCCGATACCTCAATGACGGCGTCGGCTCCAGCCGCCCCAAGTCCCTCCCGCTCATG
>CAIYXP010000024.1 GCA_903930145.1 uncultured Methylococcaceae bacterium
TAAATCAAAAGAAAACCATGTATTATGGGAGGAAGCCAAGGTTGGTATACCGCTTGATGATGTAAAGAATTGGTTTGTCCATAGATACTTGTATTCAGCCCATCCAGAGGCTCTCAGTCCAATCCAAATGGAAAATTTTCATTTAGCAAAAAGCTGTTTTTCAAAGTTGAATGAAAAGTTTACCTTTTGCAAGGTGAATGCATCAAGTAATGAAATACTGGTAAATACTCCTAGTGGCGAAATTTATTATGAATATTTATCGTCTGGTTTCAAATCATGCCTTTCTATTTTATTTGGAATTATAAAAGAGATTGAATTTAGATTTAAGGACGGTTCAGAAAAGGCTGAGAGTTTCAATGGAATCGTGCTAATAGATGAACTGGAGATGCATCTTCATCCAGAATGGCAATACAAAATTCCACAGGTATTGACTGAAGTGTTTCCAAACATTCAGTTCATTGTAACAACTCACAGTCCCCATATTATCCAATCTGCCGATCCTAATCAAATAATTGCTCTTGAAGATTTTGATGGGAAGACAGTTCTCCGAACACTGCCTACATCTAAATATGGTTTTAAAGGCTGGACTCTGGATGAGGTTTTAACTGATGTTATGGGCATGACTGATACAAGAACTAAAGTATTTTCAGATCTAGTTGAAGGCTTCAGCAAGGCTATTGATGCCGAAGACTATCCAAAAGCACTTAAAGCTTATCAAGAATTGGATGCTTCATTACACCCATCAAATCACACAAGGAAATTACTTAAAATTCAACTCGCTTCTATCGGTGTCATGGAAGATGATTAAGCTTGAGCGTTTATTTACCCCTACTTGCTTGTGTCCCAATGAGACTAGACGGTTAACAGATGAATACAAAACATCTGCTCGCGCCGTATGGAATTTTGATAAGTTAAAACAGGCACTTTTAGAAACAAGCCATAAGAAATGTGCCTACTGCGAGTGCGATCTATCCAAAGAATGCAAGTATATGGAGGTAGAACATTTTCGCGATAAGGCCCGCTATCCTGAGGATGTTGTTTTTTGGCCAAACCTTCTTCCTTCTTGCAAAAGATGCAATGTAGCAAAAGGAGATCATGACGTAACTGTCGAACAAATAGTCAATCCCTACGAGGTAAATCCGAAAGATCATTTTTCCTTCCGGCTTTATCGACTTAAGGCGAAGTCTGCACTTGGAAAACGCACACTTGATGTTCTGGATTTAAATAATCTCGAAAGGGTCGTCCAAGTACGATTTGAAATAGGTGAAGCAATTCAATGGTCCCTCGAAATAGCTATCGAAAAGCTTAATTCTTACAAAATTTCACCAACAACACGTAATAAAAATCGTGTCTTGGCACATACAAGAAAATTGCTCTCTGAATGCCAAGCTTTTTCTAGTTACGCAGCCACTTCAGCTACGGTACTACAGACTGATGAAAAGTATCATTATTTAAAAAAAGAGATGCAAAATATGAAGTTTTGGGATCAAGAACTTGAGGATTTAGATTCTTTTTCTATTTCTTATGCATTAGACTTAATCGCCTAGCTGTTGCATCCCCGACGAAGCTTGCGGAGTTTAGGATTCTAGATGCATGACTTCCAGTTATTCCGCTGCGCTTCATATGGGCTATATTTTTTGTGAGGTCGTGGTTAGACGAATATAATGAAAACACCCATCCTCAATGTCCGCTTTTTCAAAAACGACAACGGAGGCGAACCTGTGCGTGATTGGCTTAAGGGCTTGGATGCCCATGATCGCAAAACCATAGGTGCGGACATAAAAACAGTTCAATTCGGCTGGCCATTAGGAATGCCATTAGTACGGAAGATGGCAAAAGATTTATGGGAAGTGCGGATTCACCTAATTGGCCGTATTGCACGGGTTTTATTTACGGCGCATGATGGCGAAATGATTCTATTGCATGGATTTGTCAAAAAATCCGAAAACACCCCGCAAGACGATCTGGAACTAGCAAAAAGTCGGCTTAAACAACTGAGGAGCTCTTGATGAATGAAAAGCATATTGGTAGTCGCTTTGATGACTTTCTCGCCGAACAAGCCATTCTAGAAGAATCCACGGCAACCGCCATTAAGCGTGTCTTGGCTTGGCAGATTTCTGAGGAAATGAAAAACCAACATTTGACCGAAACGGATATGGTAGAAAGAATGCATGCCGACCGTGCGGCCCTGAATCGTTTATTAGATGAAAACGATACCAGCCTGACACTGACAACTTTGGCTAACGCGGCTGCGGTGCTTGGTAAAACGGTACGAATTGAACTAATGACATTTCAAGGAGATTAACCTGATACGATGGATGCTATTGACGAAGAAAATGAATGCAGCAATTGATATTTAGAATCTGGTTCCCGCTTGGCAAATGCTCAGGTCGGGCGACCCGTTAGCACATATTGAATCTGAGGCCGACTATGAACGAGCTACAGTTTGCTTGACATAGTTCGTGATGAAGCCAGCCATCCCTTGTATTCGCTAGTTTCCGTGGTAGGAGATTTGTTTGAAGCCTATGAGTCCGAGCATGAACCTCCTTTCATGGCAGGAGGACTTATGAATGATTACAACCGAATTGCTCAGGTTATCCAGTCCCTTACCGAATCCCATGCCGAACAACTCAATTTGGGGGACTATGCAGGCTTGAGCCAAGCCGATTTCCACCGGCTATTTTCGGTTTGGGCGGGGATCATGCCCGAAGATATTTTGCCATGCCTCACGCTATCCAATGCCAAGGCATTGTTGGGCGAGGGAAACAGGAATTTGGATGCTGCGTTGGACTTCGAGCTTTCGGATGGGCCTATTAAATGGCAAAATCTATGCTTGACGCTGGAAGCAGCCTCGCCCAGTCAATTAACGGCGGCGGGTGAAAGCTGGACGATTACCGCCGGCTTTGCCGACAGCCCGTTTGGAAGGTGTTTGATTGGGGAATGCCCGCGTGGCATCTGCCATCTATCATTTGGTGAACCTGCCGATGACGCGGCTAAATGGGCTTGGATGGTGGGGAATTGGCCGAAAGCGAACTTTCAACGGGACGACAGCTTTGCCTCTCAGTTGGCTGGCATGATATTTGACCAAACCAACGACGCACACCGACGCCAAGCTTATGTCAAAGGCACCCCATTTCAAATCCAGGTGTGGCGGGCTTTATTGCAAATACGGCCCGGAACGCTCGTCAGCTATGGACGCCTAGCTACAAAAATCAAAAACCCCAAAGCCGCCCGGGCAGTGGGGACGGCTGTGGGGCAAAACCCACTGGCTTATGTAATACCTTGCCATCGGGTAATTCGAGAGACGGGTGTGATCGGTCACTATGGCTGTGGAAAAATTCGCAAACGGGTCATGTTGGCATGGGAGATGGCGAATTTCCCAAGGGGTAATGCGTTAGTCTGACCGGGTTTATATCAAATCCCACAAAACCTTGACCACAATATTTGGAAAGATGGGGTAAGACCCTCCCCACCATGGGCAATCCAAGTCTGCAATTCGGTCAAACCAAACCATCGGCCATCGATAATTTCATTGGGTTCCGGTTGCAATACTCCGTCATAGGTCAGTTGGTAAACTTGGATGAATTCCCAACCGGTGTCGGCGCTGGCCTCCATTTTAAATAAAGGCTCCAATGGTTCGGAATAATCAATGCCCAACTCTTCCACCAGTTCCCGGCGGGCGGATTCCTCATAGCTCTCGCCAAAATCCACATGACCGGCAGCGGAGGTGTCCCAAAGCCCCGGATTGACATCTTTGGTGCTTGAGCGCTTTTGCAGATACAACTCACCCTCGGAATTGAATACAAGGATATGCACGGAACGGTGACGTAAACCCAGTTTATGCGCTTCGCCACGTAGGCAGGATCCGACGATATGGTCATTCTCGTCGACTTGGCAAATTAGTTCTTGGTCGCTTCCCATATTATTAGGTCAAATGTAGTGCGTCTGTTGAGATCATCATTAATTGTGCGTCAGGCTGATGATATTCCTGAAAGTGAGGTTGATGCGAGCGGTGATGGGTTGCTGCGTTTTCGGGATGCAATGCCGCCAGTGATGTTGCAGGCTACCGCCCATCAATAACAGGCTACCGCCGGCAAGGTTTATCTCCACGGTTTCAGCCGTCTTGTTGTGGCGAATCTTAAACAGCCTAGTAGCACCTAAGCTCAATGAGGCGATATAGGGATTAGTCCCAAGGACTTTTTCTTGATCTGAATGCCAACCCATGGAATCCTGCCCGTCTCGGTAGAGATTGCCCAAAACGCTATTAAATGGCTGCCCACAAGCGTTCTCAATGGATTGTTTTAGGTCAATCAGCGTATCTGTCCAAGGCTGTGGAAAATGTGTCAAGCCGGAATATTGGTAGACTGCGCCTTCGTCACCATACCAGCATACCATGCGAGGGACTGGGACGCGCCGACCAACGATAGTGGCAATCTCCTGCTGCCACTTCAGTTCAGTCCTTAGACGGGCAAAACATTCCAAGGCACGATCCGGCGGCAAGAAATTTGCCAGATAAAACAATTCGCCGTCTTGAGATGCTAGGTTTTTCAAGGGCGTGGCTTTCGATCAAATGTGCCCTGCATCAATCAGCGGGGTAATCCAATAATGCAACCCCACCCCACTAAAATCCTTATTCAGCGTATCCATCAATCGTGGCAAGTCATTGGCTGATAGATGCATTTGAAAACGGATTTGTTCTTTTCTGCCTGCAACCTGTTCGGCAATGTTAAGCCCTTCTAGCCGACTGGAATGACCGTTCGCCCGATGGCTGGTGAAGCCTGAATGGTCATTGAATTGAAGCAGCCAGTCCACCATGCTTTCCTCCACGGAAGGTGGCACTGTCAGGGTGATGAGGACATATTGAGTCATTGTTGGCAAAATCAGGAAAATTTGATTGTAGGCATTTTTATTTGTCTGGATCCGCTAATTATCATTGGAGAATACCCCATTCGTATCAAACGCCTAAATGGCTAATAAGAGGAAACTGTTTGGGTTGGCGAACAGATTCGACAGCTAAATCCACATCCAATTCAGGCCAATAGATATGGTTCGGTGACGGCAATTCGACATGCAGTATCTTGCCAATCGTAACATTACGAAACCAGGGAAATTCTGAGAACGGCAGAAATAGCTCTTCATTCTCAATTAACAGCCAGAAGCCATGTTGTGAGATGTTGGTTACTTCAACCAAGGAAGTGCTTTCGCCATGCATTGCGGATGTCATTTTCATATTCCTGAACTAAACGAAGTGCTGCATTGATTTCGCGTGGAGAGAGATTGTAATGCTGGCTTAGTTCAATTGTGGGTTCGAGCCAGAACTTGGCCTCGCCATTTTGGCTTTGAACATGTACATGCATTCTCAATTCCTCACGAGAGAAGAAATAGAATCGGAAACCACCTTCGCGAAAAATTGTTGGACTCATACCAGTCAAATTTTATCAGAAACGTCTATTATCCGAAGCTAGGAATTGAGCTTTTAACCGCAAAACACAGCATAAATTTATTTAACTCTTACAAACTCGGCAAGCTTTTCGCCTTTGCTAATTTCTGTGCCATATGATTCTGGAATACCAGCGGCTTTTGCAATAGCCTTCATAGAAACATTGATATCTTTAATTTCATGGGCATATTTAATTCCGAATAAATGTATCATTACAACATTCTCACCTTTATTGGATTAAAAATACATTTCATGTAATGTTTGTCCGAGCTGTTGCAAAGTCATAGTGTTTCCGATGATTGATTAGCCCAACAGCCTGTCAGCCGGCGTCTGTTAAATTTGCCGGGATAGGCAAAGGCGGAGGGGGGATGGGGTGAGTGGTTTTAGGATAATGGGCGAGTATTTTTTTGACATAGGCTTGAGTTTCTTGGTAAGGCGGCACACCGCGATGGCGGTCCACGGCATTTTCCCCCGCGTTATAAGCGGCCAAGGTCCATTCCACGTTACCGTCAAAATGCCGCAACAGCCAACTCAGATATGCGACCCCCCCTTTGATATTTTCCAGCGGGTTCCATGGGTCTTTGACACCGAATCGCTTCGCCGTGGCGGGGATCAATTGCATCAAGCCTTGGGCCTTTTTAGGGGAAAGCGCGCCGGGGTTATAGGCTGACTCAGCCTGAATGACGGCCATGACCAAAGCCGGGTCGATTGAATACACGGGGGCAATTTGGTTTACCCATGCGGCGACAATGTCCCGATTGGGGTTTGGAACCTCAGTGGATTTAAGGCTGGGGGCCGGTGGCAACTCGGGCTGGCAGGATGTATCCACCGTAGCAACGACATCGCGAAACCGATACGCCATGCGCTTGGAAAATTCATCCCCCGCCTCTACCGCTTTTCTAAACCAATAAGCAGCCAAGCCATGATGCCGGGGCAAACCTCGCCCATTGAAGTACATAAAGCCGATGTTATAGGCGGAAATGGCATCGCCCATCAGGGCTGACTTGCAATAAAGGCGGTAGGCCAGTTTCATATCTTGCTTCACGCCACGACCATGCTCGTAGATCATACCCATTTGGCGTATCCCGACTGGTTGCGGGTCTATCTGCACAGCGGTAATCGGCTTGCTGGCAAATAACAGATAAACAATCAGTAAAAGTTTTTTCCGGTTCATTCTCTAAGGGTTATTAGGGTTGACTCATCTGATGGGGATGGGACGGTGCAATCAAGTTGCAAAGTCTATTTTTGATGTTCAATGAACTTGATTGTAAGAGATTTTTGCAGTTAATGCATAGCTAAATCTGATTTCTATTGGCTAGGGCTTATTTGGGTTGCCAAAGCAAGTAGCCTGATCATCCACCACCCAACTCCCGCCAGCGGAAACAGTCCACCGCATGGTCATTGACCATGCCCACCGCTTGCATGTGCGCATAGCAAATTGTCGGCCCGACAAACCTGAATCCTCGTTTTTTCAAATCTTTGCTCATCGCTTCCGATTCCTTGGTTTGCGGGGGTGCTTCGCTATAATCGCGCCACGCATTTTGGATGGGTTTGCCATTGACGAATCGCCACATATAGGCATCGAAGCTGTCGAATTCTTGCTGTATCGATAGAAATGCCCGTGCATTGCCGATGGCTGACTCAATCTTCAGGCGGTTGCGAATGATGCCGGGGTTTTCCATCAATTCGCGCACTTTGCCCTCAGAATAATGAGCGACGGTTTCGACCACAAACCCGTCAAACGCTATGCGGTAGCCTTCCCGCCTTTTCAGTATGGTGGCCCAGCTTAAACCCGCTTGCGCTCCTTCCAGCACAATAAACTCAAACAGTTTTTGATCATCGTGCAATGGCACTCCCCATTCCAGATCGTGATAAACCCTCTCTTCTTCCGTCCGGCAGGACCATGCGCAGCGGGTGAGAGTGTCAGTCATTCCAAAGACTCCAAACCGGGGTCAAGTCTCCGGGCAATTCGGGCAAGTGGCCTAATTTCAACCAAGAATGTTCGGGGCTATGAAAATCCGAACCCACCGAAGCCAATAATTCATGACGGCGGGCAGCCGAAGCCGAGGATTGTATATCGCCTAAATTGGATGTGCCGGCGACCACTTCCAGTGCTTCGCCCCCACTCGCCTTAAATTCCGTGAGCAAGCGACGCAACCAACTGCCCGTGAGTTTATAACGCTGCGGATGGGCGACCACGGCCACTCCTCCTGCGTTCTTGATCCAGCCGACAGCCTCCTCCAATCCGGCCCACTCGGTATGCACATAACCGGGCTTGCCTTGAACCAGATAGTGGTCGAACACAGCCCTGACTGAAGCGGCCAAGCCTTGGTTGGCGAGAAACTTGGCAAAGTGTGTGCGGGTAATCATGCCTAACCCGGCCAACTCCCTAGCGGCTTCGAAACTACCCACGATCCCTTTTTTTGCCAGATTGCGACCCATTTCCTCGGCCCTGGATACGCGTTGGGTTTGCAAGCGAGCCAAACCACGTTTTAATTCGGGGTTGTCCGGGTCTATCCTCAAGCCGACAATATGCACGGATTTGCCATGCCAAGTAGTGGAAATTTCCACGGCAGGAATCAGGGTAAGCCCGCACTGGGATGCTTCGGCTTGAGCCTCAACCAAACCGTCGGTGCAATCATGGTCGGTCAAGGCTAAATGCGTGACCCCCGCTTCATAGGCATGACGCACCAGTATAGCCGGGGTGTAAGCGCCGTCGGAGGCGGTGGAATGGGTATGAAGGTCGTAGATCACTTGGTTTAGGTTTTATCCGGCTAAAGCTTAGGTTGGCGTTTTCTTGACTTGCATTATGTCATAGGCCATGGATTGTTTCTGCTTGCGACTCCATCAGATTGAATTATCGACAGATTAGTCGGACTATTGCTTGAAAAATGACGGCACAATGTCGGAAAAAAAACTGCTTCTGCTGCTTTCGTGCTTCCTAGCCGCTTCCAAGGCTTTGCGGGTTTCGGCTAGAGTGTGGCCGTCAGACAAAGAATGGTGTGAGCGAATCTCAGATTTTTCTGCCTTTTCCAGATAGGGCAATGCCTTTTCGTATTCTTCTTCGCCTAGCCAATAATCCCCCATGAAATAATTGGTATCCACTTCGTTGGGAAAAAGTTTCACTGCGGTTTCTAAATTTTGCCTAGCCAAATCGTCATCGCCAAATGAAATCGGCCAACCCGGGAGTCGGTAGTAAAGATTGCCTAAAGCGATATAGGCGGCCCCTTCCATGGCATTAGGGTCTAAGGCAATCGCTTTTATCAGCAATTCCTTCGCCTTTTCAATATCGCTTAAAGCGCTAAAACTCCATTCGGCGGCAACCAAGGTGCAGAGGGTGACGGCCTCAATAATCAGCGGTTCGGCACGGTTGGGATATTTTGCCTGCAACTCCCGAATACGCGGCAATAGCGCTTTGAAACGATCTGCTTGTTGGTTGCTCGGCAGAGAGTAGAAGATTACTTCCCATTCCTCATTGAGCTTGTTTGCTTGCTCCAAGGCACTGGTTTCGGCGATGGCATTGGACGGGGCAAGAAATAAAATGTTCAATACAACCAATAATATTTTTATTGTTTTCATGCGTATAGACGCTCCGGTAATGATGAAAACGGTTTGGAGGGACACACCCTAGAGTCAAAGGGATAAAGGTGAACCCGAGGGGGTATATTTTAACTCAGTGCCAGGCTTTCTAAACGAGACATTCATACAAAGGGCAAGTTAATGCGGAAAATTGGCTATGGTGGCTTATAATCCCCCTTCCAAGCTATCTCAAAACTCATCATGAAGCCTGTTGTAGAATTCCTAGCCATCACCAAATCATACGGCGCGAATACCGTCTTGCGCAATTTGGATTTGACCATTGCTGAAGGTGAATTTTTAACCTTGCTCGGCCCTTCCGGCTGTGGCAAAACGACTTTGCTGCGCCTATTGGCGGGCTTTGAACGGCCAGATTCTGGCGAAATCTTGCTAGACGGGGAACCAGTCAATGCTCTGCCACCCGACCAGCGCAACGTCAACACCGTCTTCCAAAGTTATGCGTTATTCCCTCATTTAAGCGTGTTCGACAATGTTGCCTTTGGTTTGCGGATGAAAAAAATCCCGGGCAAGGATCTTCAGGAGCGTGTGGAACAAGCGCTGGCTGCGGTGGATTTGCCAGAGTTTGGGACACGCAAGCCACGTCAATTGTCAGGTGGACAACAGCAGCGGGTGGCTTTGGCTCGGGCTTTGGTCAACCGGCCTCGTGTATTGCTATTGGATGAACCACTCAGTGCCTTGGACTCCAAGCTCCGCAAGTCTATGCAAATGACCTTGAAAACCTTGCAACGTTCGGTGGGAATTACGTTTGTGTTCGTCACCCATGACCAAGAAGAAGCCCTGTCCATGTCCGACCGGGTGGTGGTCATGCGAGACGGTAGGATCGAGCAAATCGGCGGCCCACGTGAAATCTACGAGAAACCCGCCAGCCTGTTTGTCGCCCAGTTTGTCGGTGAAAGCAATTTGTTGGAAGGTGTCATCACTCATCGGCTTGACGCAACTTCGTTGGCAGCCAAAGTGGAAGGCTTGGATTGCGTATTACGCCAAACCCATACTTACCGCACGGGCGACCGTTTCAATGTATTGCTACGCCCCGAAGATTTGCACTTGGTTGACCCGTCCGACCTGTCTGCTAGGTTGCGAGGGCAACTCGTCGAACAAATCTACAAAGGCATGACCTTGGACTGTGTCGTCGAGTTGGACAGTGGCAAGCGCTTGTTCGCCAGCGAGTTTTTCGACCAAGAGGAACACGCGCTAGATTTCCAAGTCGGCCAGCGGGTAGGATTGAGTTGGGTGGGGGGAAGGGAGAGGGTGTTGAAATGAAGCAAACTAATGTCTTCAAAACCTCCATCATCCTGCTGCTATCGGTCTGGTTGGCGGTTTTTGTGCTGGTTCCCAATCTGCTGGTGCTGGTCGCCAGTTTCTTGGGCCGTGACGAAAGCGGTTTTATCAAGTTTACGCCGGGGTTCGACAATTACCTGCGTTTGCTTGATCCCATTTATTTGCGGGTGTTCGCCCATTCATTAGGCTTGGCCTTGTTGACGACCGTGGTTTGTTTAGGCTTAGGCTACCCTTTCGCCTATTTCTTGGCGCAGTTTCGGCCTAGCTTGCGCCCGGTGTTGTTGACATTAGTGATAGTCCCATTTTGGACTAATTCGCTGATACGCACCTACGCGATACGTTCGTTATTGGCAGCCAAGGGCTTGATGAATAACACACTCATTGCCCTTGGCCTGATTGATGAGCCAATCCGTTTGCTTTACACCGGCTCTGCTGTGCTGATCGGCATGGTTTACATCTTATTGCCGTTCATGATTTTGCCTTTGTACAGTGCCATCGAAAAATTGGATCGTCGCTTAGTCGAAGCCGCCGCCGACCTAGGCGCGGGCCGTTGGCGGCGTTTTTGGCATGTGACTTTGCCGTTGACTTTGCCGGGCATCATCGCGGGATGCTTATTGGTATTCATGCCGGCCTTGGGTTTATTTTTCATCGCCGATGTACTGGGCGGTTCGCGTGATTTGCTGGTGGGCAATTTTCTCAAAGACCAGTTCCTGGATGCCCGTGACTGGCCGTTTGGCGCCGCCGCCAGCATCGTATTGATTGGCTTGCTGTTGCTGTTTTTATCAGCCTACGCCTATAGCCTGAAACAGTTTAGCGCAGAGGAAAATCATTAAATGGAAAAATTAAAATCCGGCTATATGGCGTTGATTTTTGGATTTCTTTATCTGCCCATGGCGGTGCTGGTGCTGTATTCGTTTAACTCGTCCAAATATAGTATCCGCTGGGAGGCTTTCAGCTTGGACTGGTATCGCAGCCTAGCCACCGACGACACCTTGCTGGAAGCTTCCATGAATTCGCTGCTTGTGGCTTGCCTATCTGCCAGTTTGGCTTGTGCGGTCGGAACTTTGGGCGCGGTGGGTCTTTACCGTTACCGCTTCAAAGGCCGTAAGTTGTTGCAAGGTTTGTTGTTTGTCACGCTGATGTCGCCCGACATCGTCATGGCGGTTTCGCTACTGGTATTGTTTATCGCCATGCATGTCAAACTAGGTTTTTGGACCTTATTGTTGTCGCACACGACATTCTGCCTTCCTTTCGTCACGATTACCGTGCTGTCCCGCTTGGAAGGTTTCGACCGGCATTTGATTGAAGCCGCATCGGATTTGGGTGCTAGTGAGTGGCAAGCGATACGCCAAATCGTTTTGCCCTTGGCGATGCCTGCCATCATGGCCGGTTGGTTGTTGAGTTTTACCCTGTCCTTGGATGATGTCGTGGTGAGTTTTTTTGTCACCGGACCGGAGTTTGAAGTGTTGCCGTTGAAAATTTACTCCATGGTCCGCCTAGGGGTTAAGCCAGAAGTGAATGCCTTGGCGGCTTTGCTATTTGCCGTTTCCTTAGGCGTGGTCATTAGTGCGCAATACTTATTGCAACGGAAGCCGCAATGATTCCATCCCAACACATCCCACTCAGGCCGGTTTCATCCACCTTTTGGCAAATGAAATCACCCCTACCCTGTATTTTGACAATAATCGGCAGCTTATTGCTATATTTCTATGGCGCTACCGCTAGCAGTGAAGTTCAAGAAATTCGCCTGTTTGGCTGGTCGGATTATCTGATGCCGGAAATACTTGAGCAGTTCACCCGAGAAACGGGTATCGCCGTCCGCTATACTAGTTATGACAGTAATGAGTCGATGTATGCCAAGCTTAAATTGCTAAATAGCGGCGGTTATGATTTGGCGATGCCCTCGACCTATTTTGTCGATAAAATGCGCAGGGAGGGCATGTTACATGCCATCGACAAAACCAAGCTGCCTAACTATAAAAACCTCGATCCTCGTCAACTCGACAAGCCATTTGACCCCGAAAACCAATATAGTATCCCTTATTTGTGGGGAACCACTGGCATAGGACTGGATACCGACAAATTCAAACCTCAATACCTTCAAGCTTGGGCTGATTTGTGGAAACCGATGTTCGTTGACCGGCTATTATTGCCCAATGACATGCGCGAGGTATTTCATTTCGCCTTGATCGTGTTGGGTTATTCCGGTAACAACACCGACCCGGAACACATCCGTCAAGCCTACGAATTGCTGAAGAAACTACTGCCCAATGTCCGATTGTTCAATTCTGACGCAGCGGACGTGTTATTCTTGACTGGCGAAGCCGATGCCGGCGTGGTCTGGAATGGCGCGGCAAACCGAATTCGACGGGAACAACCGTCGTTTCAATATGTTTACCCGAAAGAAGGTGTCATTATTTGGATGGATAGTCTCATCATCCCGAAAAATGCACCCCATGTGGAGTTAGCCCATCGTTTGATTGATTTTTTATTGCGCCCCGATATTGCCAAAGCCATTAGTGAAAAAGTCGGGTCCGCGACACCCAACCTTGAAGCACTCAAGCACTTAGACCCAAAAGTGCGTGATAATATGACGATATATCCCAATGATAAGATACTCTCCAAAGGCGAATATCAGACTGACATTGGCGAGGCCATCACGATTTATACTCAGTACTGGGAGAAGTTGAAGGCTGAATAGGGGTTATTCTATGCATGAAGTTTTCATCAGGCGAACGAGGTTATTCTCTGCTCCAATTAATGCTTGTCACCTTCCCGTTCACTACTGTCACCACATAGATACCACCATCCTTCTCGTAGCTATACTCATAGACTTTAACAAAACCCGTATATTTGTCTCCTACGTCATAGCTTTGCACTCCAGCAGGCTTGCCTAATTTTGACAGCTTCAAATAACTGTCACCCTCCATAAGCAAGTCACCATCGGATAGGCGGATACCGGCAAACGCCACAGAGTTGGCGAGAACCAGAAACGCTATGAATGCCTTGTTGCAGCGGCGACTGGAAAACCATTTTTTCAACATTACTTTGAACCCCCATACTGACCACAAAAAAACAAAGGGCTACGGCTTTCGCCGTAACCCTTTTATAAATGGCTGGGGGACCTGGATTCGAACCAGAGTTGACGGTGTCAGAGACCGTAGTCCTACCGCTAGACGATCCCCCAAATGCATCGTTTTTCAATGCGTTTTTGACCTAATTTAAGGCCAAAAACGACGGAAAATTAACGCTTGGAGTACTGAGGACGGCGTCTTGCTTTGTGCAGACCGACCTTTTTACGTTCAACTTCACGGGCATCGCGAGTCACGTAACCAGCCTTTCTCAATGCAGGGCGCAGGGTTTCGTCATACTCCATCAATGCACGAGTCAAACCGTGGCGAATCGCACCGGCTTGTCCTGAAGGACCGCCACCGACGACGCTGACGGAAATATCCAATTTGTCGCCCAACTCGGTGAGTACCAGCGGTTGCTTGACAATCATACGGTCAGTTTTTCTGCCGAAATAATCGTCCAGTAATTTATTGTTGATGACGATCTTGCCCGTGCCGACTTTCGCATACACGCGAGCTATTGCGCATTTGCGGCGACCCGTACCATAATTCTGCGTTTGTGCCATGATAGACCTGACTATTTGAATTTAGATTTCCAGCAATTTTGGCTGCTGCGCTTGGTGACCATGCTTATCGCCCGCGTAGACCTTGAGCTTCTTGAACATGGCGCGTCCTAACGGGTTCTTGGGTAACATGCCTTTGACGGCAGTTTCAATGATCCGCTCTGGATAAGTTTGACGCAACTTGCCCAAGCTTGCCGATTTCATGTTGCCGATATAGCCGGTATGGTGATAATAAATTTTATCTTGTTCCTTGTTACCCGTCACATGGACTTTTTCCGCATTGATGACAATGATGTAATCGCCGGTGTCCACATGGGGGGTGTACTCAGCCTTGTGCTTTCCGCGCAGACGGCGAGCCAGCTCAGTTGAGAGACGACCGAGCGTCTTGCCAGCGGCATCGACTATGTACCAGTCGCGTTTAACTTCGGCTGGCTTTGCGCTGAAGGTTTTCATGCTAATTACGCTCCAAAACTTGCATTCTTATAAAAGCCGCTAATTATAGTTGACCCTAGAGGCGATGACAAGGCTTTAGTCAATAAAAGTTGTGCCTTGACTTAATGGCCATGATCGACCGCCAACAAAAGTCGCCTCAATGTGCCTTTCTGAAGCCAAGTGCAGCAGGCAAAACAGTTGCTGCTTCAGGCTGTCACAGTGGCTTAAACGCTCGCCAAGGTAGTTGTCCTTAAGCGGGTTCAACACAAAGAAATCCGCGCTTTTGCCAATGGCAAAATTGCCGGTTTCATGGTCTAGCCGCAGGGCTTTGGCTCCGCCCAAGGTGGCTAAGTATAACAAATGCGCGGCATCCAGGCTAAGCCTCTGCAATTGCTGGATTTTATAAGCGTCAGAAAGGTTACGCCAAATCGAGAAGCTGGTTCCAGCGCCAATGTCAGTTCCCAAAACAATGTTGATGCCTTTTTCAATATGGCGGGTCAACGGAAATAAGCCACTGCCCAAATACAAATTGCTGGACGGGCAATGACAGACCGCGCAACCGGCTTGGGCAATGCGAGCCAGTTCCCGGTCAGTCGTGTGGATGCTGTGAGCCAACACCGTGCGTTCCGTGACCAAACCGTAATGATCGTAAACATCGAGATAATCCCTGTGTTGCTTGAAATAACCCATCACGGCATTGATTTCGCCGTCATTTTCGTTGATATGGGTTTGCAAATAGGTTTCAGGATGGTCGTGCAGCAACCCCCGACACACTTGCATCATTTCATCCGAGCAAGACAGCGCATAACGTGGGGTGATGGCGTAATGCAGCAGAGGTTCGTTGCTGCAAAAAGTAATCAGGGTTTCGGCATCGGCAAGTGCTTGTTGCGGGGTTTGTAGCAAACTATCAGGGATACCCTCACCGGGACTATCCATCAAAGTCGCCCCGGCAATCAAGCGCAAGCCATATTCTTTTGCCGCATTAAACAAAGATACATTGGCATGATGAAACTGTGATCCAAACACCAAGGCCGTGGTTGTACCGCAAGATAATAAATGTTTGACAAACCGATGGGCGGCATCATGGGCAAAAGCAGGGTCTGCCAATGCGGTTTCTGCTGGTAGTATTGATTGCACCAGCCAATCCAGTAATTGCCCACCATAGGCGGCGGTGGCGAAATACTGGGGGAAATGAATATGTCCATCAATCAAGCCGGGTATTATCCAAGCGTTTTTAAAATCCTCAATACTTGCTTCGAGTGCTTTAGGCAGAATATCGGAGCGTTTTCCATACTCTATGATCTTGCCTTTTTCATCCACCCATAATGCACCCTCTTCGATGATTTCCAAGGCATTGGGGTCCTCGAAAGGGTTGGCTGTCAGATGGGCGACAGTGCCTAAATAGATGGTGGACATGGTGGATTATCCTATTATAAATTGAAGATTAATCTCCCCTCCCCCTCGCAGGGGGAGGGGTTGGGGGAGAGGGTTTTGGGATGGTTGATGAGACGACAAGCCATTTGTAATCAACCCAGTCCCCCTCTCCCTAAATCCCTCCCCCCAAGGGGGGAGGGACTTGTGTGCAAACACTAACCCCGATAGGGAGAGGGACTTGTGTAGCAGTAGAGTAGGCAAGATACGCATTCAAAGAAACTAACGGCTACCCCAAATCCAGACGCGCACCGTAGCCCAGCATTTTCGCGCATCAGTTCACCAGACACCGGGGGTGAAATCCTCATCATTCCCCACGGTCATCGAATCGCCGCTTTGCACCAGCACAAACAAGCCCTGCCGGTAAGCGAAACGGGCGGCATCTTCCGGCACGACCATTGCCGCCACCGCACCCATGACCCGGAAACCGGCATATTGCGGACACAGCTTCTTGAACCGCTCTAGGCGCGAGACATGATCCTTGACATCGTCCACCTTCAGTTCGCTTTTCACCTCGACCAACACCGCATCGAGATTGTTGACCACCAGCAGATCGATTTCCATGGCATCACCGTCACGTTCGGCATAGACCCCGCGACTCACCTGATGGACTGCAATGCCGCGTTGTTGGAACAAGCGGACGACGGCAGGGCGTACCATCTCCTCGACAAACTCGCCTAAGCGGTTGCCCAAGCGCCCTATGGCGGTGGTGACTTCTTTCAACTTGCGGTCAGTTTCTTTCATCTGCCGATCAGTTTCTTGCATATGACGGTCGGTTTCTTGCATCCTTCGGTTAGTTTCCTCCGAACTCAGTGCTAGTTTGCGCAGTATTTCCCAAACTTCTTCTTGTACGGTAGCCATGGCTTGCCCCTTTGTTGACGTAAGCTAAGTATTCCACAACTTTTGCGGAGGGATGTCCAGACCTTTAACTCTTAGGAACGTCAAAGCCTAGGCCGCTGAGTAACAACAGTATGCAATATTTGATACCATAATCTCAATGTGTTGATGGGGTAACTCAAACAATCAATGGACATCTGGCGATGAGTCAAAAATCCGTTTTCATTAGCTATCGGCGCGACACGGCAGCAGGCAAAGCCTTTGCCCGTTCGGTTCATGATGCGCTCAAACATCAAGGCTATGATGCTTTTCTCGATGTGGATGATATTTCAGCAGGCTATTGGGCCAATCAAATTCTGACTGAAGTGCCAAAACGGGCGCATTTCCTATTGCTGGTGACGCCGGGGGCTATGGATCGATGTGCCAAGCGAGGCGACTGGGTTCGGCATGAATTTGAGCTTGCTAAGGCAAATCAGCGAAATATCGTGCCGGTGTTTGAAGAGTCGGTCGATATAACCAAGCTGCGGCAGGAATGCCCAAACTCTATGAAAGGCATTTTTGAATTTCAAGGTTTGACATTGCGGCATAACGATTTTCAGCATGGAATCGAAACTCTAGTAACCCGTTACATCCCTCCGCATAAAGCGCCGAAGGGAGATATGCAACCGGTGTTCATCAAACCTTCCGATGATAATAAGCCGTCTATCTTCTTAGTGACTTTGATGCTACTCATCTTAGTCGCAATAGTGGTTGGTGCAGCGTTAATCTTCAGGTCGGTTGTGGTTAATCCGCATACAAGTGATGAATCTCCCGTTGTTAGCAATAAACGAATATCCACTGAGGATACGACATTGGTTTTGGATGATGTCAACACCGTGGAAGCGGACAACACCCATGTCATCAACTTCTCGCCGCCGGAGAAAAAGCATTTATCCCGGTTAATCAACATGAGTGGCGACCGTGAACAATTTACGTTAATTAATTTCCCCCATAATGCTTTTTATACCAATTTGGAAGATGAAGACCATTCACTCAATGCCGGTGAGTCTAAATTTTTACGCCTAATCTTGACCGCGATTACCCCTGAGCTTAAGGAATACCCTTTTGAGATTCGAAGCGTCAAACACAAAGATTCCATTCGCGTCAGTATCCATTTGCTTGGTGATTGGAAAGCGTTTCACCAACAACAATTAGCCGATTTTACTGAAAAAACCAAGGCATTAAAATCCAAAGAGCAGATTTACCAAGCCGCTTTTCAACTGATTGACCAAGAAAACGCTGGCTTGGAGCAAGACTCAAAGCAAGCCTTGACGGGTCAATTCTTAGTCAATGCCGGTCAGACCGATGCGGCTGTGTTGGCGTTTGCCGAAGCGGAAAAAACGCTGCCTAATGCCGTTGAACAGTTAGTACTTGCTGATTCTCCCGCTGTCATCACAGCCTTGGGCAAGCATTATGAAACGATGCAAAATTATGTCAAGGCAATAAATTGGTATACCACAGCGGCTAATTTAGGGGATGCCGAAGCCGAGTATTCCTTAGGCAAATTATATGATGCCGGAACGGGTGTCAAACAAGACAAGGCCGCTGCACAAGCGTGGTATCGTAAAGCGGCGGAACAAGGTCATCCCGCTGCCTTGCAAACGATTAACTCGAAGGATGAAACTAAGCCGATAATCCCGCTCAACCCCGGCGTCAGTTCAAAGGATTTTGCAATCTTTCCTGAAATGGTCGAGATACCGGCGGGTAGTTTTATGATGGGTTCGGATGAAACCGATAAATTAGCCGAGTCAGACGAAAAGCCTAGGCATGAGGTGAATATACAGGCTTTTAAAATGGGTAAATATGAAGTCACCCAAGGGCAATGGAAAGCGGTGATGGGTTCAAACCCGTCCTATTTTAAGGAATGCGGGGATAATTGTCCGGTGGAGAGAGTGTCATGGATTGAGGTTCAAACATTTATCCAAAAACTCAACGAGATAACGGGTCATCATTACCGGCTGCCGACTGAGGCGGAGTGGGAATATGCTTGCAGGGCGGGACAGTATACGCAGTATTGCGGTAGTGATGATGTGGGCGAAGTTGCATGGTTTGATGGCAACTCTAAAAATAAAACCCATCCAGTCGGAGGCAAGCAACCCAATGCTTTTGGTCTATATGATATGAGTGGCAATGTTTGGGAGTGGGTTCAGGATTGTTATCACGACAAGTATCTGGGTGCGCCAACGGATGGAAGCGCGTGGGATGGTGGTGCAGAAGATTGTGGCGGTGGTGATCGGCCCCGTGTGTTGCGCGGTGGTGCGTGGTACGTCAAGCCGCAGGGCGTGCGTTGTGCCGACCGCGACTGGACCAATCCGCGGTACAGGTACGACGACGGGGGGTTTCGGCTTGTCAGGAATTTTTAGCCCTTTGCTCTTTGTGCTTTTACCCTTTAGGCGAGCGTAGCGAGCCCCGATTTTTTTTTGGAAAGTCGGCATCCCCATGCCGACATACAAAACCGCCTACCCATTGTCATCAAGGGCTTGCCTCCATAAAATGGCTTTTTACGTTGCGTCTTTGCGCCTTTGCGTCGTTGCGTGAGACTTTCTTTTTGGTTTTCCAGCTTGTCAACTTGTGGTGTATTCGACTAGATTTTTTTCCCTCTCGCAACGGCGCAACGACGCAACGCTAAGAGCAAAAGCTTTAATTCGGTGTAAAATCCATAAATTACCACACCACTCCCTAAATCCAATTTGACCCAACCATCCCCCCCCAAAGACCAATTATTTCAAACCCCCGCCAACGGCGATTTTCGCTTTGACGACAAGACGGCGGCGGTGTTTGATGACATGATTGCCCGTTCGGTGCCTTGGTATGACGAAATCCAGCGCATGACCGGGGAAATTGCCGCCGACTTTGCCCGACCTGACACGTCGCTGTTTGATTTGGGTTGTTCCACTGGCACGTCGCTGCTGGCATTGGACCCAATCATCGACCCGGCGGTGCGGTTTGTCGGCGTGGACAGTTCGCAGGAAATGCTGGACAAAGCCCGGCAAAAACTGGCGGCTTGCCCTTCCGGGAGGGCATTTGATTTGGTGCAAGCCGATTTGCATCAAACCCAAGTGGTGGAAAATGCGTCAGTCGTGGTAATGAATCTTACCTTGCAATTCATCAGGCCGTTATACCGTGAGCGGGTCATCCGCAACCTTCACCAAGGACTGAATGAGCAGGGTTGTTTGATCTTGGTTGAAAAACTGACCTTGGGCGATAGTCTTTTCAACCGGTTATTCATCCGCTATTACTATCACTTGAAAAAACGCCAAGGCTATTCCGAGTCGGAAATTGCCCATAAGCGCGAGGCATTGGAAAATGTTTTGATTCCTTATCGCCCCGAGGAAAACTTGGAGTTACTGAACAATGCCGGTTTCCGCCATGTGGAGGAGTTTTTCCGTTGGTATAATTTTAGTGGGTTGATTGCGGTGAAGTAAGGTTTCACATTTCCCCAATCACCCGCCCAAATTCCTCAACCTGTTGCCAGTCGGTAAATTCGATCACGGCGGTAGGGTCGGTTGGCCCTTTGGTGATCCACATGATAAAACGTATCATGAAACGGTCGAACGGGGTATAGCGCGGGTAATCCAATTTACCCGCAAATACTTTGACCAACTTGGGTTTCCAACTAATCCGCTTGAGGAATTTCTTCACATAGGGGTTGGTGTCCGGTTGGTTTTTTTGGGGCTTGCGCGCCACTACGTTCACGGAAAAGAATGCATTGGGTTTGCTGTCGAGCATCGTTTCATGTTTGGCAATAAACTCGACAATTTGCGGACTATGTTTACCATAGCGTATGCTGGCCCCAATCACGATCTTGTCGAAGGGGGCAAGGTCTATGTATGAAGCCTCAGTGACATTCACCAGCTTGATGTGATGACCGGATTGCTCCAACACTTCGATGATGCGACGGCAAATTTCAACAGTATGTCCGTCGGTGGTTGAATAGATAATCAGTATATTAGCCATAGTTTAGAATTCTTAAGCTTTTCAGACGATGCCAACTAAAAGTCCTGCCCGGTGAACTTAAATACGGGACAGAATAGGCTGGATTAGGCTAATATGATGCCTTTTAATAGACCTTTTGGGTAGGCGAACATGGGAAATTACTCTATTTGGGAAACGCTTGCGATTGGGGCCATCGCATTGTTGGCGATTTTCTGGTTCAGCCCCGGCATTAAAGCGGCTTTGGAGCGTGGCAAGCATGTCCAATCCGATTGGCCCGCCGTGTTGATTCCTTTAGGTGTAGTCGCCTTGTTTGTGTTTTTTTTGATTGTGGTATCTTAAATTGTTTCTATGAACTCATCTGACACTGATTTCGACGAATTGGAAGAACAATACGCCGTTCGTCCCAACAAATCGGCCATGAAACGCGAGACTGCCGCGTTGGAAGCGCTAGGCGAAGAACTGATTGCCTTGCCCAAAGATCGTTTGGCAAGCTTGGAAATGCCCCCTGAATTGTTCGAGGCCATCAAGCTAGGGCAAAGCATTCAAAGCCACCATGGGGCCTTCAAGCGGCAGCGCAAATTCATTGCCAAACTGATGCGGGATATGGATATGTCGCCGATACGCGAGCAATTGGACCGTCACAGCAACTTGAGCGCCAGGGCTGTGCATCACCAGCATGTGATTGAGCGATGGCGTGACCGCTTGCTGAAGGGCGACGATCACGATCTGAACGCATTGATGGCCGAACATCCCGATGCTGACCGGCCCAAATTGCGGCATTTAATTCGCGATGCCCACAAAGAATTCCTATCCAATGCGCCACCACGATCTGCCCGACTATTATTCAAATATTTGCGCGAATTGTTGACGGAGGAAACCGACGATGAGGCGAGCGATGAAGATTCCGAGGAATGAGGGCTAATCCATGCGCTTTTTGGAACTCTTCAAAAAATGTTGGTTGGGTTTGCGGGAAATCACCGGGGACGATGCTTACGAACGTTACCTAGTCCATTGGCACGAACACCATGCAGCGGAAGATGGCGAACCAATGGACCAGGAAACCTTTTTCAAACAGGAAGTGGAGCGTAAATGGAGCGGGGTTAAACGCTGCTGCTGAATGGTTGCTTTTCAGATTGTCATCAACTTACAAAAAACCACTCGCCTTAACCACTCGATCCAATCCCAACAACATTTCCAACAATTCCTCCATCCGATGCAAAGGCCAGGAATTTGGACCGTCACTCATGGCCTGTTCAGGGTTGGGGTGGGTTTCCATGAACAAGCCCGCGATGCCGACGGCGACGGCAGCTTTAGCCAAGGTCGGCACATGCTCGCGCTGTCCCCCGGACACATTGCCTTGCCCACCGGGGAGTTGCACGGAATGGGTGGCATCGAACACAACCGGGCAATCGGTGCTGCGCATGACAACCAAGGATCGCATGTCGGACACTAGATTGTTGTAGCCAAAGGACACGCCGCGCTCACAGACCATGATGTGGTCGTTGCCCGTTGCTTTGGCTTTATCGACGACATTATTCATTTCCCACGGCGCCATGAACTGGCCTTTTTTGATGTTGACGGGTTTGCCAGTGGCGGCGACGGCTTGGATGAAATCCGTTTGCCGGCACAGGAAGGCCGGGGTTTGCAACACATCGACCACAGCGGCGACTTCCGTTAACGGGGTGTATTCATGAACGTCAGTCAGCACTGGCACACCGAGGCTATGCTTGACCTCTTCCAGTATCTGCAAGCCTTTGTCCAAGCCCAAGCCACGAAAACTGCCTAGCGAAGATCGGTTGGCTTTGTCATAGGAAGATTTGTAAATAAAGTTGATGCCTAGCTTGGTGGTGATTTCCTTAAGCTTACCGGCAGTGTCCAAGGCGAGTTGCTCACTTTCGATGACACAAGGTCCGGCGATCAGAAAGAAGGGAAGTTCTAGGCTGGTTTCAAATCCGCAGAGTTTCATGATGTTTGCCTTCACCCTCTCCCAATGGGAGAGGGAATGGTTGGTGTTACCCTTGCCGTAGGGAAGGGAATGGTGTTAGCTAACCCTCTACTGGAGGCAGGGCTGTTGACTGGCTTTGGTGATAATCACTCGCGGCCTTCACAAAACCAGCGAAGAGGGGGTGACCGCCACGCGGGGTGGAGGTGAATTCCGGGTGGAATTGGCAGGCCAAGAACCAAGGATGGTCGGGAATCTCGATGACTTCCACCAAACGGCCATCAATCGATTTGCCGCTGATACGCAAACCCGCCTCTTCGAGTTTTTTCTTATAAAAATTATTGAATTCGTAACGATGACGATGGCGCTCGGTGATGACATCCTTGCCATAAAGAGAGTGCGCCAATGAATTATTGGACAAGCGGCATTTTTGCCCACCCAAGCGCATAGTTCCGCCCAAGTCATCGTCGGCACTGCGTTTTTCCAGTTCGCCGGATTCATCTTTCCATTCGGTAATCAACGCAATCACTGGATAAGGCGTGGTGGGTAAAAACTCAGTGCTGTGCGCCCCCTCCAATCCTGCCACTTCACGGGAAAACTCAATCACTGCCACTTGCATCCCCAAGCAAATGCCTAAATAAGGGATTTTGTTTTCACGGGCATAGCGGACAGCGGCAATCTTGCCTTCGATGCCACGCACACCAAACCCACCGGGGACGAGTATCGCGTCCACTCCTTCGAGTTTCGCAGTGCCTTTGGCCTCGACCTCTTCCGATTCAATCGCTTTGATGGTGACCTTAGTGCGGGTGCTGATGCCTCCATGGATCAATGCCTCGGTCAACGATTTGTAAGCATCGGAATGATTGACATATTTACCAACCATGGCGATGGTGACATGATGTTCGGGTTGGGTTTGTGCCTTGACGACTGCTTCCCACTCGCTTAAATCGGCGGCGGGTACATCAAACCGCAGTTTCCGCACTACGATTTCGTCCAAGCCTTGCTCATGCAGCAATAGCGGAATGCGGTAAATGGTGTCCGCATCAATCGCATTGATGACGGCATCCTCATGCACATTGGTGAACAAGGCAATTTTTCGACGCTCGGATTTCGGAATTGCCCGGTCTGATCGGCAAATCAAAATGTCCGGTTGGATGCCTATGGTGCGTAATTCCTTGACCGAGTGTTGGGTTGGCTTGGTTTTCAGTTCCCCCGCACTGGCGATGTAAGGAACCAAGGTCAGGTGGATGAACAGGGTTTTATCATCCCCCATCTCCACCCGCATTTGGCGTATTGCCTCCATGAAGGGTTGGGACTCAATGTCGCCGACAGTGCCGCCCACTTCGATCAACGCAACGTCCATTCCTGCCGCACTGAGTTGAATCAGCCGCTTGATCTCATCAGTGATGTGCGGAATGACTTGGACGGTGGCCCCTAGGTATTCGCCCTTGCGCTCTTTGCGAATGACGTTTTCGTAAACCTGACCAGTGGTAAAATTATTCACCTTGCCCATCGTCGAACTCAGGAACCGCTCGTAATGGCCCAAATCCAAATCGGTTTCAGCGCCATCTTCGGTGACAAACACTTCGCCGTGTTGGAACGGGCTCATCGTACCGGGATCGACATTGATGTAGGGGTCGAGCTTGGTCATGCTGACGTTCAAACCGCGAGCCTCAAGAATGGCCGCCAAGGAAGAAGCCGCAATGCCTTTGCCTAGTGAGGAAACGACACCACCTGTAATGAAAATATATTTGGTCATGAGAGTCGGGATGCTGGTTGCTGCGAGGGTCTGAACAAGCCGCCAGTGGCAAGCCTCATCCAAATAGTTTCACAGCCTGTTCGGGTAAGAATGCCCTATTTTAACCGAGAAGGGGCTTTGCGTCATCGCTTTTGCAAAGCACTCCAGTTCAATTAAGATAGCAGCCAGATTATTTATTCATTCAGGGTTAAGGAATCATGAACAAAATCTTTAAATTCAATGTGGTTGGGCTGTTATCAGCCGCCCTGCTATCGGGTTGCACTTGGGTGGACCTCAAGCCACAAGGGGAAAAAGTCCGCATTCTGTCTGCCCATGAAGCCCGCCGCTGCAAGGAATTGGGTCGTGTTTCCGCAGTCACTGCCGCTAAAGTCGGCTTTATTGCGAGGGATAAAGGATCCATTCAGGAAGAAGTCTATCGCCTAGCCCGAAACAATGCCGGCGATATGGGCGGGGACACCATCGTTGCGACCGGCCCTCTGATCGACGGCGAGCAGGCATTCAAGGTCTATCGGTGCATCAATCCTTAAATATGGAAGGTGAAATGCATGGGCCAATCCAATTCTATCCCATAACAATCATTATAAAACAATAAGATAGAAAATTATCCGTGTGTTGTATTTTTAGCAAAAACTGAAAAGTTGGGAAAAAAAGTTGAATAGCACTCTATAATCTTGCCAACTGCTTATTGCCATTTTCACTCCCCCCGATTTTTTATCAACACTTTATTTGTAGCTATTCCGTATCACTATGAAACAATCCTTACAACTTAAACCCAGCCCCAGTTTGCCGCCCCAAACGGTTTCCGAAGAAGTTTTGCTCGAAAAATACGCCAAGGGCGAAGAGCGGGATGCCAATGCCATCTTTGCACGGGTTGCCCATGCCTTGGCTGCCGTGGAGCAAGACCCTAAGCACTGGGAGAAAAAATTTCTCCATGCCTTGCAAGAAGGTTTCATTCCAGCCGGTCGCATCATGTCTGCCGCTGGCAGTGGCATCCAAGCGACCTTGATTAACTGTTTCGTGCAACCGGTGGGGGATTCGGTTTCTGAATCCGTGGACGGTAGACCAAGCATTTATGCGGCACTTTCCGAAGCCGCCGAAACCATGCGCCGAGGCGGGGGGGTGGGCTATGACTTTTCTGCCATCCGGCCCAAGGGGGCGAATGTCAAAGGCACGGCTTCCCGTGCTTCGGGCCCGGTTTCGTACATGCGGGTATTTGACCGCTCCTGCGAAACCGTGGAATCAGCCGGGGCAAGGCGTGGCGCACAAATGGGCGTGTTACGTTGTGACCATCCCGATGTGCTGGATTTCATTCATGCCAAAGACAAAGCCGGTGAACTGTCCAATTTCAATATCAGCGTGGGGGTGACCGACGGTTTGATGCGAGCCGTTGAAGAGGATGCCGTTTGGGAGTTGGTCCATCCTGCTGAGCCGGGAGAGGAATACAAGGAGCAAGGTGCTTATCGGCGCGAAGATGGGCTATGGGTTTATCGCACCGTGCGGGCTAGGGAAATTTGGGACAAAATCACGGCTTCCACTTACGACCACGCCGAACCGGGCGTGTTATTCGTGGACAGGGCCAATGCTGACAACAATCTGTATTACTGTGAAACCTTTGAGGCGACCAACCCCTGCGCCGAGCAATGGTTGCCCCCTTATGGCTGCTGCTGTTTGGGCAGCATAGATTTGACCCGGTTTGTCAAAGCTCCGTTTGCCAGCGAAGCCAGCTTTGATTATGAAAAATTCACAGCATTGACCGGAACGGCGATCAGGCTATTGGACAATGTGCTGGATGTGACCTATTGGCCTTTGGAAAAGCAGTACGAAGAAGCAAGGGCAAAACGGCGCATTGGACTGGGTTTCACCGGTTTGGGCGACACGCTGGCGATGTTGGGCTTGCGCTATGATACCCCCGAAGCGAGGGAATGTGGGGCGCGAATCGCCGAAGTCATGCGCGATGCGGCTTATCTGGCCTCGGTTGACCTAGCACGGGAAAAAGGCCCATTTCCATTGTTTGATGCTGAAAAATACTTGGCGTCTGGCTTTGCCTCACGTTTGCCCGAAGAGCTGAAGACTGCCATTTCCCAGCACGGGCTGCGCAATAGCCATTTGTTGAGCATAGCCCCGACAGGCACAATTTCCTTGGCATTCGCTGACAACGCCAGCAACGGCATCGAACCGCCGTTTTCTTGGTCGTACACCCGGCGTAAACGTCAGGCTGACGGAACCATCAAAGAATACTCGGTGGAGGACCATGCTTGGCGCTTGTTCCGTGAAAGTGGCGGCGACACCAATCATTTGCCTGAAGGCTTTGTCACTGCTTTGGAAATCTCCGCGTTGGATCACATGCGCATGTTGGAGGCGGTGCAACCCTATGTGGATTCTTCCATTTCCAAAACGGTGAATGTGCCTGCCGACTACCCGTTTGAGGAATTCCAACACCTTTATTTGGAGGCGTGGAAAGCCGGATTGAAAGGGTTGGCGACTTATCGGCCCAACAGCATTGTGGGTCAAGTGTTGATTGCCGACCCGGCCAAAACGGAAGCGGAGGGCTCTAGTCAAGAATTCGACGAGTCCGACCCGGACCGTAGGTTACGCTTGGAAAAAGTGCCTGAACCGGCCTTAGCCTCGCTAAGGTGGCGGCGTAGACCTAGGCCATCAGGCGGCAACCCGGCATGGACTTATTTCGTCGAGCACAGGTTAGGCGGATTTGCCGTGTTTGTCGGTCATTTGGAAACCAGCCCGGTCAGTCAAGCCAACGAATTGCGCGAAATCGAATCGCACAGAAAAGGCGGCAAACGTCCATTCGAGGTTTGGGTCAATGGTGCGGAACAACCTCGTGGCTTGGCAGCCTTGGCTAAATCATTATCCATGGATATGCGCTCGAATGACCGGGGATGGTTGGAAACCAAGTTAAAAAGCTTGATGAAGGCCCAAGGTGACGATGGATTTGATTTGTCCATGCCACCCGACGGTGAGCCGGTAAGAGTCCCAAGCCTTGTGGCGGGTTTTGCAAAATTGGTGCATTACCGTTGCATGGAGTTGGGGGCTTTTGAAGGCGAGGGGGACACGCCCGTGCTAGATGCGCTGATGTCACCGAAAGAACCTAAAACGGGCACGGACGGAACCCTGTCTTGGACAGTGGACATCCACAACCCGGCGACGAATGATGATTTCGTCATGGGCTTGAAGGAGTTGACGCTACCCAATGGGCAGCGTCGGCCTTATTCCGTCTGGCTATCGGGAGAATACCCCAGAGTATTGGATGGACTATGCAAGAGCCTGTCGTTTGATATGCGAGTCGTCGATCCGGCTTGGGTCGGTGCAAAATTGCGTCAACTATTGGACTTCCCCGAGCCGCGAGGCGACTTTTTGGCTTGGGTCCCGGGGGAAAAGCGAAAGATTTCCTATCCTTCCACGATTGCTTATCTATGCCGGTTGATTTTGCATCGCCACTCCATGCTCGGAATTTTGGACGAGGATGGTTTCCCGGTTGACGATATGGGGGTCATGGTGGAATACGAGGCTGAGAATGTAGTCCACTTCAAGGCGCGTTCAGTGGGCGCACAGGAAGTCCACCCCGGTAAACGTTGCTTGGAATGCGGCAACTATGCTGTCATTCGCAAAGATGGCTGTGACTTTTGTTCAGCCTGCGGAGCAGTGGGCGCTTGCGGATAAGTTACTCCGGTTATTTTGAATGAATAAACGAAGCCCGGATCTTGCCAGAAGCAAGAGGCCGGGCTTCCATCTTTGCGAGGATTTATCATGAAACTAGGTTTTCTTGCGTCACACGGAGGCAGTAACATGCAAGCGATCATTGATGCTTGCAAATCCGGCGAGCTAAGGGCAAGCCCTGTCGTCATCATCAGCAATAATGCCAATTCCGGGGCAATGGAAAGGGCCAAGCGCGAATCCATACCTCATTTCCATCTCAGCGGCAAAACCCATCCTTCGCCGGAACAATTGGACCAGGCCATGCTCGACACCCTGCTATCCCATCAAGTGGATATTGTCATCTTGGCCGGGTATATGAAAAAGTTAGGCGAGCAAACCCTACGTCATTATGCGGGGGCTATTTTGAATATCCATCCTGCCTTGCTGCCAAAATTCGGAGGACAAGGCATGTATGGAATTCATGTGCATGAGGCGGTTTTGGCGGCGGGTGAACAAGAAACCGGCGTGACTATCCATTTAGTGACTGAGGAATATGATACTGGGGCAATAATTAGCCAAGAAACAGTGCCTGTGATCCAAGGTGATACGCCACAA